>JACZSJ010000175.1 GCA_022574295.1 Pseudomonadota bacterium
AAGGTAATCGTGTTGAAGCGACACTGCGTCATGATCTGGAATGGCCGCGTGATACTGAGCAATCCCAGATCAAGCGTACCTCGGTGAGTATTGCAAGTGCCATGGCATATGCCGGTGGTCACTTTGGAATTTCCCGTCCCATCAGAGACAGCTTTGCGATTGTGGTACCGCATACCTCAATAGGCGATCAGGCTATTGGAGTCAATCTGTTCAGGGATTCGTATCAATCTGAATCCGGACTACTGGGGCCGGCCGTGGTCCCTGATCTGATTTCATACCAACCGCGGACATTAACAATTGATGTACCGGAATTACCGTTGGGTTACAACCTGGAAAATGATCTACCAAATCTGTTACCGACATTTCGTAGCGGCACTATCGTTCCTCTGGGAGGAGATACGAATGTGTTGTTAGCGGGTGTTTTAAATATTCGTGAGGGTGAACTGGCCAGCCTGGAAACAGGAAAATTGATTGCACTGGATGATAATCAACAAGATGCACGGCCCTTCTTTACCAATCGAAAAGGCAAGTTTTATATCGATAGATTGAAACCAGGCAAGTATCAATTGCAACTATTTTCTTTCCCCAAGGATACTATAACGATTGAAATACCAGAGGATACTGTAGGGATCTATGACATAGGTAATATAGGCATTTATTAATATGAAATTATTTAAGGAAGGTCTGAACAAGTTGCAAAATTCATTTAGTCGTCATTCTGGTACTGGCTTACGACATACCAGCACAGGCTCCGGCCAGAATCCAGTCAAAACAATTGTTTACTGGATGCTGGTATTCACCAGCATGACGATAAAGATACTTAATCTGAGTTTCCCTAATTTAAAAGCAAGATCCCAGGATCTCTCGGTAACAGCTCCATGCGTTACTCTACCTACCTACATCCATCCACGTAGGCGTCCCTTCGTATCGAGATGACATGATGAGGTTTCGGTTCGGGATGACACAGCATTTGTTATTTCGACCAGAGGGAGAAAACTGCCGTTAGGCATCACTTCGCTTTATTGCACCTTCCTGCTCGCCTGACTGGCCCATTAGCTGCTAAAATGAGCATGTTGTCACCATAGTCATATACGAGGACTTACCTATGCGACAAATTGTTGTTCATCCAGGAGAAGATGGTTGCTGGATTGCTGAATGCCCCAGTCTGCCTGGCTGCATCAGCCAGGGGAAAGACCGGGGAAATGCCCTGGAAAATATTAAAGAGGCCATTGAGGGTTATATCGCTGCGCTTGAAGAAGATGGCTTGTCCGTTCCAGAAGATCACTTTGATACTATGCTTGTTGCTTTGTGAGTAAGTTACCCCGGCTCTCAGGAAGAGAGTGCGTTGATGCCTTATCAAAAATTGGTTTTTATAAAAAACGGTAACAAGGCAGTCATATCATCTTGCGCCGTGATGATCCCTTTGCACAATTGGTGGTTCCTGAACACAAAGAACTTGATAGAGGGACACTCCGTGCCATCATTCGACAAGCAAATCTCAGTGTGGATGAATTTAACGAGTTAATATGATGGATGTCGGTGAGTTTGGGAGAAATCTGATCTCTTGATACTAATTTAAAAGCAAGGTTCCTCCCTTCGATTCAGGATAACAATAGGAGTAATACCCTTGCAGTTGTCCGTCTATAAAGTCGTCCCTGTAACTCGTCCTGGAATTTTTTATTGTACCATCCGGGGCGTATTTAACCCAAAATCAATCTTTGGTGGTTAAACAACTGGCTAAAATTAAATCACTATGGCCCCATTTATTGAAAGTAGAGCAAGCTGAATTTCGAATTAAGTTGCAGAGGATTTTCTGTTTGATATCTGCTTAAGTATTCTTGACTAATGTAGCAAAATAAGCTACTAATGTAGCGAAAATAGCTACGATTAGTCATCTATGTCTTCAAAACTGGCAGAAATATTATTCAAGGATTACCGGCGCCGGGTACTCGCCCTGTTGTTGTTAAATCCAGATAAACGCTATCACGTGCGGGAGATCGCCCGGCTTACGGGCACGGTTGCCGGG
>JACZSJ010000025.1 GCA_022574295.1 Pseudomonadota bacterium
AATTTTTTCCAACGTTTCGTTAATCCTGTAAAGGACAGGGATCTGAATGGTATTAGAGGCAACCCGTTGACCCACCTCCCATAACTTGTCTACACGTTGATTGATAACACCAGCCTCACGGTGGATCAGCCATAGCAATAGCGCCACCACCAGGGCAACGACCAGTCCAACCACTAACGAGGCTATCCAGACAAATTGTGCGGCCTGTTCAGGAGAAGTAGGTAGTTCCATTTAAGTTTCCTTTTGTTCAGGTTTATTAAGCAGCCTTTTCATCTTCAGACTTCGACAGGGCATTGAGGATAGCGACGGCATTATCTTCAATCGCTGTTGCACCACCCAGGATATCATTGGCCACTTTCTTGGAGGTATTGAGTTCCCAGATAGACTTGGTGTTCGCTTCAATGTCAAGCAGGACTGCAAGGGCAGTATTAGCTAATACGGCAATCTTGTGCGCCACAACGACAATCGTAGTCAACAAGGTCGCAGCCGCAACCACAATACCGCCACCTATTGCCAACCAGATAAACCACCATTGATAGATCTCATTCGCACTCATCTACCGGCCTCCGCTTCTGCATACATCCTCTCATCTGAACGCTTTCCACCTTCCTTGATAAAGCGATGTGCCGATGCCTGCAACTTGCGTTGTTGGGCTGTACCATCAGGATGAAAACCACTACCCCAGGTTTGAATTTTTTTGTAGAAGTAGTGGAATCCCTTCATGAATATACCCGGTGCTTGCACATGACCCCAACCACTCGGTATGTGACCGGTCTTATTCCAGCGGTTAGTCATATTGCTCCTTTGTTGGCTAATCCGCCTGAGTGGCCGGATAAAGCTGCCAACCATGCGGCTTGCTGTACCAGAGATAAAGTTGCCAGGCGGGGCCTTATAGAAAGGCGCAAAGGCATCGGGAAAACCAGGCATGGTGCAACCGATACAGATACCGCCCGTGTTCATACAACCGCCATTGTGCCCAAGTGCGCCGCGCTTGGTCATATTACATTGCACCACAGGACCCCAACAACCGAGTTCCACCAGACACTCTTTCTGTCCATATTCATCGGCGAACAGCCCTTCCTCATAATAACCGGCACGTGTGCAACTCTGATGCACCGTCCCACCAAACATCCAGGCCGGTCGACCGAGTTCATCTAGCTCAAGCAAAGGGGCAACTCCGGCAAGGAACATCAGCACGGCGGTAATGGTTTCGGTGATGTTATCACCTATTGGCGCACAACCAGGGATGTTAATCACCGGTAGACCCAGGGCGCTTAGATAGTCCTTACCCAGGAAATCCATTGTTCCCATAGCATGAGTCACATTACCCACAGCTGCAGGAACTCCTCCCCAGGTGGCACAGGTGCCCACGGCTAAAACTGCTGCAGCGCCTGGGGCAAGATCTTTTAACATCTTTGCGGTTGTATATGGTCGCCTGCTACCATCAGCCATTTCTTCCAAACCCATGGCGCACCAGTAGCCGCCGTATTCCTCGGCGATTTGCTCATCGGCCACTGAGCCCTCGTACAACACCACGTATGGGGCCCCCAGTTCACCACGGACTGCCTGGTGATAAGGCTCCATGAAACGGTGACCTGCCTCCGTATCAAGTACCGGGTGGTGCAGGATAACTTTTGGTATGCCGGGAATAGCCGCGGTCATTAATTGCTCAACACTGGGATTCCTGGCACCGAGAGTAGCGATCGAACATCCATCACAACTCAACCCGGCCAACCAAAAGGCATGTACCTCTGTGATTGGGCCTTCTTCGAGTGTGAAGGTGGGTGAGTGTGCGTTAGTTAATGGTACTTCGTTGAGGCCATTTGCCATGACTAATACCCTCTAAATAAGCTAAAGATTGATTACGTTTTATGTATGGTAAACCTTCCTCCATAGGGGAAGGTCAACTACTTATTGTCGTTGAAATAATGAACGTCGATACTATTTTGTAGATTGTTCATTCGCGCATGTACAGGGACTTAAAAAGGCATCACAAATACAATCGGCCACCCTGTCTCTGGGAGTTGATAATAGCGCTTGATGGCGAGCAGCCAGATCGTCCCGGCGACCTTGAAGTACGACCAGATTTTCATCAGTATCGCGTAATTTTTCATCCATCAGGCTGGTTACCCGCTGCCGGAATGATCGAGTATCCTTACTATTGAGTAGCTCATTTAATTCCTTAAGCGTTAACCCCAATCGTCGCAGTTGTAAAACCAGGCGTGCTTGGTTAATTGATTTAGCATCATACAGTCGATAGCCCGCATCACTGCGTGCTATTGAAGTAAACAGTCCTATGTCTTCGTAAAACCGAAGTGTCTTTGTTGTCGTATTCAGCTGTTTTGCTAATTGACCAATACGTAAAGTAGCTTGGGACATCTGTTGTTTTTTTCATGTATGAGTAATTTGAACAACTTATGATTACCTATGCAGACACTATGCCAATGTTAAGAATATTTTCGTATTATCTTAAATAACATAATGATTTCATCATGTTATGAAAAATAAAAACAAGGGCTATAATCCGTCGAATATATAATATGTTAAGCATATTTAGATAACGTAAATCATATTTACATATTCAACATTTTATAGAAATATTCCCGGATATAAATTTACCTGTTGTTATCTATTTCCACATAGACCATGGAACTATATAGAATTTAAGGTTAGGAAACTTTCGTCGTCTAGTCAATATCCTTTTCTTCTTGCGCATTGACTCAAATTAAATGTAACCCTAGGGAGTAGTAGTTTAGCATCGTTGACTCATATTACAGGTAACCGAAATTGAGGACTGTAATATGGGTAAAAATCAACGGCAGGCCTATCTAAAAGCGATTCGACTTCGTTATCGTCGAGCAGGTAAAAAGGCCAAGGCAACTATTCTTGATGAATTCTGTGCCGTGTGCGGCTATCACCGCAAATATGCGATACGGTCATTGAACCTGCGCGGCAAGTTGCGTAAGCCGCAACGGGCCAGTCTATCCGTCACCACCGTTATTAACCACGCTGAAACGCCTCTGGTTTGCCTGTGACCAGATGTGTTCCAAGAAACTCAAGGCGGCTATTCCACTGTGGTTGCCTTTCTATGGAATGGCTGTATCCCTTCAAAAAAAATGAGACACGATTGCCCTAAATTTAATTGATAAGAAATTACCTTGATTCTTTCCTATTAATGACCATTTATGGGAAAGTTATGATTCAGTGATCAAGTAGTCTCAAGACATTCATGGTGATTAATATGAGCCACCAAACATCGAAAACGGGAAAGTTCTGTTTATTTCGACAACCGAATATTGAATGTCCGCTAAATACTGAAAGCAGACGTTCAGGTAGAAATAATCCGCTTAACATCAACTGTTCGTGGGGTTAAAAAAATACTTCGACACAGATTCCCAGCATACAGCCGGTCTAAGAAAATCCGGGTATTCCCTTAGCGGCACACCTACTGACGCATCATCGATATACTTATCTGCATGAACTTTCGGTGAGTCAGACCATTTGCTCTGCTCTGGGTTATTGTTCACTGCCCAGAACTGGATATCATTTTCTTCACAGTAATCTACCGCAGCATCTAAATACTTGCCGCTTCTCACCGTATATAGAATAAGCAAGTGTTTTTCCTTAATAAGCCTTTTCATAGTTTCAATGGCGTGTGGAACTGGTCTGCCTATAAGTGGGTAATTGTGGTCTACTATCGTGCCATCAAAATCTATTGCAATAATCAACTTTCATTTTACTCCTTAATTGAATTTAATTTTTAGATATAAAACCACTCTGCGTTCACTAATGCAAACTTGCTTCTCTTTAGCAAAATCTATTGAATGTCTGCTTCATACTGAAAGCGGACGTTCAGATTTAACGACTAAGTTCAACTGCGAACAAGTCGCGAAGCAACGCAGTAGTAGCGGAAAATAGCCCGTCCTAACCGAAGGAAAGACTTTCTTTAGTTAAGAGAGCCCTTCCTTCAGCTTATTCAATATTTTTAACAGGCTTAACGTCCGTACACATCAATACCGGGCAGTGGGCGATGATACTTAGCAACTTCGCTATACGCCTTAGACGCAGCTAACATACCTTTGTCAACGTCAACCGGTAATCCTGCTTCTTCAGCTGACTTCAGGAAGGCAATAGAAGCCGACAGAGCGTGTTGAGGCTGGATGCCGCCTGTCGCGCAAAGACGCCAGCCCAGATCAGGAGCGCCTGGAATAGCGGCCGCTTCTACAGCGTGCTTGAAGTACATGATGTTTAGCACTTCCATGATTTTTTTCTCACCAAAACCTTCTGGTGATTTGATAGCAGTTACTGCATTAGATCTCGTACTGACATCTTTTGCCACAAGCTCTAAGCCTGCGCCATCTGCGGCGGCACGGAAGATTTCAGAGCAATCTTTATGACGCTCACAAACACGTTCAATGCCTTCGATCGCAAGTGCATCCAAAGCCACAGCGAATTGGGCGTAATTTCCTGGCGTTTCAAGGTGCAGGCCAGTGGTTTCCATGGCATCAATCATCTTGCCAAGGTTAAGGTAGTGTTGGCCTTTTTTAATGCCCGCATCTGCCAACTGTTTTTCGGCCTCACGAATTTTCTCAATCGCTTTAGGGCTAAGAGAAAGCATGCCGATACCAGGCGTAGCCATCATACCTTTCTGACTACAGCCAATTAGCATGTCGATTCCCATTTCAGTCATAGAACATGGCATGCTGGCGATGGAAGAAATACCGTCAATAACAAGAAGCGCTGGGTGGTTTAGTTCATCCAGTAAGTCACGTAACTTCTTAGGGTCAGTCGTCACCCCTGCGCCCGTTTCGTTATGTGGCGCCATTACCATCTTGATGTTATGTTCAGTGTCTTTTTCTAACACCTCTCTACACTTATCAAATGGCAGGTCTTCACCAATTTCACCTTTTATGCGAATCACGTTTCTGCCCAGGTTTTCAACGCAGTTACCCATTGCAGTACTGAAAGCGCCGATCTCTAGGGTTACAATGGCTGGCTTGTCGGAACCTGCTTCCTCTGGCGTGCGACATGAGCCTGCAGCAGCTTCTGTACCAGAGGTACCAGAGCCGGTGAAGAACAAAGCCCTACCGCCATCTTGCATATCAACTAATTTCCCGTACGCCTCGCGAACCGATGTAAAAAACTTCGCGACGCCTGGTCCACGCATGCCTCTTGTTTGGTTAGATGAAAATTGAGTAACCAATTCAGATCCAAAAGCTGGACCCGGTGTCACGTTGATGATCTTGTTATGTGGAGACCAGACTGGAGCCTTATCCTTAAGAAAGTCGTCAGGTGCGTCAATCTGATTAGATTCGATAAGACGTCTAAGTCCGGAAAGTGGAGAGATTAATTCATTTGTCATTTTCAAATACTCCTAAGTATCTATACATTTATGTTTCTGATAATTAATAATCTGATTAGCCGGTCCAGCCCAGTCCCGCACTAACGCAGTTGATTGACAACAGCACCCCCACCAACTGCTCTTCATCTCCACTCGCTCTGAAGTTCTTCACCAACTCCACTTGTTCCATCCCGGCTTTCATCAGGGCGCCACTACGTCGATTTAATTTACGACTAAATTTTCTGAAACGGACACAGAGTTTTTCTTCACCGGTTATCTGTAAGACCCATTTATGCGTCAGGTCATATTCTTCTTTAACCAGGCCGTATATGTTATTTCTAATGCTTTCGTCTTCGACAAGATTTGCATAGGCCTGGGCAACCTCGAAATCCACCAGTGACAGGGATTTCTCAACTTCATCAATGATCAATTTAAACAGACGTGATTCACTGAACATTTTATTGATCAGTGCCTGCCCTTCTTCACCACGGACTTTGATAAAACTTTCCAGTGCGGTACCAATACCATACCAGCCTGGTACCAGATGCCGATTTTGCGTCCAGGCAAACACCCAGGGAATGGCACGTAGATCACTGAGACTATTTGCGCCAAAGCGTTTCGCCGGCCGCGAACCGATATTCATTTTAGCAAGTTCTTCTACCGGACTTGCTGCACTATAGTAATCAATCAAACCTTCCATTTCGGCGAATTGTCGGTAATGTGCATAAGCAAGACTGGAAAGTGCCTCCATGGCCTCATTGAACTCCGGCCTCGGTTTTAATTCTTCTTCATTCATTGATTTCAAGGTATGTTCAAACACACTCGCGGCAAGCAGTTCCATTTGGTATTGCGCAGTACCCTCGTTGGCATATTTTGAGGATACGACTTCACCTTGTTCGGTAATGCGCATTTGTCCGTGTATTGAACCAGCAGGTTGTGCCGCAATCGCAAACCCCGTTGGCGCACCACCGCGACTGACTGAACCGCCGCGACCATGAAAGAATGCGATGGGAAACCCATTTTCTTCACCAACCTGGGTCAGGCTTGCCTGGGTCTTGGCGAGTTCCCAGTTGGCCGTAAAGAAACCGCCATCTTTATTTGAGTCTGAATAACCGATCATGACTTCCTGTACACCACCCTGCTCCTTTATCGAACGTCGGATCACCGGGGTATTTAATAATTCTGTCATAATCTCCGGTGCGCGTTGCAGATCATCAATAGTTTCAAACAATGGTGCGATGGGTAAGCGACAGCACTCTGTACCCTCTTGGTCGATAAATAAACCGGCATACTTTGCCAGGCAATACACACCGAGAATATCTGGCACTGAATGTGTCATGGATAAAATAAAATGACCAAAGGCTTCGCGATCCAGCTTATCCATCATCTCGGCAGCCAGTTTAAACAGGCCAAAGGTCGATGCGGCAGATTCATCTAAAGTTTCAAATTCAGGCATTGCTTCTAATGGTCTTGCCAGTTCGGCGACTAACCAGGCCTTCCATGCTTCACTTTCCAGATCAGGCTGTTCTTTTGTTTCATTCAATTCCTGCCAGATCCCGATCAGGGCATGATTCACAGTCGTTGAGTTTTCCCGTAGATCCAGGCGCACTGTTCGAAATCGAAAGGCCTCTGCCTGTTGTCTGATTGGCGTGACCAATGTTTCTGCAATATTTGCACAGGCCGAATCAATCAAACCTTTCTCCAATGCGGTGATATCGCGTATGAATTCATCTGCCGTTCGATAACAAACTTGTCCTGCCTGATCGGTTATCGTTCCTTTCATTTTTAACAACATGCCGACAACGAACTGTCTGAATACTTCACCTGGATTTCTGGCTATCAGAGTTTCAGCTGACTCGATTGAATCAAGCATCTCATTTAAAGACTGTTCAAAAGACTCTGGCAAGGAGATCGCATTTTTGCTGATACTGAGTTTTTCCAGTAATTGTTCGAGTCGCTTATGGTAATGTGCCAACACCATGGATCGATTACTGTGTAAAGTCTGGCGGGTAACTTCATTGGTCACAAACGGATTACCATCCCGATCGCCACCGATCCATGAACCAAATTGAAAGAAAGGTGGGATCTCGAAGGATTTATCGGGAAACGCGTGTGTTAAGGAGAGTTGTAAGCGTTCCAGTGTCTCCGGAATACGATCGAATAAAGTCTGTTCGAAAAAATGTAATCCCCATGCGACCTCCAGGGCGACCGATGGTTTTTCCAGTCTTAACTCACCCGTTAACCAGAGCAGATCAATCTCGTTACGTAAGGCATCAACAAATTTCTGTCTTTCTCTGGGTGTCCAACGTGTACCCTCCAGACGATAGAGCAAGACATAGATGCGTCGATGGATTTCCAATACAGTGACGCGTTTTGCTTCAGTTGGGTGTGCGGTAATGGTAGGGCTTATATGTGCGCTGTTTAATAAGTGTTGAATGTCATCAGCTGATACACCAGCTTCTTTTGCCTGTGAAAAAACATTGGCAAATGTGCCCGGTACTTTTTCCAGGCCATTGTTCTTTTCAAGCAGCCGGCGGCGGCGCATGGCGGTATTTTCTTCTGCTACGTTGAGCAATTGAAACCAGATCCCCCATGCCTGTAACACACCCAACAGGATCGAAGAATTATTTTTTGGTACCGGTTTTTCACCCTGGAACAAGGGCAGAATTTCAGGCTGACGTTGTTTAATAACAGTCTTTAGCTGTTCAGTGAGTAGATCGACAACTTCTTTGGCATAGGTTGCCGAGATGGAATCAATATCCTGACCTGCTTCAATGGAATCTGGCGTATCTTTTGACACTTAATAGACTCCCAAAGAAGAGAACAATTATTGATATATATATGCTGTGAAGTGTTAAACGTGAAGCGTGAAGCGTAAAAAAAACAAAAAGCTTTATTGCTTGCGTTTCACTTTTCACGCTTCACATTTCACATGGTTGTTATGCAACACGGTTCGGCGGTTCCTTACCATCGAAGAAGGCCTGCGCATTATCTAAGGAACACATGCCCATGGCTACGCGTGTTTCTGTTGTGGCACTCCCAAGATGAGGAAATATGACTACATTTTCCATGCTTAACAAATCCTCTGTCACATTCGGTTCTTTGGCGAAAACATCCATCCCGGCACCAGCAATCACGCCATCTTTTAAGGCCTTTACCAATGCGGGTTCATCAACAACATCGCCGCGTGCTGTATTGATCAGGAATGCTGATTTTTTCATCATCCCAAAACGCTCTGTATTCATCAAGTTGGTGTTACTGCCACCACCAGGAACATGCAGGGTCACAAAATCGGCATTTCTCAATACCTCTTCAATAGAATCTAGTTGTGTTGCGCTAAATTTCTCGATGACCTCATCTGATGGTGGATAGGGATCGTAGAAACTGAGTTGCATGCCAAAACCGAAATGGGCTTTCTGGGCGACGGCCTGTGCGATACGGCCAAAACCAATAAAACCCAGTTTTTTACCGGTGACCTTGGTTGCCAACATATGAGTTGGGCACCAGCCATCCCATTCTTTACTCCGAACCAGGCGCTCGCCTTCGCCGGCACGACGCGCAACCATTAATAACAGTGTCATCGCGATATCGGCAGTACAGTCAGTTAAAACGCCTGGTGTGTTGGTGACGACGACACCTGCTGCTTTTGCAGCATCCGTATCGATATTATTGAACCCGACACCAAAATTACATAAGGCCTTACACTTTCTGCCTTCTACATTAAGAATTTCTGCATTAATTTGAAAATCAGACACCGTGGGACAAACCACATCATAATTTTTCATGGCTTCCTGAAGTTCTTCCACTGACATCTTGTGGTCATCTTCATTCAGATGAACATCAAACAATTCTTTTGCCCTTGTTTCTGCTTCTGCAGGCCACTGACGGGTAAGAAGTACTTTTGGCTTGCTCACTATAATCTCCAAATAAAAATTATATTGTTTTTAAGATTATCTGTTAATTTAACTGTTAAGTGTGAAAAGTTAAAAGTGAAATGATTCTTTTAAAACTAAGGAACCTCTGATTAAGTCCAGCCTGTCATTTCGAGCGCAGCGAGAAATCTTGTAGCCAACTGATTTTACTTAATATTTTTCAACTTAAGATTTCTCCCGTTGGTCGAAATGACAACTTGATCAGAGGTTCCCTAACTTTAACACTTCACCTTTCACCCTTCACTTTTCACGTTTAACTGACCTTGGCCAATACTTCCTTCACAACAGGTGCAAACGAGGCCGGATTAGGCACAACATGTACGCCACATTCCTGCAATATCTCAACCTTCTCAGCCGCACTATCGCCAACTGCAGAGATAATGGCACCGGCATGACCCATACGTGTACCTTTAGGTGCAGTTAATCCTGCAATGTAGCCAATTACGGGCTTGGACATGTTATCTTTTGCCCATTGAGCTGCCGCCACTTCCTGAGGTCCGCCGATCTCACCAATCATGATCACTGCCTTGGTGTCAGGATCTTCCTCAAAATACTGCAGATGATCGACAAAGCCAGTACCGTTGATGGGGTCGCCACCAATACCGATACTACTTGAGATACCGATACCAACCTCTTTCATTTGGGCGGCAGCTTCATAGCCCAGCGTACCTGATCGACCCACGACACCGACTGGTCCCGGCATATAGATATGACCAGGCATGATACCCATCATGCATTTCCCGGGACTGATCGAGCCTGCACAGTTAGGGCCAGTCAGCACCATCTTGTCTTCTTCCCGATAACGACGCATATAACGTTTTACACGGATCATGTCCTGCGAAGGAATACCATCGGTGATCGCCACACAGAATTTTATCCCACCATCCGCCGCTTCCATAATGCTATCTGCAGCAAATGGGGGCGGTACAAAAATGATACTGGCATTCGCGCCAGTCGCCTCTACCGCTTCCTTCACTGTGTTAAAAACAGGGCGCTCAAGATGTTTTGTTCCACCCTTGCCCGGGGTCACACCACCAACGATATTGGTGCCGTATTCGATCATTTCAGTTGCGTGAAAAGTACCAATTTGACCGGTGAATCCCTGGACAATTACTTTTGAATTTTCGTCTAACAAAATTGACATTATTATTGTCTCCTATTTACCGGTCGCTTCTTTCCAGGCAGCAACAGCTTTATCTGCTGCCTCCTGTAAGGTATCTGCAGAAATAATGGGAAGGCCGCTATCTTTAATGATCTTTCGTCCTGCTTCTACATTGGTCCCCGATAGTCTAACCACCAGAGGGACCTTTAGCTCTATCTGCTTTACGGCCTGAACAACACCTTCAGCAATCCAGTCACAACGGTTAATGCCAGCAAAAATATTGACCAGAATACATTCGACTTTATCGTCAGAGAGTACGAGATTAAATGCTTTAGCCGTACGCTCAGCTGAGGCACCACCACCGATATCGAGGAAATTGGCTGGTTTACCGCCAGCGTGCATGATCATGTCCATGGAAGCCATGGCCAGACCGGCACCGTTAATGATACAACCGATATTTCCATCCAGACCTACATAGTTTAAACCGCGGTCAGAAGCACGCATTTCACGTGGATCTTCCTGCGATTTATCACGAAGCTCTGAAATATTCGGATGGCGAAAAAGCGCGTTATCATCAAAGCTCATCTTCGCATCAACGGCTATAATTTTACCTTCTTTGGTCACAACCAATGGATTAATCTCAACCATATTGGCATCTAAATCACGCATCGCACGATAACAACCAAGAAATGTCGTGACCGCCTGATTGATCTGGGATTTCTCCAGACCCAGTGCGAAAGCCAGTTCGCGTGCCTGAAAGGCCTGCATACCGACAGCAGGCTCAACAGAAATCTTGACGATGGATTCCGGCTTTTCGACAGCCAGCTGTTCGATCTCCATACCACCTTCTGCCGAAGCAACTACGGTGACACGTTCTGCGGCTCTATCAAGCACGAATGCCAGATAAATTTCGCGATCAATGTTGCAGCCTTCTTCAATATAAAGACGGTGACAAACCTTACCTTGTGGGCCGGTCTGATGCGTGATCAGTTTTTTGCCCAGTAATTCATCTGCGGCAGCCCACACTTCATCTTCGGTCTTACAGACTTTAATTCCGCCTGCCTTACCACGCGCACCTGAATGGATCTGCGCCTTGACAACCCAGACCTCACCACCAATTTCAGTACACCTGTATGATGCCTGTTCAGGACTGTACGCCAGGCCACCCGCACCGAAGGGCACACCGTATCCTGACAGGATCTCTTTAGCTTGATATTCATGGATGTCCACAGTTCACACCCTCCTATACTTTAATTTAAAATTCTTGATTAACTATCTACTATTTAGCCTTAGCAGCGATTTGATCCGCTTGCGAAATTAGATTGAGAGCCATTTTTTCTGACGCAATATCAATCATCTTGCCATCAAGTTGTGCTGCACCTGAGCCTTTCTTAGCCGCTTCTGCCAAAGCTTCTAGTACACGACGTGCACGAGCCACGTCTTCATCCGGTGGAGACATCACTTCATTCGCTAATGGAATTTGCCTAGGGTGAATTGCCCACTTACCGTCGTAACCGAGAGCGGCAACACGACGTGCCGCTGCGCGATAAGCATCATCATCACTGAAATCACCGAAAGGGCCGTCTATTGCACGTAAACCAAAAGCACGACATGCGGTAAGCATGTTGACTTGTGCAGCATGCCATTGATCATTCAACGCACCTTCACAAACATAATCTGGATTTAAGCCGCCGATATTGGTGGTACGTGAATGCATGCTTGCCGAGTAATCAGCAACACCAAAATGGAATGCTTCAAGACGCTTACTTGCTGTTGCAATAGACATGACATTGGCGCCACCAAGAGCAGTTTCGATTAAACATTCAAAACCGATACGTTTCTTTAAGCCCATCGCATCTTCAACTTGCGTCACCAACATATCTACAGCGTAGACATCTTGTGCAGTACCGACTTTAGGAATCAAAATGGTATCAAGGTTTTTACCCGCTTGTTCGATGATATCGACAACGTCACGATACATATAATGGGTATCTAAGCCATTAATACGCACTGATATTGTTTTACCACTCCAATCAATATCATTTAATGCTTCAATAACATTTTTACGGGCTTGTTCTTTATCATCAGGAACGACGGCATCTTCACAATCAAGAAAGATGTAATCCGCGTCACTCTTTGCTGCTTTTTCAAACATCTCTGGGCTTGAAGCCGGGACTGCTAGCTCACTACGCTGTAAGCGTGGAGTAGCTGGTTCGTATGAAGTAAAACTCATGGTTATTCCTCTTTATTATCAATATTATTTAAATAGTTAGTTCTACAGGTTCACCATGAATCTTATGAACGAGCAATCTTCATGTCTGCGTACAGAGGTTTGGTAAATTCGGGAAGATCCATTGCGCGCATGTCCTCTTGCTCAATGTTCATGGCATTTTGGATACGGCGTGGCACATTAGTTGGGCCAGGAATAAATAAAAAATTACGACCAGGCATGTTAATACCCTCCAGTATATGTTTTAAATTCTAGGGATTGTTATTCGCGACTTTCGTCGCTAAGTCCTTATTTTTTAATGGCATCGGAACCTTCTGATCTCAGAATTCACTCCGGCACTTTTCAAAAAATTATTATTATATTCGGTGCAATTATTTATCTGTTTTTTGCACCTGTTGCGGTCATTGCGCCGCTTTTCCCCTACATCAGACCTTCGTAAGACGCTCTTTTTACCACAAAACGGCATCATAAATCCATTTTTAGCCATCAAATTGGGACAATTTCTTCTTCCTGAGCCAAATTTAATCACCCAGGCCAGCAGCCAAATCCCGTGTGAGATCACTGACATCTTCAAGTCCAATTGAAAGTCGTATCAAACTATCACTGATCCCGGCTTCAGTACGCTGCTCATCAGTTAAACGATGGTGCGTCGTGGTTGCTGGATGTGTCATTGTGCTCCTGGTGTCGCCCAGATTGGCCGTAATAGAAAAAAGAGAGCTTGAATCGATGACACTCCAGGCCTCTTTTTGACCGCCCTCTACCTCAAAACTTAGTACGCCACCAAACCCGGATTGTTGAGTTTTTGCCAACTCATGTTGTGGATGTGATTTCAGGCCGGGATAATAAACTCGCTTCACATTGTCCTGTTGTTCTAACCACTCAGCCACCTGCAACGCATTGTCACAGTGTGCTTTCATCCTTATATGCAAGGTTTCCAGGCCCTTGAGGAATACCCAGGCATTAAATGGGCTCAATGTCGGCCCGGCCGTTCTCAAAAAACCAACAATATCCTCTGCCAGTAGTTCATCACTGCCTAATACTGCCCCACCGATACAACGTCCCTGACCATCGAGATATTTTGTTGCTGAATGAATCACGATATCTGCACCCAAACTAAATGGTTTCTGTAATACAGGCGTACATAAGCAATTATCAACCACAAGTAGGCAAGCTTTCGCATGGGCAATCTCAGCCAGGCGGGAAATGTCCGCTATCTCTGTCAAGGGATTTGAAGGTGTTTCCAGAAACAGCATTTTGGTTTCGGGACCTATCGCACTTTCCCAGGCCTGATAGTCTGCCAAACCAACAAATGTTGTCGTCAGGCCAAATTTTGACAATACGTTATCTAACAAACCGACTGTTGTGCCAAAAATGCTGCGAGATGCGACGATATGGTCACCCGCTTTCAGCAAGCCCATAAACGTGCTTAAAATTGCACTCATCCCTGAGGAAGTCGCGACACAACGTTCAGTCCCTTCCATGGCTGCCAAACGTTCCTCGAATGTACGGACGGTAGGATTCGTGAATCGGGAATATATGTTCCCGGGCTCATCTCCGGAAAAACGTGCTGCAGCCTCGGCAGCATCCTTGAAGACATAACTTGAGGTAGCAAAGATCAATTCACTATGCTCACCTTCAGCACTGCGCACCTGTCCAGCTCTAACTGCATTCGTATTTGAGCCATATTGTTTTGGATCAATTTTGGCCATACCTTACTCCAGATAAATCATGCAACCCGACGAAAAAGAACTTCTGGAAAATCATGCAGACACAAAAAAACCCACATTCAGCTTATGCTAAAGCAGGTTGCTCTTCTTTAGCGGTACTTTTTAAGCGCCCGCAAGCTTGGATCAAATCGGCGCTATATCGGCGAGTCTAGAAAAACCCTGTGAACATGTCAATAAAATGGACTTATGCTATGTGCTACTTGTTTGATAAGCCAGTCATTCACATGGATTATTAATACATTACATTGCCATTCGAATTTATGCCTGAGCAAAAATGATCCTACATCAATCTCCGGTGATATCACTCTTGAAGCCTCTAATATCAAAATTGTCAACCAGCAGTTCCTCCATAAATGGGTTTTGATCGCCCTGTACTTCAATATCAGGAAGGGTAATATCCTTGCTTTCAATATTATTTGGATCCATCTTTTCGGCTGTGGTCACATTTTCATGATCCGATTTCTCATTAATAGATTTTAATCTCGTCTTAAGCGCTCCTACTTTTTCAGAATCAATCAAGGTAACGCCATTATTTCTAGTGTCCGATAATGACCCTAACATTGTCAGTGTCGCACGATACTTTAATAAGCTGGAAATAAAATCAGCTTCTTCGTGTGAGGACATAGAAATCATATTGATCCCATTCCGAAGACGCTTGATCAAATCAGGCCACAATTTATCAAACTTGTCTCTGTCTTCCTGGCTGGACACGTTACCAACAGACCAGACCAGATCTTCTACCGTCTCAATAGCATGTTGCCATGCGACGCTATTCATCCCATTTTTATCGACAATCAGGGTTAATAATTTCATCCAATGTTTTAACAGGAAATCAGACACAAAGTCCGGCACGTGTTTCCGGGCAAGAAGTTCCTGTATTTTTGAAGTAGCTATTTGCTTTACTTCAGCAATCCTTTGATAGCCCTGATTGCTGTTTTCTTCATTACATGTTTGTTGCTCACCAGACACTGATTCCCCGGTCGAACTACGTGCGTCGATCACTTGATCAATCTTTAAATAGACATCATTTAGCTCGGACGCGACATATCTCTCAAAATATTTAAATATAATTAGTCGAATTTCAGCACCTGTATCAATCAATTCACATGCATTATAAAAAGCCTGGCAGACTATTTCCGGCGACACTGGATTTTCGCTTAACCCGGGAACATCGGAATCTAAAATCTGACACAGTCGTTCATCGAGGTTCAACAACGCCTGATGGCAATTACTCTTGACCTTATTGACGGTATTCGTCATTGCCATAGCGTTATCATCTTTTGGCTCTTTATGTGTATTCCCTTCGAGTGCATTTATTTCTCGATTGCCTGAATGAAGATTTTCTTCAAACAGGTCATTAAAATTTTTCAGGCATGTCCTTTCAATATTCTGTCTCTTTTCTCTCATTTCATGCACTGCATTAAAATATTTTGTTCTTTCATTTGCACTTGTCGTCTTAACTGCAATATCCAGCAATACATCGTCAATTTCATCCATCATGTTGGGTAATGATTGCTTTAGATGGCATGTCATTAATTCGCGACACTCATACAGTATCGTCTGGACACTTTGATCTACACCTAATTTTGTTCTGTAATCATTCATTTTAGATACACCGTTTCTCATTGATTCTCTGCAACATGGAATCTCTACAATATGATTCGTTAATTTTATTTACCGCAATTTTTCAATAAATCTATTACTTTTAACTAGTTAGCTCGAAGCTTTACTCTCCCGGCGATGTGGCACAAGCAGCCAGTTCAACTATTGGGATGCAATTCACAAGTGCGTGTTCTGTTCCGTGATGAAGTTCACAAAAACTTTGTTCCTGTAGTAAAAAATAATTCATTACTAAATATTATTGTCGCTAACAGGCGACGATTTAACGTCTATTAATTCTTATTAATCGTATAACTCATTGTTTTTATGATTATTTATTGTTGGCACAACCATTGCAAGACAGTAGCAAGCAATAACTTCGAGAGAAAACTAATGATCAACATCGAATATTCCATATCAAAGTTAAAGATGAAAGAACGGCAACTGGAAACCTTGTCTGAAATGGTTGATAAGGAAGGGCTTACCCAGTGCATTAGGCTGTTGTCGACTTACATCGCCCTGTACAAAAAAGATTTCGGCGAATTATCGGCTGAAAGTTATGAATCAATCCTTAGTTCGACAGAACTAGATACAGATATGCTCAGTATGTTTGAAAATGGAATTCACGAAGCAGTAACAATGCTGGGTATGATTGTTAACATGCGCAAACAGCAGGACAAAAATCAATTGGCAGTCACGATAAATTAACAGGTTATGAGCATAATATATTTAGGGAACCCCTGATTAAGTCCAGCCTGTCATTTCGAGCGCAGCGAGAAATCTTGTAGCCAACTGATTTTACTTAATATTTTCAACTTAAGATTTCTCCCGTTGGTCGAAATGACAACTTGATCAGAGGTTCCTTAGAATTTAATACTTAGAACTTAGAACTTGCCTGGACCATCAGACCTATTAGAGAAAAATAGGAGAAAATATTCAGACATCATTTGAGAGGTCAATCAAATTCTCGTCGCTTGCCTCTCTTTTTGATTTCGCACCATCGTTCCGCAAACCTTCGATATGATCGAGGTATTCCTGATTGATGTCACCAGTAACATATTCACCATTAAAGCAGGACAGGTCAAAACTGTTGATATGTACATCACCTGTCTGTGTCGACTCGATTAATTTGTCCAAATCCTGATAGATAAGCCAGTCGGCACCAATCAATTTTGCAATTTCTTCTTCAGTTTTATTATGTGCGATTAATTCATTCACCGTCGGCATATCGATTCCGTATACGTTTGGATAACTGACCGGTGGTGCTGCTGATGCAAAATAAACTTTATTTGCCCCGGCATTCCTTGCCATTTCTATGATCTGGCCCGATGTCGTGCCCCTGACTATCGAGTCATCGACCAACAAAACATTTTTGTCCTTAAATTCGGATCCAATGGCATTAAGCTTTTGTCTGACAGATTTCTTGCGAATTTCCTGTCCTGGCATGATAAAGGTGCGAGGGATGTAACGATTTTTGATAAACCCTTCCCGATAATCCACATTGAGCTTTTGTGCCAGAGGCAAGGCCGCCGTTCTTCCCGTATCCGGGATCGGTATGACAACATCGATATCATGATCAGGTCTTTGTTGCAGTATCTTTTCTGCCAGTGTCTCACCCATACGAAGGCGCGCATTGTAGACCGAAATACCATCAATCACTGAGTCAGGTCTCGCTAAATAAACATGCTCAAATATACAGGGTGAATATTGAGGGTTTTCTGCACATTGACGCGTATGTAACTTGCCATCCTTTGTGATAAAAATGGCCTCACCAGGTTTAATGTCACGAATGACCGTGAACCCCAATGAATCGATTGCGACACTTTCAGAAGCAATTATATATTCCTTTCCAGCTTCAGTGTCACGCTCACCAAATATGACCGGTCTGATGCCAAATGGGTCACGAAATCCTAGAATGCCAAAACCACTGATCATTGCTACGGCGGCATATCCTCCTCTGCAACGTTTGTGCAATTTTCCGACTGCATCAAAAACATCACCAACTTCCAGACGAGGTTTGCCCATACGTTGTAATTCATGTGCAAGCACATTGACTAAAACTTCCGAGTCGGAATCTGTATTGATATGCCTGAGATCATCCCTGAATAATTCACTCTTCAGTTCCTCGCCATTGGTAAGATTGCCATTGTGAGCAAGGGATATTCCATATGGGGAGTTAACGTAGAATGGCTGTGCCTCTGCAGAGGAGGAACTTCCGGCCGTTGGATAGCGAACATGGCCTATACCGATTTTCCCCTTGAGGTTAAGCATATGACGTGTATGGAATACATCCCGTACCAGGCCATTGCTTTTACGCAGATGGAGCCTACGATCATGGTAGGTCATCATCCCTGCAGCATCCTGTCCTCGATGCTGCAAAACTGTTAAGCCATCATAAATAAGTTGATTTACAAACTGTTTGCCTACAATGCCTATAATGCCACACATATCAATCTGACCTTTTATCCTGTTGGATTATCTTCGATTACATCATCTCTGACAGGGGGGATATCTATCATATTTTCGTAACCATGATATTTTGAAATGCTTTCCGGAAGGTATTGTCCCGACCAGATGGCAACCCTCTCAAACGGTTTCATTACTCTTGATGCATCCCACCATGCTTCTTGCGGCAGGGCCGTAAACCCTCCAAGGAATACCACAACCTCAACAATAATTGCTCCCAGGCCAATACCAAAGAACAGGCCGAGTATTCTGTCTGCAGCCGTCAACCCTGTCCTACCGAGTAGTTTAACGATAAGAAAACCAATCCCTGTCAGTATCATAAGACTGATAATAAATAGCCCAACGAAGGCCAGGATTGTCCTTAGAACAGGTGTGTCGACGGATGATTCAAGTAGTGGTGAAAATGCCGGGGAAAATTTGATTGATATACCTAATGCCAATAACCATGCCAGCAATGAAAATATAATATTCAGAAATCCATATATCACGCCAGCGATAGCAGGTAATGCAATGATAAGCAGGATTGCAATATCAATGGATTGCATCAATGGCTAATTCCGTTTGTTTTTGATATGGATGCCCACATGTCCGTCATAATCAAGGATAGCTAACAATAATTCCTTCCATATCCATTTTATCTTTCAACACTTTTAATAACGACTCTGCCTCTGATCGTTTTATCTCCGGTCCGACTCTTACCCTGTAGCTAATTTGCCCATTTGTTTTGAGCGGTTCTACAAATGCTGGATAACCTGATTCTCGTAATTTTTCGTTCAGGGACTGGGCATTCTCTTCACTGGTAAAACTTCCTAATTGTATAATCCATGCTGACAAGCCAACATCGTCCTTCACTTCATCCTCTTTCTTTCTCTTGTCTTTCTTTGTTGAATTTCTTTCAGCATTAATATCATCGGTCGAAATAACCTTCTCAACAACGATCTCCCGCACAGTATTTTTCTTATTCTTTTCCTGATTATCCTCAGCTTGAATATCGTTTGCGTCAATCGAAGTTGATGAGGACTTTTCATCATTTTCAAGTATGGGGATGATTCTTGAACTAAAATTGTCAGGTTTATCAGGTATATTTGACCCTTGAATTACGTCTGGTTCTGGTGAATCAGTCAATATAATTGGTATGAAAATAACAGCAACCGCGACCAGTACGGCTGCACCAACTAATCGTTCTTTTAATTTTTGTTCCATAATTACTGATAACTTAATATTGGTAATCTAAACGCCGAGGTGCTTCATTGCATCACCAACAGTCAGGAAGGAACCGGTAACCACAATACGATCATGTGTCCCCGTTTCATCCTGTAACTTGAGAAAAGCATCGGCCACAGTATCATTCTCTGAAATTGGAACATTTACGCCTAATTCAAGTAATTCATTTTTTATTGTCTCACTGTCACTACCCCGAGGATTTGATATGGTCACCGTGTGCCAATAATCAGCAATTTCTATTAACTCACCCAATACACTAGTCCGATCCTTATCTTTCAACATCCCTATAATAATGTGAGTTTTGCCGCTGTTGGGATATTGTTTTAAATTATGTACCAGCATCTTCGCCGACTGGTTATTATGTGCCACATCCAGGATAGTTTGTGTCCCTTCGCTCAACATCTGGAACCTGCCGGCAAGGCTGAAATTTTTCAGGCCCTTTTCTATCGCATGATCATCTACCGGCAAACTGGATTTTAGCGTGTTCAGAACCATCAATACACCGGCAGCATTTTGGATCTGGCAACTGTTATATTGGTCTGGGCGAGGTAGTTTTTCGTAGACTACTGAATCCCATTGCCATGACCAATTATCACCAGACAACTGGTAATTAAAATCCCGGCCGGGAATGTACAATGTTGCTCCAATGGCCTCAGCATATTCCAGCACGGTCGCAGGAGGATGTGGATCAGAACAAACTGCCGGTTTATTGCCACGAAATATGCCCGCTTTCTCATGAGCGATGGATTCCCGGTTCGTACCTAGCCACTGCATATGATCCAGATCAATGCTGCAAATCAAGGCGGCATCTGCATCAATACAGTTAACAGCATCAAGCCTTCCACCTAGACCCACTTCGAGTAAGGCGATATCAATATCAGCATTATGAAATATATCCAGTGCTGCAAGGGTTCCAAATTCAAAGTAGGTTAAAGAAATATCTCCTCGTGCACGGTCGATTTTGCTGAAGGACTCGCACAGCATTTCATCAGTAACTTCATCACCATTAAGTTTTATCCGTTCGTTATAGCGAATGAGATGTGGTGAGGAATAACACCCGGTTTTATAACCTGAATTACTTAGAATTGAATCCAGCATGGCGACACTGGAACCCTTTCCGTTGGTTCCAGCAACGCTGATGACGGTAAAATCGGGGTTGAGTAATCCCATATTTTCAGCGACAGCAGTACACCGATCCAGGCCTAGCTCAATTGCTGTAAAATGTAGTTCCTCCTGCCATTCCAGCCATTCATGGAGCTTGTTAAATCTCATTGCTTCCTGATTGAAGTTACACTGAGGCATGGATTCTGCATTCATGGCTGATGATTCAAGGTAATTTTATACGGCCTGGTTGTTCAGGATGGACAGTATAGAAGATATCCTTTCACGCATCTCCCGTCTATCCATAATCATGTCTATATCGCCATGTTCAAGTAGAAATTCACTTTTCTGGAAACCCTCAGGCAATGTCTCTCGTACAGTCTGTTCAATCACTCTTGGCCCTGCAAATCCTATCAATGCCCTGGGTTCTGCAATATTGATATCGCCTAGTGTAGCAAGGCTGGCAGAAACACCTCCCATCGTCGGGTTCGTTAATACCGAAATATAGGGTAAGCCCCTGGCAGACAATTTTGCCAGGGCTGAACTGGTTTTTGCCATTTGCATCAATGATAAAATTGCCTCCTGCATGCGGGCCCCGCCACTGGCTGAAAAACATACTAGGGGAATGCCATTGTCGATAGCTGCTTCTGCAGCAAGTACAAATCGTTCGCCAACAACTGACCCCATCGACCCTGCCATAAAATTATATTCGAATGCTGCAACAACCACAGGAATCTCTTTCAATTGTCCCATGATTACGACCAGTGCATCACTTTCTTTCGTCTGCTTCTGGGCCTGATTCAGACGATCTTTATATTTTTTACTATCACGAAATTTAAGCCTGTCTACTGGTTTGATCTCATCGCCTATTTCAACTCGTGGTTCCGGATCCAGAAAATTTTCCAGCCGTACACGAGCGCCAATACGCATATGGTGAGAACACTTGGGACATACTTCAAGATTCCGCTCCAGCTCAGCTCGATACAAGACTGCGCTACATTCTTCACATTTAGACCAGACCCCTTCTGGCACTGTGCGTCTGGATGCGCCATCTGTTTTAATCCTTGAGGGGAGTAATTTTGTGAACCAGCTCATGGTTATATATTTATAATGTGTATTGTTTTAAACGACATCAATTGCATCGCGCAATGCCGAAAGATATTCGCTTATTTTATTTAGTGAATCTGCAGAATCGTCCGCCATTTCTCCAACCAGTTCAACAATGGGGCTGCCAACGATAATTGCATCACTTACCTTTGCTACCTTGGCAGCACTCTCGGCATCTCTAATCCCGAACCCTACACCGACAGGTAACTTTGACTGTTGCTTAATTACTCTGACTGACTCCTCTACAGAATTTGTATCCAGCCTATTGCTGCCCGTCACACCTTTAAGGGAGACATAATATAGAAATCCACTCGCTGTTTCAGAAATGTATTTCTGTCGTTCGACACTCGTCGTTGGTGCAATTAAAAAGATCATGTCAATCTGGTGCTTGACTAAAATTTCTTTTAGCTCGCCCGCTTCTTCAGGAGGCATATCTATTATTAATACGCCATCCACCCCAGCCTCTGCCGCCGATTTTGCAAAATCTTCATAACCCATAATTTCAACGGGATTCAAATACCCCATTAATATGACTGGTGTTTGTTGATTGTCTTTGCGAAATGTCGCCACCATGCCTATGACGTCGTGCAAAGTTGTACCATGTGCCAATGCTCTTTCGCTCCCTGCTTGGATGGCTGGGCCATCTGCCATGGGATCGGAGAACGGTACGCCTAATTCTATAAGATCAGCACCGCCATCAACCAATGCTTTCATCAGGGGGAGTGTAAACCCGGGTTTGGGATCTCCTGCGACAATAAAGGGTATCAAGCCTTTTCGTTTTTCCTCTTGCAGATTTTTAAAACAGTCTGTTATGCGACTCATAATATAAAATTAACTATTTCTTTATTATTTTGTTTTGTATGTAAGATCTGGTTCGAATGACAATCTAAGATTTTTTAGCCCCCAGCTTAAGTTCCAGAAGTTCAATTGCCATATCTGGTATATCTTCGTAATTATGTGATTCATGAGATGCAAGCCAATGATTTACCGTATCAGCTTTGACTTTCAACAGTTCCGCAACTTCTCTTCTCTCTAACTCGTGTTCACTTATAATTTCAATCAACCTGTCTCTGTTATTCATATCAACTCTCCTTTACAGGGTTATACCTCCCAATGTAGCGACTGTCTGGATATCTTTGTCACCACGACCGGAAAGATTCACGATAATTATTTCATCCTTCCTCATTTTCGGTGCCAGTTTTGAAGCATATGCCAGGGCATGACTGGATTCCAATGCAGGCATAATACCTTCAATTTTTGTCAAATCATGGAACGCCTGCAAGGCTTCATCATCATTAATGGCAACATACATTGCGCGTCCACTATCTTTTAACCATGAATGTTCAGGACCTACCCCTGGATAATCAAGTCCTGCAGAAATGGAATGTGTTTCTATAATCTGACCATTCTCATCTTCCATGAGATAGGTCCTGTTGCCATGCAAGACCCCCGGTTTACCTGCATTCAAAGGCGCAGCATGACGACCTGTCTCCAAACCATCGCCCCCTGCCTCTACACCGTAAATTGCAACGTCCTTGTCATCAAGAAAAGGATAAAACAAACCAATGGCATTCGAGCCACCACCAACACATGCAACCAGGGCATCTGGCAGACGCCCTGCCTGTTCC
The DNA here is from genome assembly GCA_022574295.1 of Pseudomonadota bacterium. Classification (GTDB taxonomy): domain Bacteria; phylum Pseudomonadota; class Gammaproteobacteria; order Eutrophobiales; family Eutrophobiaceae; genus SMWN01. The sequence goes on from JACZSJ010000025.1 coordinate 23,458, forward strand.
AGACATTGTTGTCTTGTCTCGCGCCCAATCACAGTCTGAAAATCTCTAACCATTACTGGATAGGGATGGGGCCCAGCCACAGTTCCAATAATGTAAAACGTATCATCGATGTTCGTTACCCAATCACGCATCGCCTCATTAAGTGCATCCTTCAGGGTCTTTGAACCGGACTCCACTGGCACCACGGTCGCACCCAATAATTTCATGCGAAATACATTAGTTGACTGTCTTTTGATATCTTTAGAGCCCATATAGACAACACATTCCAGACCAAGTCTGGCGGCTACCGTTGCTGCTGCGACACCATGTTGTCCTGCACCGGTTTCAGCAATGATCCTGGTTTTACCCATACGCTTGGCCAACAAAGCCTGACCAACGGTATTATTTATCTTATGTGCACCCGTGTGATTTAAATCTTCCCTCTTCAAATAGACCTGAGCGCCACCCAAAATTTCTGACCAGCGTCTGGCATGGTACAAGGGAGATGGTCTACCAACATAATGATGTAATTCATCATCAAGCTCCTTCAGGAATCCAGGATCTTTTAAATAGTGTGTATACGCTTCCGTTAATTCTTCCAAAGGACCCATGAGCGTCTCGGCGACAAACTTTCCACCATATGGTCCGAAATGCCCATTTTCATCAGGCAACATATTATTTTGCATGCATAACCTCTTGTATGAATTCTTCTATCTTTGCAGCATCCTTGATTCCTTTCTTAATTTCAACACCACCGCTGACATCCACAGCATAGGGGGAAACTTTTGAAATTGCATCAGCCACATTCGCGGCTGTTAATCCTCCTGCCAGTATTATTCGTTTATTTAAATTAGAAGGCACGATCGACCACTCAAATGTTTTCCCTGTACCCCCCTGGGTTCCCTCAACAAAACTATCAAGCAATAAAGCACTTGCATCAAAATAATCACCACTGATCTGAAACAGATCCACATCATCATGCATCCTGACTGCTTTGATATATGGCCGGCCATAACTTCGGCATTCTTCCGGTGTTTCCTCACCATGAAACTGAAGTATATCCACAGGGACCGACTCTAAAACTGACCTGATTTTTTCTTCTGATGCATTCACAAACAAGGCCACCTTAGTGACAAAAGGAGGTAGTTTCCCCGCAATATCAGCTGCCTTCTCCTCCTGAATGTATCGTGGGCTTTTTTCATAAAACACAAATCCAATGGCATCTGCACCTGAATCAACAGCAGAGAGTGCATCTTCAATACGAGTGATCCCGCATACCTTGACCCTGGTACGTTTAATGTGATTTTTCGGGGTATTTTCTAACAATGAGATAAATCTATGTCCAGAAATAAGTCTAACGTTGTCTAAAATAAGCTATAGCAGGGATGAGCATTGTGGATGAACAGGCATTGGAATTCCATACTTTTCTGGGTATTGAATCATCGTTAGATACAGACCATCTGGTGCGGCTGTTTTTGCTGATTTTGTCCTGTCTTTCAATGCCAAAACCTCTGCTGCCCACGATATATCGGCTTGACCACTGCCTATTTCTAACAACACACCAACGATATTTCTTACCATATGGTGTAAAAAGGCGTTGGCCTTGATTTCTAACACGACATAATCATCAATCCTGCTTAACTCCAGGCTTCTGACATCACGAATCGGACTATTGGCCTGACATGCAACAGCTCGAAATGATGTAAAATCATGTTCCCCAATCAGCGATTCAGCAGCCAGTTGCATTCGATTTTCATCCAGAGGCTGACACTCCCAGCTAACCTTGCCAGTTTGCAAGCCCGGTCGAGATCGCCTGTTTAAAATGATATATCTGTACGTCCTCATGGTCACGGAGAAACGTGCATGAAAATCATCCTCAACCACTTTGGCCCAGAGGACACTAATATCATCAGGAAGATTCACATTAGTTCCAACGATCCATGAATACATCTTACGTTCGACTTCGGTCTCAAAATGAATGACCTGGTGTAGGGCATGAACTCCAGTGTCTGTCCGACCTGCACAATAAATTTTTATTTGTTGATCAGCTATTTTTGACAGTGCGTCTTCGACATTTTCCTGAATACTACCGGGGATCTCCTGACGTTGCCATCCACAGTACTGAGTCCCACAGTATTCAATACCAAGCGCTATTTTCATGAATTACACCGCAGAATAAAAAAAAGCAAAAACAAAAACAGGAATACCACATGACAGTGTTCCTGCTTAATGACCAAATGATTGCTTCTAAAATTGAAGTACTACTTTATTTGTCCGATCAGTTCTTCGGCTTGCTTGCGAAAAGCATCACTTCCCTGAGCAATAATTTCGTCAAGAATTGTTTTTGCATTCTCATTATCACCTAATTCAATATAGGCCTTTGCAAGGTCGAGTTGACTAGCCATTTCATCGTCCTCTGATTGTTCTGCAACATTAGACGATTTTGGGACCATAAGTGTTTTGTCATCATCGTCATCTCCATCATTGTCTGCCAAATCTAACTTATCCATGCTCACTTTAGGTATTTCCACAGTAGCATCCATCTCCAGGCTGAGATCATCTTCGTCCGCCCCGGTGTCAGCGGCATTGTCAAGATCAGGTGTATCAAGTTCCAGATCAACAGAACCAGCGGTGTCGCTGTCATCGGTACCTAAATCTAACTTATCCATGCTCGCT
>JACZSJ010000095.1 GCA_022574295.1 Pseudomonadota bacterium
CCTGGCGTTTATGTACCGGCATGAGTGCCAGCGATGTGTCTGAAACACTTAATGATGCCTTAAGCTTTACTGGGCTTGATAAAGTAAAGGTAAATCATAAACCTCGTTTACTGAGCGATAATGGTCCTTGTTACATCTCAGGTGAGTTAGCTGATTACCTTGAAGAAAACGGGATGACGCATACACGGGGCAGACCCTATCATCCGCAGACACAAGGCAAGATTGAACGTTGGCATCGTTCCATGAAAAACCAGATATTACTCAATAACTATTACTTACCCGGTGAACTCAAGGAACATCTGCAGCGTTTTATTAGCTATTACAACCATGAGCGTTATCATGAATCACTCAATAATCTGACGCCTGCTGATGTATTTTATGGGCGTGGACAGGAAATATTGGAACAACGTGCTTTGATCAAACAAAACACTTTAGCCATAAGGCGACGAATGCATTACGATAAGCAACAAGTGAATCACATACCAACTTGATGAGCTAATGTGTCTCTTAATTCAGGCAACTCTAAGTTCAAAAGGTTTTGACGACGTACAGTTGTCTATACATGGCAAATTACTAATTTAGGCAGCGATTGGTGTTTGAAGTAGCCCAGTACTGTATTCATCTCATAGAAATTAAAAAAAGTTACCGACCTCGTTCGTGCTGAAGTGATGGAAATTGTAAAAGCAAAACTTAAAAATATTGGTGTGCATTATCTCACGATTGATTACGCCAATGGCCATGAAAATCCGTGCCAGTAAGTTGCTTATCATTACCTATACCTGGATGTCCGCTTTCAGTATTAAGCAGACATTAATCATGGTATTTTAATCTACGTTATAGCGTTCTTTTATTATTGATTCTCTCTCATGAATATATTTTTTACTAAGTAATATCTTATTCGAAGGTTTATCAAACTGTATTGAATGGAATATTTTATTATTGTTTTTTATAGCCTTCCTAAAATCATCTAAGTTATCTACCTTATTTCCATTTACACTAACGACACGCCTATCTTCAAAATCACCATAATCAATATTGATTTCATCAGGGAGAATGGTAGATAGAAAAACAATTTTTTCATTCTTATTCCATGCTTTCTTGTAATCATAATAAATATTCAGCATCCACGATGGAAAATCTTCTTCTTCTTCAAATGCATTAATAAGATAATCATAGCTTAATTCTTGAAATACAAGACCTGCGAGCATTTCATAATCAGGCACAAACCCTGAAAAAGGTCGAGTGACAAGCATGATGTCCTGATTAGTATACTTAAACGTATAATCAATTAATTTTTCATCACCATTTCTAAGCAACCGGATAGGGATTACTTCGCCAAGCTGATATTTGGTAAAGAAATAATTTAGGTCAATTCTGTCTCCGGAAATGAAAGGTACTAAGCCATCATTTCCAACAGGCAAGCCATCGATTTCCAACAACACATCGTCTGCTTTTATAGTATTTTCACCCACTCCAGGTTCTATGATGCTATATACCACTAATGTCCCCGTCATATCAGTTTTCATTTGATATGCTGCACGTAGCTGAGGATTTCTCATATTTTGAGTTTTAATGCCTATAGTTGGGACACCATCTACGTTGCCATCTTTTATATCATTTAAAAACTGTTCAATTACAGGTGCAGGTACTACATAACCAACATTGTCGTACTCATCCTCACCTTGAAATGTAATGCCCGCAAGCATCCCATTGACGATGGCTGGTCCACCGCTTGCACCTGCATTCACTGCCGCATCGATTTGGGCAACGAGATTAGATTGTTTAGATTGACTATATTCATCAAAATCAATACGTGAAACAATTCCCTTAGTAATTGCTAATTGAGACCCCCCTGCTGGAAATCCCCACGTGATAATTTCATCCCCTAAATTAGGTAGTTTGCCCAATTTGATAGGTGTTGTGCCGTTAAAAAAACCATCATCTTCTACCGTGAGGATTGCTAAATCACTTGCATCTGAAATGTATTTTATATCAGCCTTAAATCGTTTATCTGAACCAGGTTTTCTAATATAAATTGATAAACTGTTATCTACCACATGAGCCGCAGTTAATATGTAGTTGTTATCAATAATGACGCCTGATCCTAGATACGTATTAATAGTGTCAACTTGCCACGGGTATTTATAATCAGGCGTTAAACTCTTAGTGATGATTTTTACAACTGCTTTAGTTTTCTGGTTTGAATCCAAGTCACCTGGTATTGCTGAATATGAGATAAATACAGCAATAAGGGTGAATAAAGTCCGAATCATTTTTCTATGAATACACATTAAGATATTGTCCTGATGCCAGATTTTTAATTACTATTATATAGGCATAGGAGTATCTGTGTATTGCTGTATGTTTAGCTGGCTAGTATTACTTTCGTTTGAACGTCTGCTATCCAGCGAAAGCGGACGTTCATAAATTTACCCAATTCGGGGGAGATACGGTCGTAGGGAAAGGGAGTAGTATCTGTTTCGTTCATATCGTTCCCTCTCTTGACCGATATGAATATTTCCATATAAGCATAGGGACGTGCTGACCCTCCTTCGGGAGGTTTTTTATTTTAGTAATTTGAAATGCGCTCTTTTTTCACGGGTAGTATCATAAATCGGTGCACCAGTTTCATGATCCCTAATTTTTTGATAGTAACCGGGGAAAACATCGCCTTTAACTACTTCCATTATTTCACCAGTTTCAATAAGTAAATAATTGCCAGGTTTGTCGCATTTCTCTCCAGTCTTAAAATCATACTTCATGAACAACATTCCTTTTAACATGTATACGAACCATATAATAACAGGAGTCATATCACCATGCTGAACAAACAATATTTTTAAACAACTCGATAGTAATGCTCATGCAAGAGCAACGCGGGATCCCCATAAAGCCATTAATCGGGGGTTAGATATGTATTGCCTTGGTCCAGAAAAACAGACCAAGGCAAACTATGGAGGTCGAGGGACGTGCGAACCCTCCTTCGGGAAGGTTTTATTTTGAACGTCTGCTTTCCAGTGCGATCTCAACCGGTCGATGCAACACATGCACTAAATCTACTTGCCGGTGTTTCAAATCCTAATGTCTTGCGTGGCCGTTCATTTAACTGACGAGCCACTGCATTTAGTTTTGTTTGTGAGTGCACAGATAAGTCCGTTCCTTTTGGAAAGTACTGTCTAAGCAAACCATTGGTGTTCTCATTAGAGCCACGCTGCCACGGACTGCTCGGATCACAAAAGTATACATCGATATTGGTTTCCATCGTAAAGCGTCTATGATCAGCCAGCTCTTTGCCTCTGTCCCAGGTCAGTGATTTGTAAAGTTCGCTCGGTAATTTCTTCGATTGCTTTATCAATGCCGACACCACACTTTCGGTGTCTTTATTTTTAACTTTAGCCAGCATGACATAACGTGTATGACGTTCGACCAGTGTCGCGATGTAACTGTTGTGGGAACCGGCAATCAGATCGCCTTCCCAATGTCCTGGAACAGCACGGTCTTCCACTGATGCCGGTCGCTCCCGGATTGACGCCATATTGGCAATTTGTCCAAGCCCCTTCTTTTTAAGGCTTGCATGTTTAGAACGACGTATCGTGCGTTGGCTTCTAAGGTATTGAAGCAGCTCCTTTTTTAATACGCCCCGGGCTTGAACAAACAGGCTTCGATAGATGGTCTCGTGTGACACGTGATTGCACTCTTCTCCTGGATATTCATTCTTGAGCCAGCCTGCGATCTGTTCTGGTGACCAATTTAACTGCAGCTTTGCTGCCACGATTCGACTCAATGATCGGTTACCAGCCAGTTTACAAGGCTTTGGTCGGTGAGCACGATCCCAGGCAGCTTGTTCAGCTTGTGTGGCTCGATAATTATCATAGCTTCCATTGCGTTTGATTTCACGGCTAATCGTTGAGGGCGGGCGACCCAGTTGAACCGCTATCGCACGCATCGATAGAGCACTGGCTACCCCTCTGGAAATCTCTTCACGCTCTGAAAGTGTAAGCGCTAATCTTGAGCGTTGTCGAGGGGGTGGACGAATGCCACCACTAGCTGCCAATAAACCATATATGGATGATGAAGGTCGATCAAATACTCGACCAATTGCATTGAGGGATTCACCTCGTTGCCAGCGATCCCACATCTCTGTTTTTTGTGCCGCTGTATATTTTATTCGAGTTCTGTAGGTCATATTCAACACTCCATCTTTTTGCTTAAAGAATAAAGTGTTGCGTCGACCAGTTGAAATCACCGTATTAAGCAGACATTCGTTTATATTTAGAGAATGATTGAAGAGAATACAACTATCGAACTTGCAACACACTCAGATGCGTCTGAGATAGCGATGCTTTCAAGGGATTTAATCGAGCAAGGTTTAAGTTGGAGTTGGAATACGGAAAGAGTTAAAAAGGCTATGCGGGATCGTTCGACTAACGTCGCAGTAGCCAGAGACGGAAGTATTTTGGCTGGGTTCGGCATCATGAAGTATGGTGATAAGCATGCCAATTTAAATTTGCTAGCAGTAAAGAAAGAATATCGCCGCACCGGTACGGGAACAAAAATTGTTAGGTGGCATGAGCGTGTGGCAAGTACGGCTGGTGTATTCAACATCTATCTTCAGGTTCGCGATCAAAACACGATTGCTCAAGATTTTTATTCAAAATTGGGTTACGTTGTTCTAGACAAGATTCCTGGATATTATAAACACAAAGAGGTTGGTGTAATAATGTTCAGGCATATAGGTGTGAATAGAAATGCCACATAACAATTGCATTAATAGGACCATGTTTCACTCGGCCTCTTATACGAGGCGTTATGTGGCTTAAAAGAAAATCATGAGTCGAGAAGAAATATTACTTGTCTATGATAAAGAATGTCCTGCCTGTAATAATTACTGCCAGTTCGTTCGTATTCGTGAAGATCTTGGTGATTTAAAGATTGTTGATGCGCGAGAAAATAGCAAAGTTCGTGATGAAATAACTGAGATGGGATTAGATATCGATCAAGGAATGGTGCTAAAGATGGGAGGACAAATTTACTATGGTTCTGATGCTATTCATACCTTAGCTTTAATAAGTAGCAAATCTGGAATTTTCAATCGCGCAAATTATTGGATATTCAAATCAAAATCACTCTCTGCCATTCTTTATCCTATTTTAAGGACATGCCGTAATTTATTATTAAAAATATTAGGGAAGACTAAGATAAACAATCTAGGGGTCAGTGGTAATGAAAAGTTTTAATTCGTCACATAACAAATCGCTCAAGTCCGGGACTCCGCCTATCGGCGGCGCTGATCTAGCACCACTTTGATGGACAGTATTTTTCTGTTAATCAAGGAGGTCAAGCGATGGGGCAAACCAAGAAACGCCATTACGATCGATATACATTAGACTTTAAACTTCAAGCCGTTAGGATGGCCAATCACCCTGACGTTATGTCAAAAGCAATTGCCGAATCATTAGGGATCCATCCAGTGATGCTTTACCGATGGCAAATGGAACACCGGAAGGGAGACTTGAAGGAGAACAACCATATGAAGCCTAAAAAGCCTTCACCGAAAAGACGTCAACAGCGTATAGATCCCGGTGTAAATAAAGAAGCCGAATTATTAAAAGCGAATAAACGGATTTGTGAGCTTGAAAAGGCATTGGCAAATCGAGAGGAGGAACTCGACTTGTTAAAAAAAGCCCAACGGTTCTTCGCGGAGAGAAAAAAGCGATCTTCGAATTCATCGAGAAGAACCGGGAGCAACACAAAGTGAGGCGCCTTTGTCATTTGTATAGGGTCTCTCCCAGTGGTTATTATGCGTGGCGCGTACGGCCTGTCAGTGAACATCGATGTTACGATCTTAAATTACTTGAGCTTATGAAAGAGCTGCATCAAGGCTTTCGTAAAAGTTACGGTGCGGCACGACTCCATCGTGAACTAGTCAAGCGAGGCTATACCTGTTCACGCCGCCGTATTAATCGACTGATGCGCGAAGCAGGTATAAAAGCCTCTACAACAGGTCTCTATGCCTGGCGTCCCGGACAACATGAATTTTATTCAGCCACGGGCAACCAACTCAAGCATGCGGACAACCCAAACGAAACAGGTCGACAATGGGCGGGGGACTTTACTTACATCAAAACCAAAACGGGATGGTTATATCATGCGGTGGTGCTGGATTTATACTCTCGTAAAGTAGTGGGCTGGTCGTTTTCCCGAAAGCGTAATGCCGAACTCACTAAGAGTGCGTTGCGGATGGCACTGTCACGATCACAACCGAAACCGGGTTGTTTGTTTCATTCGGATCAAGGGATTGAATATGCAGCACATGAATATCGGGTAATGGTTGAAGAAGCGGGAATGGTGCGAAGTATGAGTCGTAAAGGCAACCCGCTAGATAATGCGACAATGGAGTCCTTCTTCCATACTTTGAAAGCGGAATTGGTTCACGGTCAATTATTTGATAATGTTATCGAAGCGGTTGCACATATCGTCGAATACATTGAGTTCTACAATCGAGAGCGATTACATTCATCATTAGACTATCAATCACCTGATAATTATGAAAAGCTATGTGCATGAAAGTGTCCACAAAAGTGGTGCTAGATCACTGTCGGGTGGGGCGCATTTGTTATGTGCATGTCTCTGACATGCCTATGATCTCACCAAATCTCACAAGTTTGCCTGTATAAGCGGTTCGCAAATGTGAAAC
>JACZSJ010000096.1 GCA_022574295.1 Pseudomonadota bacterium
CCTGTTGTGTCTGTTGTTCGGCCTTTAGACTTTCGAGTTGTGCCTTTAATGCAGCAACCTCGGTTGAACGTTCCGACCGTTGTTTCTGGATTTGCTCTTCAGCCTTTTGCGACCTATCCCGTTCATACTGTTCTACACGATGCTCTTCATAGGCACTGGTAATAGCTTCAGCTAACATCGCCGTGTTCAGTTTATCCTTGCGTATATAATCCTTAATACCAGATTTCAACACACGAATTTCAAGTTCTTGATTACCTGCACCAGTCAGCATTATTGTAGGCGGGAAATCGGCCTTTTTTTGATGTTTCTGAAACAAGTCAAGACCATTCAGTCCATGGACACACAAATAATAATCCAGGATGAGCACATCAAATTTACTCCAGTCGAAACTATCTGCAGGTTCTCCTTCTTCAACAGGATCGTATTCATAAAATTCAACATCCTGAAAATGTTCTGAGAGAAGGGACTTGAGGAGTTTTCTAAACTCTACATCATCATCAAGTATAAGAATGCTTTTTAAATCTACTTTTTTATTCATGATCAGATCAAATGGTGATAGTAGATAATTATGCCTTTAATATTTTAGTAGAAAGCACCTTTTATTACTAATTTTCTAAAGCAGATGTAGTTGATGGCGTATAAGGCATCATATCCAGTACACCAGATGCCTTCTCCAATAATATACCATCTGTCTCTATCCCAAGTGGGATATGACATATGATACACTTTGAGGAGTAGGTACAAACAGATTTATCTCCATCCGTGTAATATGCAGACAGCGAACAACTTTAGTATTCATGAGCAGTGCGATGACGACCAAGCTCACTCACCAACGTAGGAAGTCGAGTACAGCGTCAGGCTATTCATTTTCCTCAGGATAACAACTATTCCGTTGCCCGCTACTGAAGAACAGTGATTGGATCTGTGAATAATTTTGAATTCGGAATAAGCACCTTATTCCCCTCAGAATCAAGCTCTGTGTATCGTAAGTCAATAGAAATAACAATACCTTCGTAACCCGATACTTTTATACGGTCTCCTGTTTCGAATGGTCGATATAACAATATGAGGACACCAGAAAGAAGATTTGAAATCGTATCTTTCATGGCGTAGCCAAGTGCAAATCCCGTCAACCCCAGACCGGCCACTAGCGCAGACACATAAATACCTAAGGTTCCGAGCGCAGTAATAAAGCCAAAGATCATAAGTGTAATATTGCTTGTACGAGCAAGTAGGGAAGTGAGGTTACTATCTAATTTTAATCGTTCAGCAGCATTGAAGATTATTCTTTTTACTATTTTCGCAAGGATAAAAAAAGCGATTAAAATCACGACAACTCCAATTATTCTCGGCATCCAAAGAATCGCTTCGTCAAGTAAATATTGTGCTAGATTTTCCACAGTCTACTAACCTCCTATTGTCCTTCTCAAAGAAATAGCTATCAGTTGAGCTAAGGGACAGCGCTTTTTACCGTCCCGCCCTTGAGCCCCTGGTTATGTGATTCATTATGGAGTACACCAAAAATGAACATTAAGCTGACTGAAAGGTGCCCTTCAAGCAATCCTGAGTGGATATCAGCCATTCGCAATCTTAAATATAAGTTCTTCATGACATTTTTTACAAAAATAGCGTGTTTTGTTTTTTAGTATTTTATTATGTCGGCGATTCGTTATCTCATGTATCATACATGAGCAATGATACGCATGATGTTGATATCTTCTTACGGGAATACCCTCAAGATCATAATTACAAGTCCGACTGGTATCTGCGCCAAATGCCTGCATCACCTCACGCCATTCTTCCCCATGTGGGCGTATCTGACCAAACATCATGTCAGTAACATAATGTGCAACTTCATGAGGCACTGTTGACTCCAGATTATCTTCAAAATATTTTGCAAAGATATATGGATTATAACGGATCACACGCTGGTTTTTCTTTGCCCGATACATCCCTGCGGCACGTCCTTTCAAATCAAAATCAATTGATATGAATGCAAAATTACGATGATAAATTTTACCTGCTTCATCAACAAAATATCTGGTCCTGTCCATGACACATTCTTTCTGACTTTCATTGATGGGTTCAACCTTATCCAATCTGACATATCCAGGTATCATTGGGTATATATCAGGTTTCATTCGCGACGATTGATAATTTGTTGTCAAGCAACTGAATAGTGTGATTACCACGCATAAACTCACTCAAGGCGTCTCCTACCAATGGTTTTTTCCAACCACTGAGTAATACAGACTCATCCTGGTTTTGTACAAATGCTTCCAGCTCTTTTTTCGAGGCAAGGGCAGCGGGATTCAATTCATGAATTTCCGCCTGTAAGCTGACGATGACTGAGAGTGCATTTACAATTGCCGCCTGATGTGCTGTCAGTTTATCTCGTTGATTGATCTTCTCTAACGGTTCTGGTGACTTATTGCTGGCATTGCGCATCACCTTCAGTAATTCATCGCCATGATTTCTTATAAATCGTTCCTGTAACCCTTTAATCCTGGACAAGGCATTTCTATCTTCAGGAAGTAATTGCGCCATATCAACAATGGCATCATCTCGCATCAACCAGTTTCGTGGTTTGTTCTCAACTCTTGCAGTTATTTCTCGCCATGCAGCCAATTTCTGCAAAACAGCCAGTTTTCCACCTTTCAATTTCTTCGCTGCACGTATTTTCTTCCAGACATGCTCTGGGTTCGGTTGATAACGCTCTGGATCTGCCAATTCAGAAAAATCTTTTTGCAACCAGGCCAGCCGATTTAATTTTTCGAGTTTCTCGACAAATTGAGCATAGATCTCGCCAAGATAGATTACGTCATTGATTGCATATTCAAGCTGTCCCTGCCTCAAAGGGCGTTGTTTCCAGTCAGAACGGGTAAACGCTTTGCCAAGTTCAACACCCAATAGTTGATGTACCAGTTTTGCGTATCCGATTTGTTCAGCATAGCCAAGCAGTGGGGCGGCTATTTGTGTATCAAAAATTGGTGTTGGAACGGCACCCCTGAGATTAAAAAATATTTCAAGATCTTGATGTACAGAATGAAATACTTTGATGATTGATTTGTCGTAAAGTATCTCGAAAAATGGATCAAGATTGGCCACTGCCAGTGGATCGATAATCGCAGCAACATCTTCATTCGCAATCTGTACCAAACATAGCTCTGGGTAATATGTGCTTGTTCTCTCAAACTCGGTATCAATCGCTAACCAGGTACTTCCTTTTAATTGTTCGCATAATTTAGCCAAATCTTCTTCATTTTCTATCGTCAGAAATTTTCTTTTCATCTAATTGTCTTCAATCTCATTTAATGAAAAATTGTATCAAATCATTCAGATAACGGCGTCCGAATTCAGTAGGTTTTATTTTATTGATGTTCCATTCAATCATTGATTTTTTTTCTGCCTCTTGCAGAGGCTTCTGGATATCGCTCAGTGGCAAACCTGTGTTCTCAATAAAAAGGGATGGATGAAAGCCTTCGTTTAATCGCAATGCATTCATCATAAATTCTAATGGTAACTCATCCCGATTAAGCGATCTGGTTTCTGTGATTGCATTTTTCTGTGTTATTTTCTCTATATAACTCTGTGGAATACGATGACGAGCATAGCGCTCAATCTTGCCCTCAGCCACATGCGTCAGTTTTCCATGCGCCCCCGCACCTATCCCCAGATAGTCCCCAAACTGCCAATAATTGAGATTATGTTTACATTGATGATCCACGCCTGTTGTTCCATGCCTGGCATAAGCTGAAACTTCATATTGACTAAAACCACTGTCAGAGAGATAGGCTTGCCCCTGTTTCTGCATACTCCACAGTAAATCATCATCCGGTAAAACAGGTGGCTTCGAATAAAAAATAGTATTGGGTTCGATAGTCAGTTGGTACCAGGAAAGGTGTGAGGGTTGTTGTTCCATGGCCATTTCCAGATCGGACATCGCTTCATCAATCGATTGTTCGGGCAAACCAAACATCAGGTCGATATTGATCTCATCAAAGCCGGCATCTTTTGCCATAGCGACCGCAGCCTTCGCCTCGGTGCTATTATGAATACGTCCCAATACTTTCAATTTCTCATCATTAAAGCTCTGTACACCAATCGAGAGCCGATTGATCCCTGATTCACGATATGCCTTAAATCGTTCAACCTCGGCGGTTCCCGGATTGGCTTCCATGGTCACCTCAATATGGTGATAAAAAGTCAGCCTCTCCCTTAAGGCTACCATCAAACGGTTAATTGCCTCCGCGGAAAACAGACTCGGTGTGCCACCACCGATAAAAATACTGCCTATGGGTCGACCCCAAATACGCGGTAATTCAGATTCAAGATCACTAATCAGTGCGTCAATATAGGCTGCCTCGGGAAACGCTTCCTTGTTTATTGCATGTGAATTGAAATCGCAATAAGGACATTTTTTGACGCACCAGGGAAGATGTATGTACAGGGATAAGGGTGGATTGGTTTCAAAACTAAGCATGTAGTCGTCGGTAAGTTGTAGAGGTTGGGGCTACTCCATTGAATATATTTCGTTAAGCTTGACCAGTAGCTGCTTAAGCGCCTGTCCACGATGGCTTAATGTGTTTTTTATTTCAGGTGGCAATTCAGCAGAAGTGCATTGATGTGATGAGACATAAAATATCGGATCATAGCCGAAGCCATTTTTACCTTTGGGATCGGTGACTAACTGCCCTTCCCATACACCCTGAGCAATCATAGGAATCGGATCATGTTCATGTCTTAAATAGACCATTGAACAAATAAACCGAGCTGTTCGTTGCTCTTCTGGAAATGGTTTTATCATATCGATAAGCTTTAGTAGATTATCTTCATCACTTGCGCCAACACCTGCAAAACGTGCTGAAACTATTCCGGGGCGACCTTGTAAAACATCAACAGCAATCCCTGAATCATCTGCAATGGCAGGCAGGCCGGTATAATGTGCAGCGTTTCTTGCCTTGAGTATGGCATTCTCAACGAAGGTGCGTCCGGTTTCCTCTATCTCAGGCACATTAAAATCTGACTGAGGCAGAATATTGATACTCAAGCCTTCCAATAGCTGACCTATTTCACGCACCTTACCAGCGTTACCACTGGCAAAAACGATACGATTTACTTTAGCTTGCACCTCTTTATCCAATTTTTATCAAACTAACTAATTTTCACAAAAACCGAAGAATAAATCTATTCAGCCAGTGCCTTTCGCTGTATCTCAAATAATTCATTGATTCCTGTTTGTGCAAGCACCAACATTTCGTTAAGTTCTTCTGTGCTAAAAGCATGGCCTTCAGCAGTCCCCTGCACCTCAATAAAATGGCCATCACTATTCATTACGACATTCATGTCTGTTTCCGCATTCGAGTCTTCTGCATAATCCAGATCCAGTACTGCTGTCCCTTCATAGATCCCCACTGAAACAGAGGCGATGACATTATTCACTGGATCCTCGTTCAATACCTTTTCATACTGTAAGGATCTGACAGCATCTACCAGTGCCACGTAGGCCCCCGTAATAGATGCAGTTCTTGTGCCTCCATCTGCCTGAATCACATCACAATCAACTGTTAATGTTCTCTCCCCCAGTTTTTCCAGGTCAACAACAGCACGCAGAGAACGTCCAATCAAACGCTGGATTTCCATGGTTCTCCCTCCCTGGCTACTTTGCGTTGCCTCCCTACGCATCCGTGATCCGGTGGAGCGTGGCAACATGCCATACTCTGCAGTTAACCAACCCTGCCCTTTGCCTTTAAGAAACCTGGGCACCTGCTCTTCAATACTGACTGTGCAGATGACTCTGGTTTTACCAAATTCAACCAACACGGATCCCTCAGCATGGCAAGTGTAATCACGGGTCAGTTTGATTTCCCGCAGTTGATCCGGGGCTCTTCCACTTGGGCGCATTCGCTATCTCCATCTTAAAAATTTGACGAATTATACATGATCAAAGCATGTGCTATTTGCCTTAATATCCCAAGTAGTTTGGTATAAACTTACCGGCCTCAATAGACATAATCAGAGATCTTATATGACTGCAAGCATGACGGCTTATGGACGCACTGAAGAATCCAGCGAAACTGGACACATCACTTGGGAGATCAGGAGTGTCAATCACCGCTACCTTGAATTGAATATCCGTCTACCAGAAGAATTGAGAATGCTTGAAACCAGGGTGCGCAAACACATCTCAAGCAAACTCAAACGAGGCAAAATCGATTGTTCATTGCGTTTTGATGCAAATGAAGTATCCGGTAACGGCTTATCGATAAACAAAGATCTTGCAAACAGTCTGGTTAAATCTGCAGAATCCATACAATCATCAATAAGCAATCCAGTAACGCTCAACGCGATGGACGTTCTCCGCTGGCCAGGTGTGATCAATCGAGACATGATTGATGCTGAGTCAATCTCTGATTCTTTACTGAAACAACTGGATATAACATTAGAAAGTGTAGTGGAAACACGATTAGGTGAAGGCGAAAAACTACAAGCCATGATACTTGAACGCTGTGATAACATTGCTACTCTGCTTAAAACCTTCAAAGAAAAGTTACCGGAAATACAACAAATATTGCGTGACAGACTGACTGACAA
>JACZSJ010000026.1 GCA_022574295.1 Pseudomonadota bacterium
GCGGGAATGACGGACGAAGAATATGGATGTCTTGTATTGACTGGATACCGGTTCAAGACCGGTATGACGAACTCGCCAGTAAAAGGCGAAACCAAATACAAAAAAATCACTGGATTCCCGCTTTCTCGGGAATGACGGTTTTTGACTGGGCACATTTAAATCAAAGGTGTCATCCCACTTTTCTTAATGGCATTACCTTTTTGTGAGTTTGCATGGAATGCCACAAGTCCCAATTATTTTGCAGGTTGAGCCAGAAATCAGGCTCTGTCCTGAGTGCATCACTCAGCGTTAATGCTGAATCCGTCGTAACACCTCTGCGCCCATTGACGATTTCATTCAGGCGTGCATAAGTCCAACCCAAATGTCTGGCAAATTCTTTCTGTGTAACACCCATAGGCTCCAGGAACTCTTTCATCAACATCTCACCAGGATGTGTGGGTGGTCTTTTTTTTGGCAGCATATTTATCACCTGTGATAATCAACAATTTCAACGTCCAACGCATCATGACTTTCCCATTTCAGGATAATGCGCCATTGCTCGTTAATTCTAAGACTCCAATAACCCGATAAGTCACCTTTTAATTTCTCCAGTCTATTCGCTGGAGGAATACGCAAGAACTCTAACGATGGTGCGGCATTAATCTGATCTAACAGACGCCTTGCTTTTCCATGCAGTTTGCTCGGGAGTTTTCGAGCATAACGGCTGTCGATCCCGTTAAAAACATCCTGTGTCATCCTGCCCACCAGATTCCTTATCATGTGATAAATATATCGAATATCGATATACGAGTCAATTGATTTGCTTACCCACTCCTACATGACTCGCCAGTAAAAGGCGAAACCAAAACTTAAAAAGAATAAAGAAGACTATTATTGACTGGATTCCCGCATTCGCGGGAATGACGGATGAAGAATATGGATGTCTTGTATTGACTGGATACCGGTTCAAGACCGGTATGACGAACTCGCCGCGCAGGGCGAAACCAAAAACTAAAAAGAATGATGATATTAATTACTGGTTACTGGCATTCGCCAGTATGACGAGAATGCTGGGCTGGATTCCCATTTGCACGGGAATGACGGTTCTCGGCTTTGGCTTCCTGCGTCGCTCTACCGACTACATCCATGTAGTCGAAGACCGGTATGACGAACTTGCCACTAAATCTAGATAAATACAGACCCCACAACTAAACTAAACCCAATAAGGCAGAGACATCAAAAAGCAATGTATCAACACGGAGAGTAGCAATGAAAATCGGAATCATAAAAGAACTTAAGGATAAAGAAAGCCGCGTTGCACTGACACCGGCTGGCGCCAAACAACTGCTCGCAGACGGTCACAAAATTACACTGGAAAAGGATGCTGGTATCAACTCCGGGTTTTCCAACGAAGAATACGAACAACTCGGTGTTGAAATCGTCGCCACGACAGAAGCCGCCTGGGATGCTGATCTCATCATCAAGGTAAAAGAACCGCTGGAACATGCCTATCAATATTTTAAAGACAATATTGTTTTTACCTATTTACACCTTGCCGGCGTATCTGAATTACTCACCAAAGCTTTAATCGATGCAAAAACAACCGCTATAGCTTACGAAACGGTAGAAGATGAAAACGGTGCCTTCCCATTATTAACGCCAATGAGCGCGGTTGCGGGCAACATGGCTGCAACCGTCGGTGCCCATTACCTGGCTAAATTTAATAAAGGTAAAGGCGTATTACTTGGTAATGTCTTTAACGAACGTCATGGCAAAGTCATGGTGCTCGGCGATGGTGTTGTCGGACAACATGCTGCGACTACTGCTGACGGCATGGGTGCTTTAGTTTATTTGTTTGGTTTGAATGATGTGCATTACAAACAGATACAGCAGTATGTCTCGGCTGATCTGAAATTCGTCAAATCTACACCAGAAAACATTGCCGAACATATTAAAGATACTGACTTGTTGATTGGCGCTGTATTACAGACCGGCGCCAAGGCACCACATATAGTTACGGAAGAGATGGTCAAGACGATGCAGCCGGGATCAGTCATCGTCGATGTGAGTATTGATCAAGGTGGCTGTATCGAAACATCACGCCCGACAAAACATTCTGATCCGGTTTATATAAAACACGATGTTATTCATTATTGTGTGACAAATATGCCGGGTGCCTATCCACGCACATCAACCATTGCACTGACCAACGCAACCCTGCCGTATGTCCTGAAATTGGCCAATCAAGGTATTGCAGCGCTACAGGAAGACAAAGGCTTTTGTCACGGAGTCAATACGCATGCAGGATGGATTACATGTAAACCCGTTGCAGAAGCATTGGGACAAATGAATCAATATAAAGCATTCACTGATATCACAGGGTGATGATTCCCTGTAAGCAGGACGCATGGAGAATTAAGAAAACCAAACCCTTAAGTGGCTACTAAACCTAGATAAATAAAGACCCCACAACTAAACTAAACCCCAATAAGGCAGAGACATCATAAAAAGCTATGATGGCTTAACACACCTTTGCCCAGTGAGGCGTTGCCGAATAGACTGGGCACCTTTAATTCTTTCCTGACCATTTATTACTTTCCATCAAAATCGCACACCAGTGGTGGCCGATAATTGTTCGGCAATTGCTCCTGCATTGCTCTACTACAGTACCTCCGTGTACATATCCAGACATTATCTGCACTTCCGCCTCACCCCACGAGGGGGCACCGAGGTCCTTGGCGGTCGCACTCTGCGCACCGTTGGTGCGCCGCAATATAAGTTGCCCCTTTTTAGGGCAAATCTGAGCGCCATCCCCTACCATAAATATACTGATTTATCATTATAATCAAATAGATACAAGAATAGTCCAGAATGGCACGTAAGCTGCATTATAGAGAATAAATGAATAGCACCATCTGGACATTCTCATGAAAAAGCAAAAACTCGTCGTCATTGGCAACGGCATGGTTGGACAGAACTTTCTCCAATGCATGATCGAAAGCAAGGCCCGGGATCAATACGACATCACCGTATTCTGTGAAGAACCGCGACCCGCTTATGACCGGGTCCACTTGTCAGAATTCTTCTCCGGGAAAACCGCGGACGATCTTTCCATGGTCAGCCATGAGTTTTTTATGCAGAACGACATCTCCATCCATATTGGCGACAAGGCCTGCCGTATCGATAGAAAAAACAAACAGGTGATCTCTGCACAGGGCGTCACCCTTGCCTATGACAAACTGGTTTTAGCCACCGGTTCTTATCCCTTTGTCCCCCCTGTGCCGGGCCATGATCGTGATGACTGTCTGGTTTATCGCACCATTGAAGATCTTGAAGCCATCACTGCTGCTGGTAAACGAGGCAAGGTTGGTGTGGTCGTCGGTGGTGGCCTGTTAGGTCTGGAATGCGCTAATGCAATCAAAAGTCTTGGCCTTGAAACTCATATCGTTGAATTTGCTCCTCGCTTAATGGCCGTGCAGATTGATGAAGCCGGTGGTGACATGCTTCAACGCAAGATTGAAGCCCTGGGTGTCTCAGTACACACCTCGAGAAATACCATTCTGATTACCGATGGTGAAAAATTGAAACACAAGATGATCTTCTCTGATGAAGGAACCCTTGAAACCGATATGATCGTTTTCTCAGCGGGGATCCGGCCACGGGATGAACTGGCAAAGGATTGTGGTCTGGAGATTGGGCAACGCGGTGGTATTGCTATCAATAATCAATGTCTGACTTCAGATCAAGACATCTACGCCATTGGCGAATGTGCCTTATGGAACAAGCAGATCTTTGGTCTGGTGGGTCCTGGCAACCAGATGGCAGCCGTGGCCGCTGATCACTTAAGCGGGACTGATGCTGCATTTACCGGTGCTGACATGAGTACCAAATTAAAACTCATGGGTGTTGATGTCTGTAGCATTGGTGACGCACATGGAAAATCACAGGGCGCCCGTTGCTACTCCTTTATTGATGAACCGAATGAAATTTATAAGAAGATTGTTGTCAGTGAAGATGGCACAAAATTACTTGGCAGTGTCTTGATCGGTGATGCCAGTGATTACGATGCTTTATTTCTATATGCATCGAATGGAATTGATTTACCTGAACATCCTGATGATCTCATCCTTCCACAAAGAGATGGCAGTGCATCTGTTGGACTGGGTGTCGATGCCTTACCTGAATCAGCACAAATTTGTTCTTGCAACAATGTCAGCAAAGGCGAACTGATTGCTGCTGTCGATAGTGGCGCGATGGTGTTGGGCGATCTGAAGGCCTGTACCAAGGCCGGAACTACCTGTGGTGGTTGTGCCGTGATGGTCGGTCAAATATTAAATAGTGAACTGGAAAAGCGTGGTATCGAGGTAAACACGGATATTTGCGAACACTTCCCTTACACCCGACAAGATTTATATATGATTGTTCGTTCAGAACAGATCACCACTTTTGAAAGATTGATTTCACGACACGGAACAGGACACGGTTGTGATGTATGTAAACCGACAGTCGCTTCGATACTTGCATCCTGCTGGAATGAATATGTCTTGAAGAACCAACACGCTCAGTTACAGGATACCAACGATCACTTCCTCGCCAATATGCAAAAGAACGGCACCTATTCGATCGTGCCTCGTGTTCCTGGCGGTGAAATCACACCGGATAAATTGATCGTTCTTGGTGAAGTTGCCAAAAAATATAATTTGTACACCAAGATCACCGGTGCACAACGTATTGATCTATTTGGTGCGCGTGTGGATCAATTGCCACATATCTGGAAAGAACTCATCGATGCCGGTTTTGAATCAGGCCATGCCTATGCAAAATCATTACGCACAGTGAAATCATGTGTCGGTAGTACCTGGTGTCGTTTCGGTGTGCAAGACAGCGTCAAAATGGCCATTAGTCTTGAAGATCGTTATAAGGGCTTGCGTGCACCGCATAAATTAAAGATGGCGGTATCAGGTTGTACCCGTGAATGCGCCGAGGCACAAAGTAAAGACGTAGGCATCATTGCCACGGAGAAAGGCTGGAATCTATACGTTTGTGGCAATGGCGGCATGAAACCACGTCATGCTGATCTGTTTGCTTCTGACCTCGATGATGAAACATTGGTTAAATACATCGATCGTTTTTACATGTTTTATATTCGCACCGCCGACAAATTACAAAGAACCGCTGCATGGATGGACAACCTGGAAGGCGGCCTTGAGTATCTTAAAGAGGTCATTATCGATGACAAGCTGGGTATCTGTGATGAACTGGAAAAAGAAATGGCCAGGATCGTAAATACTTATCAATGCGAATGGAAGACAACCATAGACGATCCGGAAAAGATGAAACGCTTCAGACATTTTGTGAATAGTGACAAGAAAGACAATAAAGTCGTTTTTGTACAGGAGCGTGATCAAATCAGGCCGGCGACTGCTGAAGAGGAAAAAGAGCTGTTGGCCAGGACAGCATAAGGAAAGATGATGGATGCCCTTACTAATACCGCGGAAATAGAAAGCTGGAAATCAGTTTGTCAATTTGATGATCTCATCGACAACGTCGGTGTTTGCGTTTTAGTCAACGATAAACAGATTGCGATATTTCGTTTATCGGATAGCAGAAAACTCTACGCCATTGATAACCTTGATCCATTCAGTCATGCCAATGTGTTATCGAGAGGCATGAGTGGTGATCTGAAAGGCCAACCTGTAGTTGCTTCGCCAATTTATAAGCAGCATTTTAATCTGAACACCGGTCAGTGCCTGGAAGATGAAACCGTCAAGATACCTGTCTATCCGATACGGACAGTTAACGGCAAGGTACAGGTAGCAGATCAAAGTGAAACGTAAAAATATTAAAAATACCTGTCATTCCGGGCTTGACCCGGAATCCAGTGGATGAATGACTGGATTCCCGCCTTCGCGGGAATGACGATTATTCTAATTTCGAGGAACGAAAAATAAAATGTTATTCGGACGTAAACATAAGAACCCAATAAAGATTGCGGACAAAAATGTACAGGAGTGGAAATACACCACCTGTGGGTATTGTTCCACTGGCTGCTCTATGGAAATCGGATTGAACCCGGAAGGTAAGCCCGTTGCAACACGCGGTGTTGCCGGTGCCGATGTAAATCGAGGCAAGCTTTGCGTCAAAGGTATCTTTGAACATGAGTTGTTTGAATCTTCTGGTCGCGGCACTGAGCCGCTCTATCGAGAAAAACATTTTGAAGATTACCAGGAGGTCACCTGGGATTCTGCACTGGACAAAATGGCCGATGAGATCAAACGTATTCAGGCCAAACATGGACGTGATTCCTTTGCCATTGTATCTACCGGTCAGATCATGACTGAAGAATTTTACACCCTGGGCAAGCTTGTTCGTGGTGTCATTGGCACAAATAATTATGATGGCAATACGACTTTATGTATGGCCTCAGCAGTATCTGGTTATAAACGTTCTTTCGGATCAGATGGCCCACCGGGATGTTATGACGATTTTGATCACACTGAATGTTTAATGGCTTTTGGATCAAACCTTCCCGAGCAACATCCGATTATTTACTGGCGTTTAAAAGAGGCATTGGAAAAAAGGAAATTCCCCGTCATTGTTGTCGATCCTCGGGTCACCATGTTTGCACAATTTGCAGATATTCATTTGCCGATCACACCGGGAACCGATCTGGTTTTATTAAACAGTCTGGCACACGTCATCTTTGATGAAGGTCTGGCTGATCAAAATTACATTGATTCCTGCACCAATGGTTATCAGGAATTTTCAAAACTGGTTGAAGAATACGATCCGGTTTCTGCTGCAAAGATTTGTGGCATCGATGAAGATACGATTCGACACGTTGCGCGTCTATATGCCAATGCCGGTGCTGCCATGAGTATTTGGACCATGGGTATTAATCAAAGTACTCATGGTAGCGATGGTGTTTGTGGGATTAATAACCTGAATTTGATTACCGGGAATATTGGCAAGCCCGGCAGTTCCAGTCTTTCGATTACTGGCCAGTGTAATGCCATGGGTACACGGGAATGGTCTTCCTGTTCCGGATTGCCGGGTTACCGGGCACTGGAAAACCAACAGCATCGTGAAGAGATAGCGGAATTCTGGGGAGTTGATAAAAGCTTCTTCCCGGCAAAACGCGGTATGACCATGACGGATATCTTTCCGGCCATTGAAACTGGTCAGATAAAGGGTCTGTGGTTAGTTGCGACGAATCCGATGACCTCGATGGCTAACTCTGCTCGTATTAGAAAGACGCTGGAAAAACTTGATTTTCTGGTGGTACAGGATTCCTACCGTGATGTTGAAACAACGCAATATGCACATATGTTTCTACCTGGGGCGGTGTGGGCTGAGAAGGAAGGTTGTTTTACTAACACAGAACGCCGTGTGAACATTACTAAAAAAGTTTGTGAGCCACATGCAAACTCAAAACCGGATCACTGGATATTTTCAAATCTGGCAAAGCGTTTTGAGCAAGGCAAAAAAATGATATTCCCTGAAACAACTGCTGAGATATTTGAAGAGATGTGTGAGTTATCAAAAGGTGAAGGACGCATACTGGATATCTCGGGGATGACACATGAAAAACTGGAACAACAGAAAGGCATTCAATGGCCGTTTCGTGAGGGTGACGAAAAAGGTGCCCAGCGTTTATACACGGATGGAAAATTTCAATTCCCTGATGGCAAGGCAAAGCTGTTGGCCATGCCTTACATAGAAAACAATGAGAAACCGGACGAAGAATTTCCATTCTGGTTAAACAGTGGTCGTGTGGTTGAACATTTCCATACGCGCACCAAGACCGGGAAGATCGGCAACATGAATAAATACAGTCCGACACCCTATATGGAGATCAATCCTGATGCAGCTGAAGAATTGGGACTGGAAAACTCTAAGTATGTACGACTCGTATCACGTCGTGGTGATGCTGTTGTAATGGCCCAGTTGACCCATCGTGTGCCCAGGAACATGGTATTTATTCCATTTCATTTTCATGAATGTGTTAATCGTTTAACACTGGGTTTACTTGATCCTTACTCACGCCAACCTGCATTTAAGCAAAACTCAGTTCGAATTGAACATATCGATCAGGATCTAGCCGCCAGATTGAACGTAGAAATGCGGACTTACTAATGGAGCACTTCTCACAAATGTGGATTGTCAACAACGTCATGCCGGATTTAATCCGGCATCCAGTCAAAATGTTCTGCTGTAAGGCGGCCTTGTCTAACTGGATCCTGGCCTGCGCCAGGAAGACAAAAATAATAAATTGTGATTACAGGAATTATTATGTTTGAAGTACGTGAAGATGAACCGATGTATGCCTTGCTAAAGGCAGTTGAGACTGATCAGAAAAATATCTATGGCAATGACATTGACCTCGTTAAGAATAGTGGTCAACCCAAGGGCGTAAGTTTACGAATTAATGGTGATGAGGGTGTCGGCGATAATCCGGATCGTTATAAACAACATGGCTTTCATTTCACCGCTGATAATTGTATTGGTTGTCATGCCTGTGAAGCAGCCTGTAGTGAGAAAAATGAC
The DNA here is from genome assembly GCA_022574295.1 of Pseudomonadota bacterium. Lineage (GTDB taxonomy): Bacteria > Pseudomonadota > Gammaproteobacteria > Eutrophobiales > Eutrophobiaceae > SMWN01. Next base: position 8,527 of record JACZSJ010000026.1, read on the forward strand.
CTGCCGCCACATTTAAGTTTTCGTTCTGTTGGATATGTGGAAGGCGGTACCTATCCGAACTTTACCCGCATGAACATCTCCATGGCGTGTAATCATTGTGATGACCCGGTTTGTTTGAAAGGTTGTCCAACAGCTGCTTATACAAAACATCCAGAATACGGGGCAGTATTACAGGATCCGGATATTTGTTTTGGTTGTGGTTACTGCACCTGGGTTTGTCCTTATAATGCGCCACAACTTGACCCGGTCGAAGGCCATGTTCAGAAATGTAATATGTGTGTTGACCGTCTGGAAGTAGGTCTAAAACCTGCCTGTGTCGCGGCCTGTGTCGGTAATGCATTGGACTTTGGTGTGATTGAAACAACACCCGAAAACAGGGAACAAAAGAAAACATCCATACCTGGTTTCCCGGATCCGAGTATTTCTAAACCAAATATCCGTTTCCAGCAAACCAAGAGTATGCCGAGAGAATTTACCCGAACAGACTCAGAACCGATTAAATACCACAGGAAAGACAGTAATGGTGAATACAAACCTGTCGTTGATAAAAACAAGATTAAAAATCGCCAGTGGAATCTTGCCAAGCTGAGTTCACGTGAGAATCCTTTGGTTATTTTTACATTAACCACACAAGCAGCTATCGGTGCATTTTTGATAGTATTTCTTGGTGGATTATTCGGTATTGAAAGTTTACAGATATTAACTGAATCAAATGTCTATGTGCCGTTCCTGTTTTCACTGATTGGTCTGCAGGCATTTGTACTGTTCCTTTCTACACAGCACCTGGGCAAACCGATGCGATTTTATCGAGGCTTTAATAATCTCAGACATTCGCCACTAAGTCGGGAAGCATTGGGAGTGGCAATGTTTCTAAACGGTTTGATTGCAGTTGCAGTGTTATCAAGCCTGGATCATGGTTTCTTAAACTGGATTGAAGCAGGCGCAATTTTCAATATTGTTAGTAGCATTGTTCCGTGGTTAGAGTCATCAATGCTTGAGTCTTATATGCCTGTGGCAACAAAGACATTCGCTTTTTTTACGGTTATTTCAGGTCTGCTTGGTCTTTATTATATGGTTTCGATATATCGTATCAAGGCACGACCGTTCTGGGATCATTGGCAGGTGGCCACTTCATTCTTTGGCACCATGCTTAGTCTGGGTGGGATATTAATCGGAATTGTTTGCATCCCGTTAGCTTTGATTTCTGGAATCAGCCTTGCTGGCCTGCTCAATAATTTGGCCGGGGTTATTGCTTTCGGTCTATTACTTGAAGCCATCGGGCATATCTTTCATGCACATGATTTACAGAAGAATAGCGGTGAAGGTTCTGCCTCTTATCATTTATTAACATCGCAATACGGAAATACCTATATCACTCGCAACATCGTTTTAGGATTAAGTATCATTGCTATTTTCATATTAGCTTCAGTACAACTGCCTGAAGCATGGCAAGGCCTAATACTCTGGTCAGTTTTAGCGGGCATTATCCTGCTGACTTCATTAGTCAGTCGTGCCTTGTTTTATGTCATGGTGATTCCAACCACCATGCCGGGTGCATTTTTCTGGAAAAACAAAGGTTTTGAAGAACACGCACGGGAAACCGGATTAGCCAAGTTGCCGCAGGTAGGTGTATTACCATGCAGCCACTAATAGTACCCTTTGAGTATAAAAACTATGCAGTATAAATATTACATAGCCGATGTATTTACTGAAGAACCATTTAATGGCGCACAGATTGCCGTATTCCCAAATGCTGATGGTCTTGATCAGATAAAAATGCAATTACTTGCAAGTGAACTGAATCTTTCTGAAACGGCTTTTATTTTTTCTCCCGCTAACGGAACGGGGAAACGACGAATGCGAATCTTTACGCCACATTCAGAAATTGATTTTGCGGGTCATCCAATTATTGCTGTCGGACATGTATTAGCATCTATCGGTGAAGTGAAGCTAGAGCAAGAATATACACCTCTGAAACTGGAACAAAATATTGGTGTGATTGATGTAAATATTACCCAAAAAGATGGGAAACCTGTATTAATCCAGTTTTCCATGGAAACAAAACCAGTGATTGATCGGTTTGTACCAAAGGAAGAACAAATTGCGGAAGTTCTTTCATTAATTGAAGCGGACATCGATAACAAAAAATTTAACCCCTTATTAGTATATTCAGATCAATCCTATTTAATTGTCCCGGTAAAAACCTATTCGGCCGTTCGCGCGGCAAAATTTAACTTTAGCGCATGGAGCCAGTCCATGGCCCCTGCCTGCATAGCAAATGAAATTCTGCTGTTCTCTACTCAAACTGATATCAGTCATTCTAATTTTCATGCCCGATTACTGGGCCCCAATATTGGCATCCACGAAGATCCTCCCATTGCTTCGGCCATGCCAGCCTTTACCGGCTATCTCTGTGCGCATGATCATATCAAACAGGGCACACATACCTTTGTCATTGATCGAGGTAGCCTGGATAAACGTAAAAGTGTGCTAAATATTGAAATGGACAATAAACAGGAGGAAACCCTGACTATTCGTGTTGGTGGCCCTGCCGTAATCACCGGAGAGGGAACACTACTCATCCCCGATTCAGGAAAATAGTTACGCGCAGATGAATATTGCCCTTTCGGGCATCGCTAACACACTAATGATTGCTTATCGGAAGCGCCCCATACTTTTTCAGATCACCAACTTCTTCATACCATGGGGCCTTGTCAGCCATGAATATATTGTGGATTGGCTTTTCCTTTGGATCATCATCCAATGTTCCCGCCGTCACAACCATTGCCTTTCCACTTTTTGTCAGCCACGGTAATGACGAACCACAATTTTTACAGAACGATGTTGCGAAGTGCTTTGCATCTGCATGTTCAAACCGTCCCAGTGAATCTTCACCACTCAGCCATTGGAATTGTGCCGGATCAATAATGATATTTGATGCGTAAGCAGAGCCCGTAAATTTACGACATCTCGTACAATGACAATATTGAAAAACTTTTATCGGACCAACGTATTGATATGTGACTGCCCCACATAGGCAACTGCCTGAAACTTTATCATCTCCCATCAATGTATCCTCAATGATTACTAGCAAACAAATCCTTCAGATATTACTATAAATATCATATGGTTAAAGAAATAATATTTTAGGCCATAAGAACCTGTGTTATATCAATGATAAGATAGTTCGAATAATCATAATTAAATTAACCCTATAATAATCTATGGCTTCTTCACGAAAACTGGTGATCTATGCTGCCCTCGCAGGTAACGCGCTGATAGCAATCATGAAATTCATCGCTGCCTCCATCACTGGCAGTTCAGTAATGTTTTCCGAAGGCATACATTCAGTGGTCGATACTGGTAACCAGATGTTGCTTTTGTATGGGCTGAAGCAAGCAAAAAAGCCTGCGGATGATCGCTTCCCATTCGGGCATGGCAAAGAAATCTATTTCTGGAGTTTTATTGTCGCCATTATGATCTTCGCCGTTGGTGCTGGTATTTCAATTTACGAAGGGATTCATCGTTTACTCAACCCAGCCCCTCTGGAAAATATCCTGGTGAACTACATTGTGCTGTCACTTGCTATTGTCTTTGAAGGTGCCGCATGGTTTTTTGCCTTAAAAGAATTTAAACAGGCCAAGGGACAATGGGGATATATTGAAGCCGTGCAACGAGGCAAAGATCCTACCCTGTTTGTTGTCTTATTTGAAGACTCTGCAGCGATGTTAGGTTTGGTGGTCGCTCTGCTTGCCACCTACCTGACCCAACTAACGGGCAATTTATATCTGGATGGGCTTGCATCAATTATTATTGGTTTGATTCTTGCTGCTACCGCCATGTGGCTAGCGTTTGAAACCAAGAGTCTGCTGATTGGAGAAAGCGCAAATATTCACGTTGTTAACGGTATCAGAAAGCTTGCCCGGACCTATGACAAAATTGAACACGTTAATGAGGTATTAACCATGCATATGGGTCCGGAGTTTATTCTGGTCAATATCAGTGTTGAATTTAAGGATGCAGCAACTGCTACTGAAATTGAAGAGACCGTTTCACAACTTGATGCTGCAATTAAAAATGAATATGAAAATGTAAAAAGGATTTTTATCGAGGGCGAAGCAAGGAAAAAATCATGACCAGTGATCATTTACTCGATCTTGATAGGGCACATGTCTGGCATCCGTACAGCGCGATGGGCTCAGACTTGCCGGTTTATCCTGTGGCGTCTGCCCATGGTGTGCGACTGAAATTAACAGATGGTCGAGAACTGATAGATGGCATGTCCTCCTGGTGGAGTGCGATTCATGGTTATAACCATCCTGAAATGAATTGTGCACTTGAGGCGCAATTGCAGAAGATGTCTCATGTGATGTTCGGCGGGCTAACACATCAACCTGCGGTAGAACTGGCAACTCAACTGGTTGCGTTAACGCCTGATGCATTACAGTCTGTTTTCTTTTCTGACTCCGGATCTGTGTCTATCGAAGTAGCCATGAAAATGGCCATTCAATATTGGAATGCTAAAGGACAACCCAGCAAAAAACATTTTTTGACCATTCGAAATGGCTACCATGGTGATACCTTTGGCGCCATGTCGGTGTGTGATCCTGATACAGGAATGCATTCCCTGTTTCAGGATGTATTAACACAACAATATTTTGTGGATACCCCGGGTTGTCGCTTTGGTCAGCCCTGCTCTGATGAAGATATCGCCGATTTTGAACAAACACTCAGTTCCAAAAAGGAACATCTCGCTGCCGTGATCATGGAACCGATTGTTCAGGGTGCAGGCGGGTTGCGATTTTATTCTGAAGGATATTTACGTCGTGTACGCGAACTGTGTGATCAATATCATGTGCTATTGATCCTTGATGAAATCGCCACTGGCTTCGGTCGAACGGGAAAATTATTCGCCTGTGAATTTGCTGATGTCACCCCTGACATTATGTGTATTGGCAAAGCCCTGACCGGTGGTTATATGAGCCTGGCAGCGACACTCACCACAACAGATATCAGCGAAACCATCAGTCAGGGTGAACCAGGCGTGTTCATGCATGGCCCGACGTTTATGGCGAATCCCCTGGCCTGCACCGCAGCTTTGGCCAGTCTGAAGATATTGCTGGATTCACCCTGGCAATCGGAAATCTCCAGGATTGAAAAACAACTTGTTGCAGGTCTTAAACCTTGTCGGACATTGGATGTTGTTAAAGATGTGCGTGTGTTAGGTGCCATTGGGGTTGTGGAACTCGTCAACCCTGTCGAGTTGGCGACCGTTCAACCGTTATTTGTCGAAGCAGGTGTTTGGATAAGACCCTTTGGTAAGCTGGTCTATCTCATGCCTCCATTTATTATTCAAAACGATGATCTGGGAAAATTAACAACGTCGATTGTCGATATTGTGTCAAATATTTCGTCTTGATTTCATCCCACCACAGTGGAATTATCCATAGTCCGACAGACTCCTGCTCTTGATTAGTGCAATCTGGCCTTTGATTGGATCCTGATCAGTTCATCAAATGTTTTTATGAGTTTTAACAAACTGCCCGTGCACTGGTCGTTTTTATGCAGACATTCCTGCGCATAAACGAAGATGCTACTCCTGACAGGGAGTGGTTTCGTCTCTTCCAGGGCATTTTTTATACGTGGCAGAAAGACCCATTGCAGCCATTGCTCAAACGCCAGCGTATCCATACAGAAGGGTTGTTTACTGGCGAGTTCACTGCTGCTTGGCCTGGATTCGTCCCATTTGCCGCTAGTTCTCAGGGTGGCCTCTACCTGGAGCAGTACGTCGGCAATACGATTCTGAATATCGTGCATTGTCTGGATTATACTTCCCTGTTGCCTCATTTCAACAATACAACAACGCCCCGAGGCCTTGCTGGATATGAAATAGAGACCAAAAAGCCTTTCTAATCACCTTTGATATCTATACTTTGCCGGTCAACCACCTGTTACGAAGGCATATTAGGTGGTTTTATACCTCTATTCTGGTTTATAATCGCGCGTTTTTTGGCGCGACTAAGCTTGCGTCCATTTGAGTGGTATTTAACGGGCGTCTATCCAGGCAATACGGTCGGTTACGACGTGTGCTTTGGGACGCTGATCGATTCATTGAAGTGTAACGGTATAGAATAGTAATAATATGGCTGATTTATCCAAATATAGAAACATAGGCATCTTCGCCCACGTAGACGCTGGTAAGACAACCACGACGGAACGTATTTTGAAATTGACCGGTAAAATTCATAAAACCGGTGAAGTGCATGATGGTGAGGCCACCACTGATTTCATGGAACAGGAGCAGGAACGTGGTATTACCATCCAGTCTGCTGCGACCAGTTGCGAATGGAACGGTCACCGTCTTAATATCATTGATACTCCGGGACACGTTGATTTTACGATTGAAGTATACCGTTCACTGAAAGTGCTTGATGGAGGCATTGGTGTGTTCTGCGGCTCTGGTGGTGTTGAACCGCAATCTGAAACCAACTGGCGATATGCAAACGATTCAGAAGTATCTCGCATTATCTTCGTAAATAAACTTGACCGTATCGGTGCTGATTTTTACCGCGTAGTGAAACAGGTTGAGGATGTTCTCGGTGCGAACCCCCTGGTCATGGTATTACCCATTGGTATTGAAGATAAATTTACAGGTGTTGTCGATCTGCTAACCCGTAAGGCGTGGATATGGGAAGGCGTCGGTGATGCAAGTAATTATAAAATTGAAGAGCCCCCTGAAGATATGGCAGATGCCGTCGAAGAATGGCGTGAGAAATTAATCGAAACTGCCATTGAGCAGGATGACGACATCATGGAGAAATATCTCGATGGTGAAGAATTGTCGATTGACGAGATTAAAGCTTGTGTCCGTAAAGGTACGATTGCACTTGATTTCTTTCCCACCTACTGTGGTTCTGCTTTTAAAGACAAGGGCATACAGTTAATCCTTAATGCGGCCGTCGATTACCTGCCCGATCCGACCGAGGTTAAGCCACAACCAGAAGTTGATCTGGAAGGTAATGAAACAGGTGAATTTGCTATCGTCGATCCTGATAAACCATTGCGTGCATTGGCATTCAAAATCATGGATGACCGTTTTGGCGCACTCACCTTTATCCGTATTTACTCAGGTAGATTGGGCAAAGGAACAAGCGTACTCAATACATTCACAGGCAAAACCGAGCGTATTGGTCGCCTGGTTGAAATGCATGCGAACGAGCGTATTGAACTGGATGGTGCCCAGGCGGGTGATATTGTCGCCATTGTCGGTATGAAAAATGTGCAAACAGGACATACCTTATGTGATCCAAAATTCCCCGCGACGCTAGAACCCATGGTCTTTCCTGATCCAGTGATTTCTATTGCTGCTACACCCATTGACAAGGCCGCGTCAGAGAAAATGGGTATCGCCCTGGGTAAAATGATCAGAGAAGATCCATCGTTCCGTGTAGAGACGGATGAAGACAGTGGTGAAACCATCCTCAAGGGAATGGGGGAATTACACCTTGATATCAAGGTTGATATTCTCAAAAGAACCCATGGCATTGAAGTGACTGTCGGTAAACCTCAGGTGGCCTATCGTGAAACCGTCACCAAACGTATTGAAGACAGTTACACCCACAAAAAGCAATCCGGTGGTTCTGGTCAATACGGTAAAATTGATTACATCATTGAACCGGGTGAGCCAGGCAGTGGTTTTGAGTTCGAATCAAAAGTAACGGGTGGTAATGTCCCACGTGAATTCTGGCCAGCGATTGAAGGTGGATTCAAGATAAGCATGGAAAAAGGTGTCCTGGCCGGTTATCCGTGTCTTGATTTTAAAGTCATCCTGCTTGACGGTGCATCCCATGCGGTTGATTCTTCAGCAATTGCATTTGAGCTGGCCGCAAAAGCTGCTTACAGACAAAGTATGCCTAAAGCCGGTCCACAGCTGATGGAACCTGTCATGAAGGTGGATGTTTTTACCCCGGAGGCTCATGTTGGAGATGTGATTGGCGACCTGAATCGTCGACGCGGTATGATTAAATCTCAGGAGGCAGGGTCAACGGGTATCCGAATCAAGGCTGAATGCCCGTTGAGCGAGATGTTTGGTTATATTGGCACCCTGCGAACATTGACTTCAGGTCGTGGACAATTCTCTATGGAATTCCTGCATTACGTTGCTTGTCCGAAGAATGTTGCGGAGGAAGTCATCACCGAAACTAAGGAACGTGAAGCCGAAAAAGATAAGTAGGTTTTATTGCTGTTGAAAAAAATGGGTTAACTGCATAAAGTTAATTCATGAGCCGATATCGACCACCACAACCAAAATCTTCGCCATACATCACAGAAGAAGGCTTCAAACTGCTTCAGGCTGAACTCAAGGCCCTGTGGGAGAAACGCGGCGAGGTGACCAAAGCACTCACTGTCGCTGCGGCAGAAGGCGATCGTTCTGAGAATGCAGAATACATTTATCGTAAAAAAGAATTACGTGAAATTGATCGACGATTACGTTATCTACAGAATCGCTTGCCGGATCTAAAAATCGTCCCTATACAACAACAGGACAACAAACAAATTTTTTTCGGTGCCTGGATCACTGTCAAATGTTTGACTGTTAAAACCGACACTGTTGCCGAAGCCACCTATCGCATTGTTGGCCCCGATGAATTCGATCCAGATAAAAATTATATCAGTCTTGACTCACCCCTTGCCAAAGGACTACTCAAGAAAACGATCGATGATGAAGTCATTATTCATACTAATGACACTGAACTACGTTATGTTGTTATTGACGTGAATTACACGTACCCAGGTATAAAAAACAATAACAACAAATGAAATTTTCAGATCCTTTCATCGAAGGCACTTTAATCAAATGCTACAAACGATTTCTTGCGGACATTGACCCGGAATATACGGAAACGCTCTGTAAAGCTGTTGCCGAAGGGGTCGAGGTACTCGCCTATCATGCAAATGTATCGACCACAGGAATCAGGCTGGGGCAATCATTGCCAGTGCTGATCCCGCCACCTGGACGATTGATAATTCGGGCAATATTAATTGGCCAGATCTTCCACAACCGTAAGCATAAATGTTAATGTAAGCACATAATCAAATAGACAAGAAGTCTTATGACCCTGAATATAGAATCACTTTTGTCCGAAGCACGGGGGCAAAATTATAACCTGCACAATGAACACATTAATCCTGCGTTCACAAAGGTCTTGCGCACCATAGGATTTGATCGAAATTATGTTCGTGCTGAAGGTCAATATTTATGGGATGACAAGGACAACAAATATCTGGATATGTTGGCTGGTTATGGTGTATTTAATGTTGGCCGTAACAATGCAACAATCAAAAAAGCACTCATTGATTTTCTGGACTGTAATTATCCCAGCCTGGTGCAACTTGATGCGCCTCTGCTTTCCGGTTTACTGGCTAAGGAATTAAAAAAACGCATGTCTTGCCAACTGGATTATGTTTATTTCACTAATTCAGGCACCGAAGGCGTTGAAACAGCCATTAAATTTGCCCGCTGTGCCACGGGTCGTGCCGGCATTGTCCACGCACAACACTCATTTCATGGCCTCAGTACAGGTTCATTATCTATAAATGGTGATAACATATTCAAGGAAGGTTTCGCGCCGTTCTTGCCCGATACCTATACTATCCCTTTCAATGATCTTTCAGCTTTGGAAGAGGTACTCGCCGGGAATAAAATTGCCGCATTTATTGTCGAACCCATCCAGGGCAAAGGCGTAAATATTCCTGACAAGGGGTATTTAACTGAAGCCGCCCGTTTATGCCGAAAACACAAAGCCCTCTTTGTTGCGGATGAGGTACAAACAGGCCTGGGCCGTACGGGTAAATTTTTAGCACTGGAACATGATGAAAACGTCGAACCGGATATGGTGATACTGTCTAAATCACTCTCTGGTGGATATGTGCCTGTCGGTGCCGTGCTCACCAGAAAATGGATCTTCAATAAGGTTTTTTCATCAATGGAACGTTCAGTCGTTCATTCTTCGACGTTTGGCCAGGGCAGTCTTGCCATGGTGGCAGGACTGGCAACGCTGGAATACATTGACGACAAAAATCTAATAGAAAATGCCAGAAGGATGGGTAATCTGGCAGGCGAACGTCTGCAAAATTTAAGCGAACAATACGAATTTATTCACGATATAAGATGGCGCGGTTTGATGATCGCAATTGAATTTTCAGAACCAAAATCATTTTCATTGCGCGCTGCCTGGAATATGGTACATAAATTAAACAAGGACTTGTTCCCACAAGCTGTGACTATTCCATTACTACAAGATTATCAAATCCTGACACAAGTCGCTGGACACCATATTGACGTAATTAAACTTATCCCTCCGCTTATTATTGATGAGGAAGACATTAATTATTTCATTAATTCTTTCAGCAAGGTGATGGATAATCTGCATAAATTTCCTGGGCCAGTGTGGGAAGTATTATCCAGGATTGGCAAATCAATCTTTGCTAAAACTAATGCTGATGAAAAACTTCAGTATGCTTCTTATCAATAAATAAAAATACTGACATCATAAGGTTTTCAATTAAACACAAAACATATCATGGAGAACACATGACCTGGAATATTTATCTCTCTGGAGAAATCCACACCGACTGGCGTGAAAAAATAGAGACCGGACTTAAAGCGGCCGATCTGCCGGTTAATCTAAGCTCACCAAACACTGACCATGCATCAAGTGATGATTGTGGGGATCGACTTCTTGGTGCTGAAGATCATTCTTTCTGGAAAGATCACAAGGCATCAAATATTAATTCCATTCGTATTCGTAACTTAATTGAAAAAGCCGATGTTGTTATTGTGCGTTTCGGCGACAAATATAAACAATGGAATGCAGCGTTTGATGCAGGATATGCGGCAGCATTAGGTAAATCAATCATTACCCTGCACGATCCGGAATTAACACATGCCTTAAAAGAAGTAGATGGTGCAGCAACTGCTGTTGCCCAAACACCGGAAGAAGTTGTTAATATCATGAAATATGTCATCAATGGAACATTACCCTAATTGTTTAACACACCACATCGTATATTCGTGGGCATGAAGAAAATCCGCTTTGTATTTCTATTTTTTTTAACAGGCATATCCATCGCAATATCGGCAAACGTACTATTTGGACCGGATTGGCGGACAGCCGATCGCTCCAGCGCGGGGATTGCTCCTGATCCTTCAGAAATGTCAGATGCTGTCGTTCAGGTATATGCTGCCCGGGCATTTAACTGGAGAAGTTTATTTGCTGTTCACACCTGGCTCGCGATCAAAGCCAGAGGGGCATCGGAATATGATGTCTATCAAGTTGTTGGCTGGCGTAAGTGGCATGGCTTATCTGTCGTTGTGAGAGAAAAAGATATCCCGGACAGAATCTGGTTTGGCAACCCTCCTACAATCCTGAGAGAATTAAAAGGTGCTGATGCAGAGGCAATTATTTCATCCATTGAAAGTGCCGTAGCGTCTTACCCTTATCCTGACACTTACCACATGTGGCCTGGCCCCAATAGTAATACCTTTATTGCACATATCGGTCGTTCGGTGCCTCAACTGCAACTGGATTTACCACCGACTGCCATTGGCAAGGATTTCATGGCTAAAAATAGATTTATCGATACGCCACCTAGCGGTAATGGGGTTCAGTTTTCATTTTTTGGTATTTTTGGAGGTATCATCTCAGCAATTGAAGGAATAGAAATAAATATACTCAGTCTCAACTTCGGTCTGGGAGTCACGCCTGATACAATCTGGCCTTTAAGACTCCGTCTTCCATTTTTCGGTATCATCACATTGAGCTCCGCCTCACGTCCCGAGAGATCAGCCCATAATATTTAATCGGCTAAATCATCTTCCTCTGCTATAGCACATAAATCAGCACCCTCTTCCAGTGCTTCAGCTAATTCGGCAGGCTGTAATTTTTTCTCTATTTTTTTCAGTGCCTTAATTGCTCTGGGTTCATCATCAGTAGCAGCAGCGTAAAACCAACTATAGGCTTTTACGTTGTCTTTATTGATTCCCTTGCCATTGACATACAAAGTCCCCAGATGGTACTGGGCTTTGGTATGCCCCTGTTCTGCAGCGTGGAAAAACCAGGTAAATGCATCCCTGAAATCCTCTTCACTCTCAGCTTCATCCATGGTTATTTTAGCTAACTGATATTGTGCTTTCGCATAGCCTTGTCTTGCGGATTTTCGGAACCAGACAAGTGCTTCAGAAACATCTTTTTTAACACTCAACCCATTTAAATAGAAATTTCCTAAATAGTATTGTGCTCGGGAATAATTCTGCTCGGCAGCCTCGCGAAATAAATTTTCGGCCTCCTGATAATCCTTTGGAACTCCACGGCCTTCTTTATACATTAAGGCCAGGTTGAAAAGCGCCTTGTCATACCCCCTTTTCGCTGCCTTCCTGTACCATTCGACAGCTTCAATATCATTCTTTTCCACACCATTCCCTTCGGCGTACAAGGCACCAATATTCAGTTGCGCCTTCGCGCTCCCTTTTTTTGCGGCCCGCTGATACCATTTAATTGCTTCTTCAATATCCGGCTCAACACCAGCTCCCTGCGCGTACATATAGCCAAGATTGTAATGTGCATTGACATGCCCAAACCTGGCCGCTTTTTGATAGCCTTTAAGTGCCTCTCCATAGTTTTTCTCGACGCCGAGACCATTCTGGAAACACCAGGCGAGATTAGCCAGACTGTCCACATCATTCTGTTCTGCTGCCTTACTCAGCCAGAATATTGCCTGCTCATCATCCTGTTCTACGCCATGACCATGCATGTATTTCTCACCCATCCTTGCCTGGGCCTTGGCAAAACCCTGTTTGGCTGCCTGTAAAAACCAGCGCGCAGCCAGGCCAAGATCCTGCGCTTCTCCCTGGCCCTCTTCGTAGATGCCCGCAAGCGTTAATTGTGCAGTAAGATTACCTTTTTTCGCCTGAGTAATGAGTTGAGAAATATCTGTGCTCTCTTTAGTCATATCAGTATCTCTTACCTTGTTAAGGATGCCTGTCCACCGTCATTCTATCAGTAATACTTGCAATAACTGCACACAGGTGCCGCATTATGAGACAATGCGCCGCTTTTCTACTCATACACTGGCCAGAACATTGATCACAACAGCAAATCTCACCATGCAATTCGGGGCCAAACCCCTGTTTGAAAACGTTTCAGTTAAATTTGGCGAAGGACATCGTTATGGCCTGATTGGCGCGAATGGCTGTGGCAAATCAACCTTTATGAAAATTCTTGGTGGTGAACTGGAACCCAGTTCAGGCAATGTATCAACCGATCCTAACGAACGCATTGGCGTATTGCGTCAGGATCAATTTGCCTTTGAATCAACTACCATCCTTGATGCGGTCATTATGGGGCATGCCGAGCTTTGGGCCATCAAGGAAGCGCGTGAAAGAATTTATGCACTGGAAAATATGAGTGAAGAGGAAGGCATGAAAGTCGCCGAGCTGGAAGCCGAATTTGGCGAAATGGATGGCTATAGTGCGGAATCTCGTGCGGGCGAACTGTTATTAGGCGTGGGCATTCCACTTGAGCAACACGAAGGCTTGATGAGTGAAATCGCTCCTGGTTGGAAGCTTCGGGTATTACTAGCACAAGCCTTGTTTGCTGAGCCGGACATTTTGCTGTTGGATGAACCGACCAATAACCTGGATATCAATACCATTCGCTGGCTTGAAGATGTCATCAACGAGCGTAAAAGTACCATGATTATTATTTCTCATGATCGGCACTTCCTGAACAGTGTTTGCACGCATATGGCCGACATGGATTATGGGGAGCTCAGGGTTTATCCGGGAAATTATGATGATTATATGATTGCATCTACCCAGGTAAGAGAAAGGATGCTGGCGAATAATGCCAGGAAAAAAGCACAAATTGCAGAATTACAAACCTTTGTCAGTCGATTTTCTGCCAATGCGTCAAAGGCAAGACAGGCGACATCGCGCGCCAGACAGATTGAAAAAATCGAATTAGAAGATATCAAACCCTCCAGTCGTGTGAATCCTTATATTCGATTTGAACAGGACAAAAAATTATATCGCCTGGCGCTGGAAGTAGATGGGTTGAGCCATAGCTTTGATGAAGGTCCTCTTTTCACCGATGTTAAGCTTCATGTTGAAGTTGGTGAACGCGTTGCGATTATCGGTCCGAACGGTATTGGCAAGACAACATTGCTCCGTTGTCTGGTTGGAGATCTTGAAGCTGATAGTGGCCAGGTTAAATGGTCCGAAAATTCTGCCATTGGATATTTTGCCCAGGATCATGCAAGCGAATTTACTGAAGAGACATCATTGTTTGACTGGATGGGCCAATGGGGGAAAACATCAGATGATGAGCAGGTGATTCGTGGGACGTTGGGTCGATTGTTATTTTCTCGTGATGAGAGCAACAAATCTGTCAAAGTAATTTCAGGGGGAGAAGAAGGCCGCATGCTGTTTGGAAAATTTATGCTGCAAAAGCCCAATATACTGGTCATGGATGAACCGACAAATCATCTGGATATGGAGTCTATTGAATCACTTAACCTTGCACTGGAGAATTATGCAGGCACCTTGCTCTTCGTCAGTCACGATCGTGAATTTGTTTCATCTTTGGCTACCCGTATTATTGAACTAACACCTGACGGTATTGTTGATTTTAATGGTAGTTATGATGAATATCTGCACAGCCAGGGTATTGAGATAGATAATCTGGAAGCTGCTCAATCATCATAATTGACCTCTTTCTTTAATATTATCTGATTTTCCCTTACTACCCGAAACCCGATATACCCTCCGACAACTCATCCTCAGTTGGTGGCGCTGATACGGTATCAAGCTCCTTTATTACATTACCAATGGTTCGGGGCCAGGGGTTTGTCGACTGCAATTCTATCGGCAGTTGACTGATGGCCGCTTTTGCTGTCTTTCCGTCTGGATAAATACCATATAACAGCAAATAACGCGATTTGCCTGAAGGTGTATATTTTACATAGCCAGATAATTGATCATGGATACCAGATTGCCCACTTAATAAATTTTTTATATTACTCATATACTGAGCTGAGACCAATTGAAGCACATAGGATTCAGCGGGTTGTTGTCTAAGCCAACCAGGTCCTTTTATACCAGATAAATAATTCGGTACTGTTTCAAGATTGTAAATATTCTCATCATCTGTCTCCGGCATTAATTCATCCTCAACTTCTTCGATGACGGGATGTTCCATTTTTTCAACATCTTCAGCTAACTCTACTAAAGGTATTTCTGACCCTTCTTCACTCTCAGTTAATGGTGCTGATACGATAGAAGGCAGCAGATCATCAATAAATGAGTCGCCTTCACTCACTTTTACGTCTTCGTCTTCCAACTCTTGATCTTCTTCACCCAGAGGAGTGACTTGTTCCATAGGCTCTATTTGCTGCATGTCTATCTGGCTTTCCCCTGATATTGCATGCTGTGGCTGTATGGATATTATTGTATCAGGATCAGTGATTCCCTCATTTTCATGATCGTTGAAATATAAAAAAATGGGAATGATAGAGATTAACCCTATAATTATAACAACTCGCCCATAGTGTGATTTTGAAGTGTCTTCTTGTATATCAAGATCATCAAATAAACCATCTATGTCATTGTTTGATGGTAGGTGACTATCAATGTGCTCTTTAGCCCCTTCTTCTGAAAAAGATGGAATATGGATATTGCAAAGAACGCCAGTCGTTAAACCCTTCAGTTTTGGATCATCAAAGCGATCATTTATTGTTTCATCAGCAAACAATACAATACGAAATAATGATTCTGCATATCTGAGTTCAGCAAGTTGTAAAACAAATTCCAATACTTCCAGAGATAATTTATGCGCATCCTCAACCATTATTACGGGTATTATTCCGTTGCGCGCTGAATGCTCCAGATATTTATGGACCTGGCTGACGATAGGCAAGGTGTCTTCAGCTTTGCCAGGTAAAGCCTGTTGTATAATGTCATGCGATAGTGAATCTATATTGGTGTTTACATCAGCGCATATCAGACTTGTTCTCCAATTAGAATCTCTAATTGATCCAATCTGACTGGATAATGCATTTTTACCTAAGTTTGCAGGAGAAGTGATGACTAAGAGCTCTGTGCCCTCCACAATAAGAGTCTTAATCTGACTAATATTATAATTAAGAATCTTCATCTTGCCCTGTGCTATTTTTCTGCTTATTCGATTTTTGAGTTGGATCTATTAATTCGTCTAATTGATCAGAATCGGTAGTTTCCTCGCCTGCCCTTATCTCTTCCTGTTTCTCTTCAATTACATTATTTTTCTGTTTATGTGATATCTGAGTTTGATCTAATAATTCATCTGGATCTATTGATTCATCTGACAGATCAAAATCGATAACTTTCTCACGTGTTTCTATCGCTTCTTTCTTCCCTTCAACTATATTTGATTCCTGTTTATGCAATATCTGGGTTTGATCTAATAACTCATCTGGATCTATTGATTCATCTGACAGATCAAAGTCGATAACTTTCTCACGTGTTTCTATCGCTTCTGTCTTTTCTTCAATTATATTTGATTCCTGTTTATGCAATATCTGGGTTTGATCTAATAATTCATCTGGATCTATTGATTCATCAAATTGGTCAGATTTGATAGTTTTTTTGTTTGCTACCTTCTCATCCGGCAACTTAA
>JACZSJ010000027.1 GCA_022574295.1 Pseudomonadota bacterium
TGTGTCATTCCAGAAATCCTGCAAGGATTATCTGGAATCCAGTTAAATCAATTACTTACTGGATACCGGACAACCGCTACGCAGTTTCCGGCATGACGAAAATGGGTTAACGGGACAGCAGTGATATATTATTAAACACGATATTAAAATTGTATTCTGATCTAAATCAAGTCTGAATTGAATATAAATTACAGATAGTGGGTTGTTTCATTGATATACTTGGTTCAACCATCGCCTACGAGGAGGAAAGTCCGTGAAGGAACAACGATGTCACAATGACAGTATCATCTCTGGGCCGGCAGAATTACTCATCGTCGATGATGATGAACGTATTTGTCGATCACTGGAATGTTACCTGCAACATGAAGGATATTGTGTTGGCTCAGTTTCCGAAGGTAAGGCCATGTGGCAATATTGCGAAGATACGCAACCCGATCTAATCTTACTCGACATTGTGCTGCCGGGTGTGGATGGATTAACACTGGCACGCGAACTGCGCGTAAAAAACCCCAATATCGGTATCATCATGTTGACCGGCAAGGATGATGCGGTAGATACCATTGTCGGTCTGGAGGTGGGGGCTGACGATTACATCACCAAGCCATTTGACAACAGGGAACTGCTGGCGCGGATCCATAGCGTATTGCGCCGTCTGTCCACCAATGATGATGCTAAGAAAGCGACCGATGACGCAAAAAATATAGTTCAGTTTAATGGCTGGCAGATGAACACCGACACCTTTGAACTTATCGCCCCGACCGGTGAGAAGGCAAACCTGACCTCGATCGAATTTAAATTACTTGAGATATTGGTACATAACGTCGGCCGCGTGTTAAGCCGCGATCAGATCCTGCAAAAACTATCCAGCCGGGAATGGCAGCCGAATGACCGGAGTGTAGACGTATTGATCGGCAAATTACGCAAGGTGCTTGAAACCAACCCCTCCCAGCCAAAATTAATTCGTACTATCCGGAATATGGGGTACCAGTTCACTGGCAAAGCCAATTCAGAGTAAGTCTCCATATTAATCAATTCCCTTTTTGCATCCGGCTGAAGCTTTAAAACAGCAAGTCCCTTATCGGTAATAATAAACAAGCCCGTAGCAAGCTAATGAGATATTGATCGTCACCCCCGCGAAGGCGGGGGTTCCGTCAAACTGCTAGATTCCCGCCTTCGCGGGAATGACAATACATTGCAAGTAACGTAGACACAGCCCCAAGAGATTCAAGGAAAGATCAAACAGGGATTGCCGGAGAGTTGCAGTTACAGTCTTTGTTTGTACTTACCATATTGACCACTGGCACCGGCTTTTTCCAGGGCTTCTGCTACCTCCGGTGGCATGTAATTTTCGTCATGCTTGGCCAACACTTCTTTAGCCTGGAAAATACCATTTTCATCCAGTTTCCCATTCGCAACAATTCCCTGACCCTCGCGAAAAAGATCCGGTAATATTCCTTTATAAGTGACCGTTACCTGATTAAGCGTATCTGTCAGTACAAATCGGACTTCCAATGTTTCCGGATCACGGACAACACTGCCTGGCAATACAAGACCACCAGCCCGAAATGCACGTTCCCTGGGTGCTTCACCTGCTGCTATTTGAGTAGGGCTATAAAAATAAATCAGGTTTTTTTCAAATGCAGTCAATATCAACGCAACTGCGACGCCCATGCCGAGCATGATGAAAAAAACCATCAGGATTCTTTTTTTACGTGGGGTCATTCTTTATTTTTCTCTGAGTCGACGTAGCCGATTTTTCAATTCACGCAAGGTTTTACGTTGCAGGGAAAGTGACTGGATTACATTAAATATTAAAACAATTGCTGTTAAACCATATGAGGACCAGACATAAAAACCATATCCCCCCATGTGAAAAAATTCCTGAATAGACATTTATGTTCTCGACTCCACCTTGTTTAACAATTTACTGACCCAGCTACTGTTACATTCATATTCCAGAATTTCTGTTCTGGATCTGAGCAAAACTATCGTCACAAAATAAGCTTTAAATGCCAATGCCATGATCAAAAGAGGAATCAGCATGTCGATATGAATCGAAGGTGCATCCATCTTTGAGACAGTAGCCCCCTGATGCAGGGTACTCCACCATTCGACTGAATAATGGATAATTGGAATATTGACAAGGCCAACCAGCGCCAATATTGCACTTGCCCGTGCTGCAACCCGGCGATCATCAAATGCCGATTGCAATGCCATATACCCCAGATATAGAAATAACAGAATCAATTCAGAAGTTAGCCTGGCATCCCATACCCACCAGGTCCCCCACATAGGCTTACCCCAGAGAGAACCAGTGGCCAATGCAAGAAAAGTAAATGAGGCCCCTATCGGCGCACAACTCTTGGCCACTACATCAGCAATCTTGATATGCCAGATCAAGCCTACGCCTCCTGCTACTGCCATCACAACGTATATAAACAGGGACATCCAGGCGGATGGCACATGAACGTAGATAATCCTGAAACTCTCACCCTGCTGATAATCAGCAGGCGCAAACACCAGACCGCCATAAAGACCAGCAATCATTAACAGGATAGTGAGCCATGCAAACCACGGCGTTAGCAGAACTGCTAAATTATAGAAATATTTCGGAGAAACTAATTGATGAAATTGTTTTAGCATTTATATTAACTCATACGAATCCGCAAGGAATAAGCTGTCGCAATCGGTGCCAGCGTAACCGATAATACTAGCATTCCGGACAAGAAATAAAGCTCGGCATCAAAGGGAATATCTGCCATTGCATTTTCCACTGCCAACATGGAAAAAATCAGGATCGGCATATACAGAGGCAAAATGATCAAACTAAGAAGCATACCGCCACTACGTAAGCCTACTGTCAATGCAACAGCGATAGCACCAATCAAACTCAGCACCGGAGTCCCCAAGAAAAGCGTTAAAAAAAGTGCCTGTAATGCCTGTGTCGGTAGCGACAGCAAATAAGCTGTCAACATGGCAATAATAATCAGTGGCAATCCTGTCAGGCACCAATGTGCTGCAATCTTTGCTGCAACCAGCAGCGTTAACGGGTACCCGGAAAGAACCATCTGTTCAGCTGAACCATCAGCATAATCAGATCGAAATATACCTTCGAGTGAAAGACTTGATGCCAATAATGCGGTGATCCAGATCATTCCTGCCGTCACCCTCCTTAATAGATCGGGATCCGAACCGAATGCAAACGGAAATAAAACAATAACCATAATAAAAAAGATAAGTGGGTTGGCAAGTTCCGCACGATATCTGGAAGCGAGAATAATATCTCGTAAAAAAATAACCCTGAAGGCATTCCAGTAAGAGGTCATTATTTCTTCCCGAGGTGAATATGCATAATGGAACAATCTTTAATTTCCATGGGCTGATGAGTTGAAAAAATAATAATACCTCCGCAGGCACAATGCTCTGCGATCAGCCGCTCAATAACCAATTTTCCCGACGCATCCAGTGAAGTAAACGGCTCATCCAGAAGCCAGATTGCAGCCTTTGTTATAAATAACCGTGCCAGCGCCACGCGCCGTTTCTGTCCCGCTGACATGCGACTTAAAGGGATAGACTCCATGCCAACCAACTCAATCTGATCCAGGGCTTTTGATAATGGAAATTCTGGCTTTGAACCTGCCAATGCCACCATCACCCGAAGATTTTCCAGTGCAGTCAGGGCGTCTTTCACTCCGTTCAAATGACCGATATAACTGAGCTCTTGTTGATATTCATAACGGCATGTTGATATTTCCTTTCTCTGCCAGCTTATTTTTCCGGCATTTTGCTGCATAAGGCCAGCGAGTATACGAAGCAGACTGCTTTTGCCACTTCCGTTTAACCCATCGACCTGTAGCAGGTCTCCTGATTGCAATTTGAAACTAATATCCTGAAACAAAATAATATCCTGACGAATACATTCAAGTCCTGATACTTCAAGCTGTGATAGACCAGCATCTTCCGTATGGTCATCTTGTGCTGTTTGTCTTTCCATCATGCTTTGTATAGTGTCCAAAACCCGATACCGACAAAGCCGAGTCCGGCGATGTAATGTAAATATTTTTCACTTATATATTCTGAAATGAAACTACCTGCTAATACGCCAATTGCAGATGCAAGTATCAGTGCCAGCGAGGCACCAAGAAATACTGTGAATTTATTCACTTCTTTATCTGCTGCAAAGAGCATTGTCGCCAGTTGAGTTTTATCACCAAGTTCAGCAATAAAAATAACTGTAAAAACGCCTAGCAGTAGTTTTATATCCATTCCGATTTCGTTCTCAATAGTTTGAAAATATGTATTATCATCAGCCAGTATAAAAATGTCAGCGACAGATAACTATCGTTTCAATCAATAATTCTAGGGCAGGATCTGATCGATAGTGATGTTTACTCCAGTCACTTTACCCGGCTGAATCGCAGCACTCGACCCGGATAGATCACCACTGCTTGGCGTGGCATCACCACTTTTGGAAATACGCGCGCTGATGACAACCTGTTTGAATTTTGACAATCTCATGGCAGGTGACATGGCCGTAGAATCGTCCAATGTTACCCTAACAGGCAGATCTTTTACCTGTTTACGAACAATCGCCAGTGGCATACGCGGGCCTTCGGAGGCACGGGCAAAAATAAATACCGTGTCTTCCGGATCTGCTTTTTCCAATAGTGCTGAAGCCAGACTGACCTGTACATCAATTGCAGTCATCGATGAGTCTGTCACCTGAGTAACAGCAATACCCCTGTCAGGAGATATTGCAGCGGCATTTTGTTTAATTTTATTTATATTCTCTAGCAGAGATTGTGTCTCATCACTTCCCGGCGGTAAAACATTCAACAATTGTTCCCAATAGTGGAGTGTTTTTGCAATATCTCCTCGTTCGAAGCTGGAAAAACCTGCGATCCAGAGCGCTTTTGGTTCATCTGGGTTTGCCTGTAAGGAGAGATTAATCAGATTTTCTGCCTCTTCTGAATAGCTGTTGTTATTTGCCATTATCAACGCTTCTGCATAGTCAGCCAGTAATTGTGGGTCATCGCCGATATATTTGCGTGCATTCTGGTAGGCATGTACTGCATCCTGAATTCTATTCATCATAAGATACGTACGGGCTAAAAGTTTCCAGCCTTCACCGTTATCCGGCTGTTCCTGCAGATTTGCGCTTAACTTTGCAACCATTTCTTCAATGGAATGCATCTTCTCCTGGTTTGACTGTTGTTCTTTTTTATCAACCTGGATACTGACCATATCAATGTCTCCCAACATTAGATATGTGACAATGACAAACACCGGCAAAACAATAATAATCGGTATAATTGTCTTGTACGAAATACTGCTAACGGTGTGGTCACACCCTTTTTCAGACTCTGCAATATCCGTTAGTAAATTCCGTTCCAGTTCATGTTTGGCATCATTGAATTCTTTTTCATCAATATTTCCTTCCTTGAAATCGTTTTTTAGTTCCTGTAGATGTTCTTTGTGGATATGGATGTTTAGATCGTTACGAATCCCGGGATCATTCTTATGATGGTGGCGAATTATCGGTACCAGCACAAAGGCAAGCGCAAGCAGCAACATGATCGCATTAATAAGCCAGAAGATCGTTATCATTTTTTGTTCTCTGAATGATCTTCGTTCAGCATTTTATCCACAACTTCCTGTTCTTCCTCATTCAGCGCATGAAATTGTTGCTTGCGTATCAATGAAATTGTGATACAGATACCAATCATTAAAAAGATAACAGGAGCCAACCAAAGCAAATACGTCGTCGATTTGAATGGCGGACGGTACAGGACAAAATCACCGTATCTTGCGACCAGGTATTTAATGATGTCTTCATTGTCATCGCCTTCCATCAACAGGCGATAAACCTCCAGTCTTAGATCCTGCGCCAGATCGGCATTGGAATCTGCAAGCGACTGGTTTTGACAGACCAGGCAACGCAGTCCTTCTATCAGCGCCATATACCGTTGCTCCTGTGCAGGATTTGTAAATTCCAGTGGGTCATCAGCAGCATTGACACTTGATGCCAATACCATCAGAAAAAGAAATAAACTAGCTAACAATCTGGTCTTCATCAGCCAATAGCCTGGAGTTTCTTAATGATAGGCAGTAGTTTATTTTTCAAAATATCCTCAGTAACAGGGCCAATGTGTTTGTATCGAATGATACCTTTCTGATCAATGATAAACGTTTCCGGGACACCGTAGACACCAAAATCGATTCCCAACTTACCATTAAGATCATGAATATTTTTTGTATAGGGATCGCCATAATAATCGAGCCAACGCAATGCTTCTTCACGTTTATCCTTATAATTGAGACCATAAATATTGACCACGCCGGTGCGTGACAGATCAAGTAAAACGGGGTGTTCAGAACGGCAAGCAACACACCACGAAGCCCAGACATTTAAAAGAGACACTTTACTTAGGAAATCATTAGAACTGAGTGTCTTGTCTGGCTCTTTTAGCTGAGGCAGTGAAAAGATGGGCATTGGTTTATCAATCAGGGGCGATGGGATCTCACGCGGATTTAATGTCAGACCTATCCCCAGGAAAACAACAAGCACGATAAAGATTAACAAGGGGGCCAGTTTTTGCAACATTCTTAAGTAGCCTGTTGCGGTCCCGAATTATCGCTGCTGGAAGACTCTAATGAGGAATGCTGCCGAAAATTCCTGGACAGTCTGTAACGTTTATCAGTGATGGCTAATAATCCGCCGAGCCCCATCAGGATCGCGCCTAGCCATATCCAGCGAATGAATGGTTTGTAGTAAAGACGCAAACTCCATGCATCAGCACCGATGGGCTCACCCAGAGACACATACAGATCCCGGGTAAAACCAGCATCAATCGCAGCTTCTGTCATCGGCATGTTACGTACATGGTAAACGCGCTTTTCGGGATGTAGCACCGTTATTTGTTTGCCGTCCTTGAAGACTTCAATTTGTCCGATTTTTGCCCGGTAATTCGGTCCTTCAAATTCGCTTACATCAGTCAGAAGATAAGTATAACCACTCAGGGTAGTACTCTCACCAGGGATCAGTTTCACGTGTTTCTCGGTACTGTAGAGACTGGATATGGTGATGCCGACGATAGTGACTCCCAGCCCGACATGGGCGAGTGACATACCATAGAATGAGCGTGGTAATTTGCGCAGTGAGGACCAGTTTTTCTGGTTTTTCAAACCCTGATTAACAATGATTTGAACACTTCCGAATATAATCCATGCGGCCAGGGAAATACCGATGGCGGCCTTCAGGGCAGTGACATCAGCGAGCATGAGGACAAACAAGACCCCTATCAGAATACTGCCGATAGCAGCATGGCGCAGTTGTTGCAACAACCTTTTTGTCCTGTCCTGCTTCCAATGGGACAGTGCACCGAAGACCTGAAACAGCGCAACAAGGGCCATCAAAGGGATGAATACCGTATTAAAATATGGAGGGCCAACAGACAATTTTCCAAGGCCCAGTGCGTCCAGTATCAGCGGGTAAAGTGTGCCGAGCAGTATGGTGACCATCGCCACAATCAACAGAACATTATTAATCAATAATAATGTTTCACGTGATACAAGTTTAAACGTTGCACCGCCAAGATTACCTGGCGCCCGCCATGCATACAGGGTGAGTGAACCACCAATAACCACACTCAGATAAGCCAGAATAAATACACCTCTGGCAGGGTCAGTTGCAAAGGCATGCACCGAAGTTAAAACACCAGAACGAACCAGAAACGTTCCCAACAGACTTAAGGAAAATGCGCAGATTGCTAACAGGATAGTCCAGCGCTTGAATACACCGCGTTTTTCTGTTGCTGCAAGTGAATGTATGAGTGCTGTTCCGACCAACCAGGGCATAAAGGATGCGTTTTCCACAGGATCCCAAAACCACCATCCGCCCCAACCCAGTTCGTAGTAGGCCCACCAGCTACCCAATGCAATGCCGATGGTCAGAAAAATCCATGCTGCGATGGTCCATGGTCTGGACCAACGCGCCCAGGTGGCATCAAGCCGCCCATCCAGCAATGCAGCAATGGCAAATCCAAAGGCAACAGAAAACCCAACGTAGCCCATATACAACATTGGCGGATGTATGATCAGGCCGAAGTCCTGCAGCAAAGGATTTAGATCGGCACCATCCAGAGGTTCTGGCCACAATCGGGTGAAGGGATTCGAGGTCAGTAACATGAATAATAGAAAACCAATACTGACCAGTCCCATTACTCCCAGTACTCTTGCAACAAATGCCTCTGGTAGGCTACGACTGAAAATACTAACCGCCAGCATCCAGATGCTCAGGATCAGCGCCCATAACAACAGTGAACCTTCATGCCCCCCCCAAACAGCAGAAATACGATATCCCAGCGGTAATGCAGAATTAGAGTTTTGTGCAATGTAGGCCACTGAAAAATCATAGGTAATAAAACCATACACCAGACACATGAAAGCAATCGCTGTAAATGCGAAGTGGCCTCTGGCCAGCGGACGTGCCATCGCCATCCAGGTGGAATTACCAATCGAAGCCCCCAACAGTGGAAAGAAAGCCAATATACAGGCCAATCCCAATGAAATAATCAGGGCAAAGTGTCCTAATTCAGGAACCATATTTGGTTAATACCCATGGTTTTACTTAAGATTGATAACAACGGTTCGATTTTATATCTGTTATTTTAAACATATAGAATGATTCTACACAGTTTAATTCACACAGTGCTTGACTAATGTCAAATGAACTGGGATTTTCGACATGAGCAGGCTTCACGCTCATAGAGCTTATAACAAAGAATGTGGGAACATTCATGTTAAATTATTGTCTTTTAACACAATAATCACATTAATAAAGGTTAAATTTCAAAATAATTAAGCTAAACTGGGAAATGTCGAGCAACTGAGCGTAGTATTTTTAATATGTTAATCTGGCTAAGAAATAAAGAAAGAAATATAGCATCTACCGCAATTGCAATGTTTGTGGGCAGTGGGCTATTGTTATTTTGCCAAACCTGTTTTGCGATTTCGAATGATACATATTCAATAGACATCTCTCAAAACAAGACAGAATATTCGTGTCATACAGCAGATAATGAGACTGATAAACTTGTAGAGCACTATAACTCTGATGATGCTCATTGTCTGGGTATCTGTGACTGTGATGAAATAACGGTATCACTGAATAATGTTGAGAAAACAGCTCACTCAGATAAATTCCATAAGGTATATCTTGATAGTATCCCATCATCAATGTCATTCAAGAATAAAATAGCTTCTGATCTTACACGCCATAGTTTACCTATCCCCGAACAGGCAATTCTACTTCCCCTGCAACGTTGCGTTGTACTCCTGATTTAAACACACCTGAAACGTAGTTATTGTTTCCAACAAAGCCGTTGGTTTTTCAATTATGCAGTAGGAGTGTGTGATGTATATACATAATATTTTTAGAGTTATTAAAGCGATTGGTCTTTTGATCATATCACTTAATTGTCTGGCCAATGAATCGATAACTCTCAGTGAATCTGAGCAATTAGCAATTGAGCTGGATTTTCGCACCAAGCAATTTGATGTGTCTGCGAGAGGTTTAACAGAGCGTGCAGTAGCTGATGGGCAATTACCTGATCCGAAGATCAAATTTGGGATCATGAATATTCCGATCAACAGTTTTGATCTAAGACAGGAAAACATGACTCAACTTCAGTTTGGTGTTCAACAGAAATTTCCTCGAGGGCGTACTCTGCAATACAAGTCTCAACAGACGCTTGATATAGCTGAAATTGATGCGGCAAAAGCAGACAATCAAACCAAAATAGTTTTACGCTCAGTACGAATAAGCTATCTCGAACTTTATTTTCAAAACCATACAAAAGCAATCCTGGATCAAAACCGTGATCTTTTTACACAGTTACTCGATATTACCCAACGGCAATACGCGGTGGGCAGAGATAATCAACATGATGTTTTTCGTGCCCAACTTGAGCTTTCATTGATGGATGATCGCATCACCGAAGTGATTGGAGCAAGGGATGTGGCTATTGCTGAATTAGCAAAATGGATTGGACAAGAAAATGCGACTAAACCACTGGCTCCGGAATTTCCAGAACTAAAAATATTACCCGGTTCAGAAATGATTGTTGATGAATTGACTAACCATCCCCTTGTTAAAGCAGAAGATGCGGCTATTGATGCAAATGAAAAAAACATAAATATTGCACAAGAGCAATATAAGCCGGGTTGGATGATCGATCTTACTTATGGTGCTCGCTCGGGAAACAATCTGGATGGTAGCAGTCGCGATGATTTTGCCTCAGCAATGATTTTAATGGATGTGCCTCTTTTTACGGATAAACGACAAGATCGCCAACTTGCCGCCTCCAAGCTACAACATATGGCGGCCAAATATGCCCGATCTGATTTATTGCTTGATTTAAAACGACAGGTTGAGAGGGAATATGCACTTTGGGCGCGTCTTGGAGAACGTCATGAGCTTTATCAGCAACGAGCAACTCTTGATGCATCTCAAAATTCCGAATCAACACTGAAGGCTTATCAGAATGACCTGACTGATTTTACGACATTAATGCGGGCCCGTCTGACTGAGCTGGATACACACCTGGCCATGTTGAAAATTCAGGTAAATCAGGCAAAGGCACATGCCAGATTATTATATTTTGTTGGAGAAGCCTTATGAAAACAGTCGTTTTTATTCTGATGGTCATTATTGCGGCTGCGATGGGTATTTTTGCTGAAAACAAGTTCAATATTTTGCATCTCATGCAGACTGACAGTGATATCCCTGATATGGAAATGCAATCAGGACAATCCTCTGTTGATGATAAGAACAATGTACTTTACTGGGTGGCACCCATGAATCCAGCTTATCGTCGTGATAAACCCGGCAAATCTCTAATGGGGATGGATTTGATCCCGGTTTATGCCGATGGTGAAGAATCCGATCAATCTGATGGAATGCCAATCGTCAGGATTAAACCTGAAGTTGTCAACAATCTGGGCGTACGTACAGAACGTGTCAAGCGTGGCTCTCTATCGAGGGAAATTAGCACGGTCGGTTATATCGACTACGATGAAACAAAGATCTCACATATTCACAGCAGAACCGAAGGCTGGATTGAAAACCTCAAAATTCGAGCGGAAGGTGAACACGCCAGAAAAGGACAGTTGTTATTTGAATTATATTCACCACCACTGGTTAATGCACAGGAAGAATATTTACAGGCACTCGCAAGTGGAAATAAACAATTAATTATTGCCTCGCGTAAAAAATTATCTGCACTTGGCATTTCAAAGACCCAGATCAAACGACTGGATAAAAATAAAGAAGTAACACAAAACGTACAATTTTATGCGCCACAATCAGGGGTGTTGACTCATCTCGGTGTTCGCGAAGGGATGTTTATCAAGCCCGATACACAGATAATGAGTCTTGCTAATCTGAATAGTATCTGGTTATTGGCTGAAGTATTCGAACGCCAGGCAGATTGGGTCAAGGTCGGACAAATAGCGAAGGCTGAATTACCTTCTATGCCAGGCGTACTGTGGGAAGGGAAAGTGGAATATATCTATCCTGAGCTTGATCCGGTGACTCGTACCTTGCGCGTTCGAATGCATTTTGAAAATCCAGACGAAAAATTAATGCCGAATATGTATGCCTATGTATCGATATTCGGAGAAGAAAAAAAAGACGTATTGAGTATCCCACGTGAAGCATTGATTCGCGATGTTAATCAGCAAAGGGTTATCCTGGCACTGGGTAATGGTCGTTTTCAGGCACGAGTAGTGGTCGCGGGAATAGAAAGCGGGGACTGGGTTGAGATTAAATCCGGTTTAGACGAAGGCGATAACATCGTGATTTCATCACAGTTCCTGATTGATTCCGAATCAAGTCTTAAGGCAAGTTTAAACCGCATGCGATCCGTGGAGAAAGAACCAGCGAATGATATGGGTTCAGAGAACCATGAAGGCATGGACCATGAGGGAATGAAGCATGAAGGGATGAAGCATGATTAAAGAAACCATAGCCTGGTCAATCAATAACCGATTCCTGATCATACTTTTAACCGTCATCGTGACGGTGGGCGGTCTGTTTATTATCAAGCAGACACCGGTCGATGCGATACCGGATTTGTCGGATGTACAGGTCATCATTAAGACCTCTTTCCCGGGTCAGGCACCACAGGTAGTAGAAGATCAAATTACTTATCCGTTGACCACAGCAATGCTGTCCGTGCCTTACGCAGTTACCGTTCGTGGCTATTCTTTTTTTGGTGATTCCTATGTCTATGTCATTTTTGAAGAAGGCACAGATCTCTATTGGGCGCGTTCACGGGTACTTGAATATTTGAGTCAGGTAGTCGGACGTTTGCCTGCTGGAGTACAGCCTGAACTGGGACCCGATGCAACGGGTGTGGGCTGGATTTATGAATATGTACTGGTTGATCGTAGCGGCCAACATGATCTGTCAGAGTTACGTTCGATCCAGGACTGGTTTTTAAAATATGAACTACAGACGGTACCCGGCGTATCCGAGGTCGCTACCATGGGCGGCATGGTGAAACAATATCAGGTTGTTGTTGATCCAAATTTATTACGTGCCTATAACATCCCCATCTCGATGGTTAAACGTGCCATACAACGTTCCAGCGAAGAAGCTGGCGCATCGGTTATAGAAATGGCAGAGGCAGAATATATGGTTCGGGCAACAGGTTATATCAGTAGCCTCGAACACCTGCGTAACATTCCATTGGGTATCAGTGAAAAGGGCACCCCGATACTGCTTACCGATATTGCCGAGATCAGAATAGGACCACAGTTGCGTAGAGGCATTGTCGAACTGGATGGCGAAGGTGAAGTTGTTGGTGGCATCATCGTCATGCGTTGGGGTGGCAATGCGCTAGAGACGATAAATGCCGTAAAAAAGAAACTGGAAGAACTAAAGCAAAGTCTTCCGCCTGGTGTTGAGATTGTTGAAACCTATGATCGGTCTGGACTGATTACACGGGCTATCAATACCTTAAAGGAAAAATTGCTTGCGGAATTTATCGTTGTCACACTCGTTTGTGCTGTCTTTCTGTTTCATTTGCGTTCGGCACTGGTCATTATCGTAAGTCTGCCCCTGGGCATTTTAATGGCCTTCATGATCATGTATTCACAAGGGATCAATGCCAACATCATGTCCCTGGGGGGTATTGCGATTGCGATAGGTGCCATGGTGGATGCCGCCATCGTCATGATTGAAAATGTGCACAAACACATGGAGCGGACGGCGTTAACAAATGAAAACAGATGGCGAATAATGCGAGAAGCTGTGCAGGAGGTCGGCCCGGCATTATTTTTCTCACTGCTTATTATCACCTTTAGCTTTTTGCCGGTATTTGCACTGGAAGCACAGGAAGGTCGCTTGTTTAAACCATTGGCCTATACCAAGACCTATGCCATGGCAGCCGCTGCCGGCCTGTCGATTACGCTAGTCCCGGTGTTAATGGGCTTGTTTATCAGAGGCAAGATCACACCAGAGCATAAAAATCCCATCAATCGCTTACTGTTATTTATTTATCATCCCTTTATAAAACTAGTGTTGAAGGCACCCAAAACCATTATCTTGTTGGCCGTTATTATCGCTGCCATCGGTCTTTGGCCGGCAACAAAACTGGGCACTGAATTTATGCCCGAACTGGATGAAGGTGATCTCATGTATATGCCTACGACCTTTCCCGCCATTTCTATTGGTAAGGCACGGGAGTTATTACAACAAACCGATAAACTCATTCGCACGATCCCTGAAGTGAAAACTGTTAGAGGTAAAATTGGCCGTGCAGAGACGGCAACCGATCCGGCACCACTGACCATGATTGAAACCCTCATACAATTCAAACCGCGTTCTGAATGGCGTGAGGGTATGACCATGGAAAAAATAAAGGCAGAATTAAATAAGCTGGTGCAATTTCCTGGCGTGACCAATGTCTGGGTCATGCCGATAAAAAACCGCATCGATATGCTGGCAACCGGTATTAAAACACCGGTTGGCGTTAAAATCGCCGGGCCTGATCTGAAAGTCATCGAAGAGATTGGTCGCCAGGTGGAGCGGGCTGTACAGCAGGTGCCAGGTACTGCCTCTGCGTTTTCGGAACGTGTGGCTGGCGGACGTTATATCAATATTGATATCGATCGACTTAGGGCAGCGCGTCTGGGGCTGAACATCCTCGATATTCAGGAAGTGATCAAAACCGCAGTGGGGGGTATGAATATCACGGAAACAGTCGAAGGGCTGGAACGTTATCCGGTTAATTTACGTTATCCACGCAAATACCGTGATTCGATTGAACAACTTCGACTTCTTCCGATAGTGACACCGGCCGGTGCCCAAATAGCCCTGGGCGATGTGGCAAAGATCACGATAGCAGACGGCCCGCCGATGATTAAAAGTGAAAACGCCCGCTTGAATGGATGGGTTTATATTGATACCGAAGGGAGAGATTTGGGAAGTTATGTTAAGGAAGCGCAAGCAGTGGTCAAAGCTCAAGTCGATTTGCCGCCGGGTTATTCACTGAACTGGTCCGGACAATATGAATATATGGTGCGTGCTGGCGAACGACTTGCTGTCGTTATCCCTTTTACCCTGGTCATTATTATTTTGTTACTTTACCTGAATTTCAGAAGCATTATGGAAGTCCTCATTATCATGGGGACATTACCGTTTGCCCTCGGTGGTGGATTCTGGTTGCTTTACCTGATGAATTACAACCTGTCAGTCGCGGTTGGTGTCGGCTTTATTGCGCTTGCAGGTGTTGCCGTTGAGATTGGTGTCCTCATGCTGGTTTATCTCAATCAGGCATTGAATAAACGAAAAGAAAAACTAGCGCAAAACAATCAGTCATTTTCGTTAACAGATTTACAAGAGGTCATTACAGAAGGTGCATTATTACGCATACGACCCATCATGATGACGGCAACAGCCATTACTGCCGGATTATTACCCATTATGTTGGGCAGTGGCACAGGATCAGAAGTCATGCGCCGCATCGCCGCACCGATGGTGGGAGGTATGATCAGTGCAACAGCTTTAACATTAATTGTTATCCCTGCGGTTTATTTTGTTTGGAAACAGTATGTACTGGTACATAGATTTAGATAATCTGTATATTTAACTTAAATAATAATCAGGAACTCCCGGAATGAAATTACTTAAATGCTTGGCAATATTAATCACGACAGGTTTAGTTGGCGTATATGGTTTTGTGCAGTCAGGAATATTTAATGTTGCAGCAACTAATAAGGACGGGCCGATTATTACCTGGTTACTGCATACAACCATGGAGAAATCAGTAGAAAGGCGTGCACAAAATATTGAAGTGCCTGATATTAATAAAAATGAAATGATTCTTGCCGGACTGTCAGACTATGTGGAAATGTGTGCGCAATGTCATGGAGAACCTGATAAGCCGTCCAGCATCCTTAGACAAGGTTTGAATCCGGCACCGCCCGATTTGGAGCATTTAACTGAAGCCAGAACAGCCGCAGAAATGTTCTGGATAATTAATAACGGTATACGCATGACTGGAATGCCAGCATTTGGCAAGACCCACCAGGCAAACGAGATTTGGCCTGTAGTTGCATTTTTGCAGTCAGCCAGGGATCTAACAAGCACTGACTACAACAGGATAAAAGAGAAAGCGCAGGATTATGGACATCATGGACCAGAGTCGGATGCACATGACGATAGTAACAGTGGGCATGATCATGGGGAAGACGGTAATGAGCATGATCCCCACGCTCATTCGGGAGCATCAGACGATGAGCAAATGGCAGATATGCCATCAAAACAGGAGACGGTCGAGCACAACCATGGGGAGGGTGAGACACACAATATAGAACATGATGAAGTCGCCGCGCAGGAAGAGAATAAAATTGATAATGATTCGAATGAAAATAATCATGATCACAGTCATTAGAAGCTTGAAACCATTCTTGTATCCCCATGCCTTGATTATAATTCCGGCCACTTTCCACGAAACATCTAAACTGAGTTACGCATAAGAAAGATGACTGAATCATGCCATCACCATGAGGTAAAAACAGAAACGCCGGCTACAACAGCCACGCTTTATACGTGCCCGATGCATCCCGAGATCGAGCAAGTCGGTACTGGTAGTTGCTCTAAATGCGGTATGGCATTGGAGCCGTTAACACCAACATCCATAACATCAAAAAAACAATACACCTGTCCCATGCATCCTGAGATTGTTCGTGATGAACCCGGGGATTGTCCGAAATGCGGAATGGCCCTTGAACCGAAGACGGTGGAAGTGGAAGAAGAAAATCTAGAGCTCATTGAAATGAGTCGCCGCTTCTGGATTAGCGCAGTGTTGGCAATTCCCGTATTTATCAGCGCAATGGGCTCCGAATTCTGGCCTGAAACAATCAATAAAATTATGCAACCACAATCAAGGCAATGGTTTGAATTAATACTGGCAACACCCGTTGTGTTATGGGGTGGTTGGCCATTTTTTGTCAAGGGATGGGCATCAATCATTACACGACACCTTAATATGTTTACCCTGATTAGCCTGGGTATCGGTGTTGCCTGGAGTTATAGCATTGTCGCCACCTTACTCCCCGGTATTTTCCCCGAGACAGTACGTAATGAAATGGGTCTTGTCCCGGTTTATTTTGAAGCGGCGGCCGTTATTACTGCCCTTGTGTTGTTAGGACAGGTACTTGAAATTCGTGCGCGAAGTCAGACCAATGCCGCGATTAAAATGTTATTAAGCCTGGCACCAAAGACAGCACGAATCATCCGTGCCGATGGAAAAGAAGAAGATATACTTCTGGAACATGTGCAAATCGGGAATCGATTACGTGTACGTCCCGGAGAAAAGATCCCTGTAGATGGGTTCGTCATCGATGGATCAAGTTCTGTTGATGAATCGATGGTGACTGGTGAACCGATGCCAGTCAGTAAAAGATCTAATGACCAGCTTATTGGTGCAACAGTGAATGGTACTGGCAGTCTCATTATGCAGGCTCAACGTGTAGGTAGCGATACCTTATTAGCACAGATCGTACGTATGGTTTCTGAAGCTCAGCGTAGCCGGGCGCCAATACAGAAAACAGTGGATATTGTTTCCGGTTACTTTGTTCCTGTCGTTATCCTTGCCGCAACCATCACGCTGATAGTCTGGGGTTTATTTGGTCCAGAACCTCGACTTGCCCATGCTGTGATCAACGCGGTCGCTGTTTTAATTATTGCCTGTCCTTGCGCACTTGGCCTGGCCACACCGATGTCGATCATGGTCGGCACCGGTCTTGGTGCCACCAATGGTGTGTTGATTAAAAATGCCGAAGCCCTGGAGGTCATGGAACGTATTGACACATTAGTCGTGGATAAAACCGGAACCTTGACTGAGGGCAAACCAAAACTGATTAATGTGGATGCATATGAAGACTATGACGAAATGACTGTTTTGAAACTCGCTGCCAGCCTTGAACGTGGCAGTGAACACCCGTTGGCAGAAGCCATTGTTAAAGGTGCAAATGAAAGAAACGTAGAATTCACAGAGGTCGAGGATTTTGAGTCCGTCACAGGTAAGGGGGTGATTGGTCGTGTTGAAGGTTTTCAGGTAGCCATTGGCAATATAAAGCTTTTGCAACAACTTTCCATTAATGCTGATTCACTCAAAGACCATGCAGAAGAGCTTAGACGCGACGGACAAACTGCCATGTTCGTCGCCATCAATGGCAAGGCAGCAGGCATATTGAGTGTCGCAGATCCGATTAAATCATCCACCCCAGAGGCAATAGCTGCATTGCATAGAGAAAGAATAAAAATTGTGATGTTGACCGGTGATAGCCGTACAACCGCTGAAGCGGTGGCCAGAAAACTCGATATTGACGAAGTTATTGCAGAAGTTCTGCCAGAGCAGAAAACAGAGATCGTGAAAAAATTGCAAGCTGAGGGACATAAGGTAGCAATGGCTGGTGATGGTATTAATGATGCTCCGGCATTGGCACAGGCAGAAGTAGGGATTGCCATGGGTACCGGGACAGATATCGCGATGGAAAGTGCTAGTGTAACTCTGGTCAAAGGGGATCTGCGCGGTATTGTCCGTGCACGTCTTTTGAGTCGCGCGACCATGCGTAATATCCGTCAGAACCTTTTCTTTGCTTTTATTTATAACTCTTTGGGCGTGCCAATCGCTGCCGGTGTTCTTTATCCAGTTTTTGGCATGTTATTGTCCCCTATGATTGCTGCAACGGCCATGAGTTTTAGTTCATTGTCCGTCATTATGAATGCCTTACGCCTCAAAAATACAAAGCTATAAACATTATATTTAAATGAATATGAAATACTATTTATTGAATAATGCAAAGTGATGAGAAGGTTCCCACTTTATCAGGGGAAGTTCGGATCGGCTAGATTTTCCTCATTATGCATTTTTTGTGTGCCTGGTTAATATTTTATCCAGCTGATCCGCAAAAGATTTTCTATCATTTTGGCTTAACGCTGGCGGGCCACCTGTTTCTATCCCACTAGCTCGTAGCGACTCCATAAAATCTCTCATCGTTAGACGAGCTTTAATATTATCCTCTGTATACAGTTCGCCACGAGAATTAAGAGCATAGCCTCCCTTTTCAATCACTGCTGCCGCCAGAGGAATATCACCTGTTATGACAAGATCACCAAAGCTAAGCTGTCTAACTATCTCATTGTCAGCCACATCAAAACCAGAGTCTACTTGAATAAATTTAATGAAGCGCAATGGCGGTATTTGCAAAGGTCGATTAGCGACCAACGTCAACTGCACCCCGGTACGCTTTGCCGATCTAAACAAAATGTCTTTGATTACCACAGGACATGCATCTGCATCTACCCATATTTTCATTTCATACCACTTCTATAGTGGGTTTCTCAATATCATTACTTTCTGGTCACCGTATGATATTAATCCAGCCAAAACATTTCTTTCTTGGAATAATCTACTAAACTTATATCATAGCTGTTACGAATAAGCCGACTCTCGTTGGCTCTTCAGGGACCCCAAAGAGATCCCCTGCATTAATGACCGTAGTACTCGAACGCGACAGCTAAAGGCCCCGGAGGACAATCGTCCTCCGGGGCTTTCTCATCTACAACAACTTAAGATTGCTTTAGATATTCCAGCATCGTATCAACACCACTGACGCTGAATGGATCGTCTGGACAATTATCTGATTGTCCAGGCTCGCTAAACAATTTGATGATCTCCTTGTCCTCAACAAGCATTGAATAACGCCATGAACGCATGCCAAAACCAAGGTTCTCTTTCTTGACTAACATCCCCATCAAACGGGTGAAATCACCATTGCCATCAGGCAACATTTTTACATTATCGACAGCTAAATGTTTGCTCCATTGAAACATGGTGAAGGCATCGTTGACGCTCAGGCAGTAGACTTCATCGACACCCTGTTCGATTAGCGCCGGGTATCCCTTATCAAAACCTGGCAGATGCGTACTTGAACAGGTAGGCGTATAGGCACCTGGAAGTGCAAAAAGCACGATCTTCCTGCCTTTAAATACGTCATCCGTACTAACATCCTGCCAACGAAACGGGTTATCACCACCAATACTTTCATCGCGTACACGCGTCTTAAATACAATCTCTGGTACAGTTGAGGTCATTTCATTTACTCCATAAAATTGGTTAATTTCTATCTAAAAAGTATCTATCTTCACAGATTGTTGAGTCATTCTAAAAAATAGTTATTGATAAATACAATAGAATAATTATATTAGTATAATAGATATTTTAGGATAATATATATTATGAATTTACCGACTATAAAACAACTGAGATACTTCATCGCTCTGCAGAAATATACACATTTTGGTAAGGCTGCCGAGGCATGTTTCGTTTCCCAATCTGCATTCAGTGTCGCCATCCGCGAGCTTGAATCGACATTGGGAGTGCAGATCGTCGACCGCACCAATAAACGGGTGACCATTACTGCAATGGGTCAGGAGATTGTGGTTCAGGCGCGACTGGTACTCAGGGATGTTGAAGCTTTGATGGAGTTGGCGCAGGTGAATAATGAACCCCTGTGTGGCAAATTGAAGTTAGGTGTCATTCCAACTATATCACCATTTTTATTGCCTAAAATACTCCCCCAGCTTCGTTCACATTTCCCTTACTTACAACTTTTTTTGCAGGAAGACACAACGCTGCGAGTCTATGAAAAATTGATGAGTGGAGAGCTGGATTTAATCTTGATAGCGCTGCCTTATGAATTACGTCACGTTGAAAAGATGACACTCTTTAAGGACCCGTTTCTGCTGGCGTATAAAAAAGGCAGCCAATTTATAGAATCACAAAAAGTCACGGCCGATCACCTGCAATCAGAAAGTATTCTATTGCTTGAGGATGGCCATTGTCTTCGGGATCACGCACTGTCTGCCTGTAAAATTCGTAACCTGAATAAAGTCAGTCAATTCTCGGCAAGTAGCCTGTTGACCTTAATCGAAATGGTCGAAGCTGATTTGGGTGTCACCTATTTACCTGAGATGGCCAAAAATTCTCCTATGCTTAAGAATACAAATATAAGAACACAAACAATGCCTAAAAACAGTCACCGGGAAATTGGCCTGATCTGGCGCAGAGGAAGCGCCAGGAAAAATGAATTCAAAATGTTGGGAGAATTTATCAAGAAATATAGAAACAGGTAAAACTGAAATAGAAAATGATAATGAATAGAGGTGCCCTAGTATTTTCCTCTGTAATCTGCATATAAAAATTCTTTTTCAAGAACAAGTTCTTCGTCAGACTTTAAAATATTAACCGCTGGCAAATTAATTCCGTTGAACGTATTTGCCTTAACAAACATATACGCACCGACATTTTTAAAGATCACTCTGCTACCAATGCTCAATACTTGCTCAAACCGATAATCCCCAAATATATCACCACTTAGACAACTGCAACCAGCCAGGCGATACTCATAATTCCCCTCAGGATTCTCCTGCACAATTTCAGGTTTATACTGATATTCAAAAACTTCAGGCAAATGGTTTACAGTGGTATCAAGAATTGCTATCTGTTTGCCACCAGACTCAAACATATCTACAACAGATGAAACAAGGAAACCGGCTGACCCTACAACCCCTTTCCCCGGCTCAATAAAAACATCCAGGGCATAGGTGTCTTTCAGATCTTTAATGATCTGCTCAAGAATATATTGTTGTTTTTCATCATCTATAAAGTATCCTCCACCCAGATTAATCCATTGCATGCCTTCAAGTGTTGCACCAAG
Organism: Pseudomonadota bacterium; assembly: GCA_022574295.1. GTDB lineage: Bacteria > Pseudomonadota > Gammaproteobacteria > Eutrophobiales > Eutrophobiaceae > SMWN01. Next base: position 21,295 of record JACZSJ010000027.1, read on the forward strand.
TAACAGACAAACGTGATCCACTGTCTGCTTCAACTCTGTATAGTCACTGGATTCACAATTATTGTGCAGGTGTAACCCCTGGATATTATCGAGATGTTTAATATTTTCTAATTCAGAGATTGGAACTCCCAGTTTTGAGTATTTGCGACAGGGGTCATAACGCTCATCTTTTACGAATGATATTTCCGGGTTGATGCGCAAGCCACAATTCAGTTTTCGATTGCCATCCCCCCGAACATCCTTCTGTAGTGGTCCCTGATAATATTGCCACTGGCTCAAGGAGTTAAAGGAAATATAATCTACATATTTCACGACCGACCCGATTTCGTCTTCTCTCAAGCCGGGGGTTGTAAGATGAACAGTGCCGCTATCCCCTATTATTTCTTTTGCTATCTGACTCTCAAACAGTGAACTCACAGAAAATCCATCAACATGACTAGCAATCATTTCCAGCAAACCTGTCATGGGGGCAGCCTTAATTGAATAAAGGATCTGGCAACTACTATTCTTCTTAACCTTAGATAATGTTGCCAATTTTTCTATGATCGCAGATTCATCATAAACAAAAGCAGGTGTCTGACTGATCTTGTCACTGGCTATTAAGATGCGTTCTGGATCAATTATTTTGGAAAAATAGTTCATATGATTGAAAATAGTTAGTTAAAAAATGTTCTTTGGCCAGATGTATTTTTGGAAATGCTGCATTATACTGCCCAGCTCAAACTATTGCTGTCATTACAAATTTAACAAACCGGAAAAATTCAATCAGGTAATTATAAATAATGAAAAACCAACTGACGAAACTTGTAATATTATTGTTAATTCAAACTCCTGCTTACGTTGCTGCTGGAGGGGAAGGGGAAGACGAAGTCGATCCCAAACTAGAACCAGAGTACTTGTCACAAGATCAGGTTACCAGAGAAGACTATAACATGATGTCAGAGTTTAGCGACGCTTATGATGAATGTCTGACAGATACCTCTCGCGCTGAAGTGGCTAACTACAATGACCCTCGGCACGTTGTCGACGTTGCCATGAAGCAATGCGCAGTGAAGCTGGAAGAACTTAATGATTGGTTAACTGAAAAAAATTTCCCGCCAAGTTTTAAAAGAGGTTACATAAAAAGGCTAAGTGGAAAATCTGTACGGCGAGTCTTGCCCGAAGTGATGTTTATGATATCAAACAAACAACAATAGCACTCGTCGTTAATAAATCTGGGGCCTAACTCCGACCGTCCCAGTTTCGACTGGTTCAGGGAAACAGAAAAGGCGCAAACTCGTTAAGCGCCTGTTCATAGACATTTCTTTTGAATTCGATGACCTTGCTGGCAGGGGACCAATATTCTATCCACTCCCAATGATCGAACTCAGGTTTCTTTGAGTAAGACAAATCAATGTTTGTTTCATCCGCTACAAGTTTTAATAAATACCAGATTTGTTTCTGACCAATACACAAGGGCATGGAGTTATGTCGTATGAACTTCTCTGGCAACCAATACTTCAACCAGTCATTGGTACAGCCAATAATTTCTACATGTTTTGGCAACAGACCGACTTCCTCTCTTAGTTCCCTGTACATGGCTGATTCGGCGGTTTCATTGGCCTTGATACCGCCCTGAGGGAATTGCCAGCCATCTTGTCCAGTGCGCTTTGCCCAAAACACCTGTCCTGCATCGTTACTCAGGACAATTCCCACATTGGCTCTAAAACCTTCTGAATCAATCACTGCCTTACCTCATCAACGTTATAAGGTGATTCTTCCATAACTTACCCGTTCACTGCAAATTTCAACTCAATATTTTACCTTCACAAGGATTCAACATAGACTATCCGCGGTATCCATTAACACTAACAAGGCTATAAACAAGTGGATTTGGCGATATTTGATTTAGACAACACCTTATTAGCTGGTGACAGTGATTATCTCTGGGGACAATTCCTCGGCGAGAATGGTTACGTCGATGCTGAAGCACACCAAAAGGAACATGATCGTTATTATCAAGATTACCTGGAAGGAAATCTAGATATCAATGTATTCCTGGAGTTTCAGTTTCGTCCTCTGGCCGAAAATGATATGAAGACGATACTAAGCTGGCGAGAACATTTTCTTGATGAGAAAATTCGACCCGTCATGTTACCCAAAGCCATCGATCTGATTGAGGATCACCGTAATATGGGGCATAAATTAATGATCATTACTGCCACCAACAGTTTTATCACCATCCCCATAGCAGAACTGTTTAATATTGATGATCTGATCGCATCAGAACCTGAGATGAACAATAGTGAATTCACTGGGAAGCTCAGTGGCACACCATCCTATGCCGAAGGGAAAGTGACTCGCTATGAGCAATGGTTGCAGGAAAATAATTTCGAAGTATCAACAAGCTGGTTTTATAGTGATTCACACAACGACATTCCATTATTGAACATGGTCACACATCCTATTGCCGTAGATCCGGATGATGCTCTAAAAGCAGAAGCAAAGAAAAGGGATTGGCCGATTATGAGTCTTCGGTAGGATATTAATCCCAATTTTTCTCATAATTATTTAAATATTTGTTCCGTCTGATGACGGGTTACTTCTTGTGGGGTGAGCAACAAGAAGTAACTCACCGTAAAAGGTGAAGCCAATTCTAAAAAATTACTGGATTCCCATTTACACGGGAATGACGAGCATAATAAAAAAGCCGCAGACCATGACATCGGGGGCTTTCTTTTCGGTACTTTTCTTTCGTTCTTACAAAGAAAAG
>JACZSJ010000028.1 GCA_022574295.1 Pseudomonadota bacterium
CCAGACTTAAAGCCAGCAGGAGACTCTTTTCAAAATCACCTGAATCAGATAGATAACTACGATTGATTAAATTTCGGAGTAAGTAACGTTGATGATTGATAGAAAAGATGGGGGCCTGATGAGTTAATTTATTTTGCTCACCATTTCTCACATAACCGGTGGCGCGTATGCGATGTTGAAATAACCAGCCTTCATAATCAAAACCACCGGGATTGCTGAATCCGTAAGGTCGTTTGAGCCTTACATAAAGTTGCCAATGTTCCCCTGGTTTAACTTCGATATTATCTCTATACCACCCAAGACGTACCTTTCCCGGGTTTCTTAAAACATTACCATCTTGCGATTTCATTTCATTGATCTGAAATTCAAAGCGAATCCCGGAATCCAGAATTTCCGGTAATGAAACAACCTGCCCTGTGACAATCGCAGTCTCACCTTCAGTCATTCTATCCAGACCATCGGACAAGATGATGTCTGCGCGAATGAACGCCCAGAGAAAACCACAAATCATTGCACAGAGTATTGCCCTGGGGGTGCCGGTTAAAATTTGGTTTTGAGGTAAACCAAGCAATGCCAATATGGCAACGGAAAGAGAGAGCAGGATCCATTGGGGCGGCAATGCCGCGACATGTAGAAAGACAACAATACCAATTAGAAATGCGATCGTCCCTGTACGCACTAACGCAACCTCTCCCTGAGCACACACTCTGAAATAAATTAATCCTAAGATCTGCTATTTGTAAGTGTATACCCAAACCACCTGGAAATGCAGGAACAATTTTCTGCCTGGTTCAAAATTTTAGAACGAAAAAAATGGTTGTTCCTCGCCTTGCCCTGCGAGAACTCAGCTAGAAAGCCAGTGTCGCGTTGCACCTCTTATGAAGGACCAGTCATTCACTGCGAGTTGCGCCTTGCCTACATGGATGTAGGTACTTAGGTTACGTCTGGAACAAGTAACCTGTGCTCTGACTTCCTGATCTGAACTCTAAAGCCTGCATTCCCAGGTAATTTGGGTATAATAGCGCGCTTTTAAAAGTCGCCGAGCTCTAAATCTTTACATAGCTATTTTTTATATGAGTCTTAAATCCTACTTGCAAAGAGTTATCCCTGAAAGAAGACATATTCAGGAACATAAACATCTGCGTCATTTTGGAGATTGGTTGCATGACCCAAACATCTGGCATCTGACACGTCGTTCATCTGCGGGAGGTGTGGCGATAGGTTTATTCTGGGCAATGATGCCTATTCCCTTACAAACTGTTTTTGCCGCTGCCACGGCCATCATCTTAAGATTAAATCTACCCTTATCTATCATCTTCGTCTGGGTGACCAACCCGTTCACTGCGGGACCTATTTATTATCTTGCTTACAAACTGGGGAGTATCTTGTTAGATGTACCAATACAAGAAGATGCTTTCAAATTTTCTATCCAGTGGATGACGGAGACATTAGCGCATAGCTGGCAGCCGCTCATGGCGGGTTGTTTATTATTAGGCGTGTTCAGTGCCGCAATCGGCAATGTCACCATTAGGGTGCTATGGAGAATATTATTACTACGGAAGTTGGAACAAAGAAGGCGGAGTAGATTCAATCAGAACTGACCAGACGTGCTGCGACCACCAGGGATCTCTATTTACCTCCTTGTGAGGTGTGAATAAATGACGTGGGCACAGGGCGACATATATGGACGTATCAGCGTGATGGGAGACGCGACTGCATGGATGCAGCAGGCAGAACAAAGCAGGAAGCCAGCGTCGAGGAAGTCGGGAGTTACCGCACAGGAGCAACTATCATAGAGCTACCTCTAAATTACTGGTCAAAATCACCCAAAACCCGATATGATCAAATTGCGTTACTGTAAAGGAATCCTTAGAATACGGGTTCAAATTTTAAGGTAAGTTGATAAGAACATAGATAAATTTAATGTAATGTTAAGAGAAGACTCTAAAGCAAGCAAAGCATGCCAATAAAATTTAAATTTCTCTCCATCATCATCATTTTCGGCATCCTGATAACTTCTGTCGAAGCTGGCAATGAACAAATTCAGCGCCTGATACAGCAGGGTAATTTTGAGGAGGCGCTTGCTATGGTGGAAGAGCGACTATCCAAGAATCCAGCCGAAATTCAGGTTTTGTTTCTAAAGGGATTAACCCTCGCCAGTATGAACAGGCTCAAGGAAGCGGAAGCAGTTTTTGTAGCTTTAACCGAAAATCACCCCGAGTTACCCGAACCTTTTAACAATTTAGCTGTTATCTATGCATCAAGTGGTGAATACGATAAAGCTAAAGAGGCATTAGTTAGTGCCATAAATACCCACCCAAGTTATGCCATAGCACATGAGAACCTGGGTGATATCTACGCCAAAATGGCTTCACAAGCTTATAATCAGGCCCTGAAACTAGATTCGGACAATAAAGAGACAAGAAAAAAGCTCGCTATGATCAATGACTTGATCCTGGAGCCGGAACCCGTCACTCCCAAGGCCATTGCGCAAATCAAATCGGAGTCTGTGGTCAATCCAGAACCTGTGATTCAAAAATCAGAGCCAGAACCTAAATTGGCCAAGTTCGACCCACGGCCAACCGCCATTCTGCAACCTTCTTTTGCTAATGAAGCAGCACGTAAAAAAGTAGAAGCCGCTGTTAATAATTGGGCCAATGCCTGGTCTTCGAAAGATGTGGACAGGTATATCAATAGCTATTCAAGGAAATTTGTCCCACCAAATGGTCTGAGCCGTGCAAAATGGCAAGAACAACGTCACATACGTTTGAATCAACCGAAACATATCAAAATTATCCTCAAAGATATGACGGTTAAAATACTGGGAGAAAATATTGCAATGGCAAGGTTTACTCAAACCTATCAATCTGATACTTATACAGATCAGGTAACCAAGCAACTTTTATTGGATAATACCAATGGAGCGGCCTGGCTAATTTCAAGAGAAGAATCCAATTAAAATGGATAACTGGAAGATTAGATAACGAGCTAATGAGCGTGATAAAAAACACTGCTATCACAATTCTGATTGCATTTACCTTATGTCAAATACTGGCCGCAAAGGAACAGCAGCAATTTCAAAAAACAAAACAACATTTCTCGGCTCAGTCAGAAGCCCTGTTGATGTCCGCCCTTGAAAACATCAGTCAATCAAAGATCGATGAAGCGCTGATAAATCTCGATAAGCTAAGGAATATCAATCCTAACTTTGCTTTAGCTCAATTAATTTATGCTGATTTAATGATGTCGAAAAGTCAGCGTATTACGAATTTTGGAAACCTCCACATGGAAAACTCTGAGCAGGTTAATGCCTTGCGTGATGAAGCACTTGCTCGCTGGAATTATTTTAAATCACCCATTGATAAAACCCTGATACCTTCCTCCGTGATCCAACTGGCAAATGCGCAGGCTCATGTGATTGTTGTGGATCAATCCAGGCATCGCTTGTTTTTATTTGAAAATCGAGATGGTGTGCCCGTTTATGTGGATGACTTTTATGTCACGATAGGCAAGGAAGGGGCTGGTAAATCCGTAGAAGGAGATCAAAAAACACCGTTAGGTGTTTATTTTGTCACTCGCTTTATCGACTCCGATGAATTACCGGATCTCTATGGGGATGGAGCATTTCCTATTAATTATCCAAACATCTGGGACAGACGTAGTGGTCGAACGGGTACTGGTATCTGGTTGCATGGCACGCCCAACGGGACTTTCTCACGGCCGCCGGATGACAGCGATGGTTGCGTCATCATCAGCAATGATGATTTGAACACATTGGCGCCCTATATTGGTGAGGGTCAAACAACACCTGTAATCCTTGCACAGGAAATTGAATGGGTCACAAAAACCGAATGGCAACAGCGCCGAAATAATTTTTATGGGCACCTTGAACAATGGCGAAAAGATTGGGAAAGTCGTGATGCTGGATTGTACCTACGTCATTATTCCAAGGACTATGAAGGACTCGGTAAAAACTATGAAAGTTGGGTTGCACACAAGCGCCGTGTCAATCCTTCCAAATCCTTTATCAAGGTGGACTTAATCGATACCAGCATCTTTCTTTATCCTAATGGTACCGACCCGATTTTGGTTATGACCTTTTTGCAAAACTATTCCAGTGATAACTTTCACCGCGTATACCGTAAACGTCAATATTGGCGAATGGAAGAAGACGGGAACTGGCGAATCATTTTTGAAGGGTCTGTTTGAAGTAACATTAGAAATAATTAACTGGCCATCATAGTTTTATGATTGCCTAAAAAACCATCCCGTAACCCCCGGCTTTTAACATATTACTGTTGTTTCTTAATTGACAGGCTCACAGCACCTTCGCAATCTGTTAAAAAATGTTTTCTATCTCATCTATTTCATCGATTTTTATTTCTTTACCTTGAGCCAAGCGCAGTTCTTCTTCCAGATCCACTGGCTCTCCTGGACGCTCCACTGGCAAATTTTGTCTTAACCATCTAATCATATCAATCCATATATCATTGACCTCTCTCGGACTGGGCATGATGCCCGCGTATTCAAGTTCAATGGTGAGGACGGGAATACTTCGTTGGATACCAGCAAAATTCCCCAGGGAACCGGGATAGGTGCCAAGTAGATTTAGATGTAAGCGGCCGAGTTTATTGGGAGCATCAGTAGCGCCATTGTGATTAAAATCTACAATCCCATGGGGCGCGTGAACAGCAATAATAACATCTGGTTTAAAATCATTGATTTCACTATATAACCAACGGCTTTCAGGTTCGCTCAATGGATGGGTCCCGGGATAGCGACGAGGGTTTTTATTGGTACGAACGATCCAGTAATGTTCTGATTTTGCCTTCCAGTCTCGCGTTGGAAAATTTCGATTGAGGTCTACACCATTTGCATTGGTACGGCTGGATTTTTTCTTCAACAAACCGTCCGGGTTCATCAAGGGAAAAACATGCCAGTGAAATAAACCCGAATGAAATTGATCCAGCATCTTAAGCCATTTGAAAACCACACTTACAGAAGAATACTCATCGCCATGAGTGCCGCCGATTAGTAAAACGCGACCCATGGGTTCACGACTCTTCAAGGGAGGATATTCCTTGAACAGAATTGGGGCACCATTAACAGAAACACTGGTACTCCGCTGTAGATTACGATTCAGACATTCTTTGTAACCAACGCTGGATAGTTTTTTTGCAATACGGGAACATTCGTGATCAATACGTGGTGTTGGAGTTCGCTCTTCAGTTGATGCGTAGCTTGCATGCAATAACAGAATAAATCCCAGAACCATAAAAATATTTACAAGGCGCGTCTTCATATCAAAGTTATTATTCCAATTATTAGACACCTTATCAACAAAGGGGCTAACTCATAGTTCATTATTTAGGGAACCTCTGATTAAGTCTGGGTCGAACAGATTGCTGCTTATAACATTCTGGTTCAAGGCGTGAAACGCGCGTAATAGCAAGGCTATTGCGAAATTTTACAACGCAGAAACAGGATGTTTTAATCGCAAGATGTCGATTCATGACTTAATCAGAGGTTCCCTAGTATTGGTCTTGAATTGATATGCCTAATGTGCCTCTAACAAGCCATCATGCAACTGATAGGTCTTATCCATTTTTTCTGCCAGGCTCAGATTGTGTGTCACCATAATCAAACTGGTACCGGCAGCCTGTTTTAATTCCAGCATTAGATTAAATACCTGATCTGCCGTTTTCTCGTCCAGATTTCCCGTCGGCTCATCGGCAAGGATACATTCTGGTCGGGTGACCAATGCCCTGGCAATTGCTGCACGTTGTCTTTCACCACCGGACAATTCTCCGGGTTTATGTTCCAGACGATCTCCCAGCCCGACTTTCTCCAGTATTTCTTTAGCTGAGTTAGCAGCTTGATTCGCATCACAGTTATCAGAAATGAGCAGGGGCATGGCGACATTTTCAAGCGCCGTAAATTCCGGCAAGAGATGGTGGAACTGGTAGATAAAACCCAGTGATTCATTACGTAACTTGCCACGCTCTGCATCTGTGAGTGTTGATGTATTTTTACCGATAATTTTCGTTTCGCCTTTGCTGGGTAAATCCAGCCCACCTAACAAATGTAACAAGGTGCTTTTACCAGAACCCGACGTTCCCATGATGGCGATACTTTCACCTCGCGTGACCTGTAGATTGACGCCCCGCAATACATCAACCCGCAAATCTCCTTCTGCAAAGGATTTGTAGAGGCCAACACATGAGATGACCTGATCAGTTAGTTGATCATTCATAGCAACATTACTCATATCCCCGTCACTCATAACCCCATTACTCATATCTCAGGGCCTCAGCAGGTTGTGTGTGTGCTGCCTTGAGTGCAGGATAAATCGTCGCCAGAATACAGAAAATAAAGGACACGATGCCAATGGTGATGACATCACTCCAATGCATATCAGAAGGTAGATCACTAATGTAATATACATCGGGCGAGAGAAATTTTATTTGCAACATATTCTCAATCGCTGGAATGATAGTTTCAACATTTGATGCCAACCATATACCGCTGACAATGCCAAACAAGATACCCACCACACCGATCAAGGTGCCCTGGATCATAAAAATTGCCAGAATACTTTTTGGACTGATGCCAATGGTTCTTAGGACTGCAATATCTGCTTGTTTATCTGTGACTGTCATGATCAGGGTTGAAATGATATTAAAAGCAGCGACGGCAACGATCAGTGTCAGGATAAAAAACATCACTGTTTTTTCCATCTTCAATGCGCGGAAAAAATTTGCATGTCTTTGTGTCCAGTCTGTCACCCAAAAATAACCGGGCAATTGAGCAACGACATTTCTGCTAACGACTGGTGCGGTGAGGATGTTGTCTGTTTTTAAACGTAAGCCTGTTGGTCCGTCTTTACGAAACAAACGCATGGCATCGTCCATGTGAATCAGTGCCAATGCGCTATCAAATTCATGCATGCCAATCTCGAAAATACCTGCCACCGTAAAACGCTTGAGTCTGGGCAGGATACCGGCAGGGGTGATATTGGTTTGTGGCGCGACCAGGGTAACCTTATCGCCGACGGTCACCCCGAGTGTGCGCGCTAACTCTTTGCCAAGAAGAATATTAAATTTACCTGCAACCAGATTAGAAAACTTACCCATTATCATTCTATCTGCAATGACGGAAACCTTAGGTTCTTCTTCTGGTAATATGCCTCTTACAATCGTGCCATTCACATTTTTAGCATGTGTCAGCATACCTTCGGCATGAAAATAAGGGGCAACCCCAGTAATCCCCGGATAATGCTCAATCTCAGCAGCCAGGGTCTGCCAGTCTGAGAGTGATTTGCCCCGTTCGACAACGGTGGCATGAGAAGCCATCCCCAGGATTCTCTCGGTGAGTTCTTTCTCAAAGCCATTCATCACGGAAAGCACGGTAATCAAAGCCATCACACCCAGACCAACACCTAACATAGATGTTAGGGAGATGAATGAGATAAAATGATTGCGACGCTTGGCTCGTACGTAACGCAGTCCGATAAAGACTTCGACAGGTTTAAACATGAGCGGCATTATAATGCGACAACTAGCTGATTAATATAAAACTTTTTGATTAAATGGATCACTCTTGAAAATACTCGCAATTGACACTGCCACCGAAGCTTGCTCAGCTGCCCTGCAGTGTGATGGGACTATCACGACAAAATACCAGGTCGCACCACGACAACATGCTGAATTAATCCTCACCATGATCGACGAACTGCTTTCAGAGTCAGGGGTTTTACTCTCGCAGCTTGATGCTTTGGCATTTGGACGCGGGCCCGGTGCATTTACCGGTGTACGCATCGCAACCGGTGTTATCCAGGGGCTAGCAATGTCCGCTGATTTGCCTGTCGTGCCTGTTTCAACACTCGCAGCCCTGGCTCAAGGCGCAATGACAGAATCAAAACAGATTGCTTGCGCGATCGATGCACGTATGGGCGAGGTTTACTGGGCCTTATATCAGGCAAATGACGCAGCCATCATGCAGCTTGTCGGAGAAGAAAGTGTTTGTCCGCCTGGTTCAATTAGATTTTTCGGCTCAAAAGACTTGGCTGGATCTGATAGCTGGTTCGGCGTCGGCAGTGGTTGGGAGACTTATGGATCAGAACTACAAGATCAGATGGGAGATGCCCTGGCTGGATTTAGACTGGGTGATTATCCTTCAGCGGAAGCTATCTGTGCCTTGGCTGTTGATGCTTACCAGCGCGGTGATACTGTGGATGCTGCAGAAGCCCTTCCTGTTTATTTACGGGATAAAGTCACCGATTAAATACAGGTAATCTAGTTGTAGTAGGTATACTATTAACATTAAGTATTATATATATATATTTGATTTATATAATATTATTATACTTATTTAAATAAGTTTATTAGCTGCCGATAGTTGGGTTTGTAGAATTGGCACACAGCACTAAAGTTCGGTTAGAAGTTCGTTATAGGCACTATCGTCCATCAGTTCTTCAACTTCTCCAGGATGATTAATGCTTATTCTGATAAACCATCCATCGCCTTCAGGATCTGCATTGACGATTCCCGGATCATCTTGCAGATTTTCATTTACCGCAAGCACAGTGCCTGTTAAGGGCATTTTCACCTCTCCAGCCGCCTTCACTGATTCCACCACGGCAACTTCGTCGCCCATGCCTAGCTCTCTGCCGACCTCAGGTAATTCTACATAAACCACATCCCCTAACTGCTTCTGGGCATAATCAGTGATGCCTATCGTTGCTATACCATCTTCTTCCAGCCTGATCCACTGATGATCTACTGTGAACTTCATCTCACTCATTAAAGAATTGACCCTAGTTTGACTCTGAATGTAGTTGATAATTTTTTTCTGTCGTCATAGTGCCCAGCATAAGACCGCAACTGCTTCAATTATGACGAGGATTATCGCGACAGAATATTCTCTGAATTAACTCACGATTGCAACCACGTGCTGTCACACGCTGTCTTCATTCAAGCGTCGGATAACACTGTTAATCTCGCCAGAAGCGTTCAATCTCAGATGGCGATAACCCGCAGCACGACCGTCTTTTGTGTATTGACCCGCCCCAGGCATAAATTGAACACAGGTAGAGGGTGTTGCCATCAGGGTGACACCATGACGTTCAGAGGTAAATTCCTGATGGATATGTCCCCATAAAACAGCCTTGATGTGATCATATTCGTCCAGAACATTAAAAAAATCTTCTGGATTGTTTAATCGCATACTATCCATCCATACACTACCGATTTCGACCGGGGGGTGATGCAGGCAAACCAGTACATGTTTATCAAGATTTTCATTCAATATATTGTCCAGAAAATCAAGTTCATCCTGTATCAGATACCCGGCATGGGTGTGGGTGTTTGGCATAAAGGTATCCAGCATAATAATAAGCCATTGCCCAATTTCGAGTGATTTTGATGTATGCACGTTTTGTTTGTTTAACACTTGAAACATCAAATCCGGATCATCATGGTTTCCTGGTATACAAAAAACCGGTTTATCAATTTCTGTCAATAGTTCGAGTAATCTTTCGTAGGCAACAGTTACTGGATCATGCGCAAGATCGCCCGTCACCAATACGGCATCCACCGGCCAGTCATTTCTTCTGGCGAGATTTAATACTTCTTTAAGGGAGGATTGGGTGTCTACGCCATCTAATGTTCCTTTTTCATCAGCAAAAATATGTGTATCTGTGATCTGCAATAGCTCGACATGGTCCCGATGAAATGGTTCTATATTAAAATGATTGCTCATGATATTAGCTGGCCCATCGATCATTCAGTACAGGTAATTTTTTAATGAATGGAATTAATAACCCATAGGCAAGCAATCCAATACTATCCGCACCAATATCAAACAATGAAAACATTCTGTGTGGTAAGAAATGCTGAATAATTTCTAATGAGAAACCATAAGCAATCAATGCAAATATTTTAACCGAATTAAACCAAGAATTTGGAAATGAGAAATCTAGTAACAATGCTAAGACAAGGAAGGCAGCAAAATGATTTAATTTTTCGTATATCGATGGAACAATTGCAAACTGCAGTGACGTTGTTGCGAAGAACGTCACTACTATCAAAGTGACTAATAATAAAACTCTGAAAATGTAGATGTACATTCTTGGTAATTTCATTCCAAAATGCCTTTAATCTTAAGATGAAAGAGATAATACATCGCCCTGCATTCTTTCGAAAAAGAATTCATCAACGTCTGCCAACTCGGTGCTTCTTCTCATATTCGGCAAACTATTCAAGAATATTTTTCCATAAGGTTTGCTGATGATCCTGGGATCGCAAATCATCAGGACACCATAATCGGTCGCGTCCCGTATCAATCTACCAACTCCCTGCTTCAGATTGATCACGGCCTGAGGTACTTGATAAGTCATAAATGGGTTTTGTCCGTTTTCCTGCATCTTCGCTGCCCGTGCGCGGAACACCGGATCATCGGGAGGTGCAAAAGGTAATTTGTCGATGATGACACAGGAAAGCGCCTTGCCTCTCACATCAACACCTTCCCAGAAGCTGCTGGTACCCAGTAGAACTGCATGTTTAGTTTTGCGGAACGACTGCAATAGTTCTGACCTTGGCGCATCCCCTTGCCGTAGTAATGGATAGTCAGTCCTGCCTGCTAATAAACGATAAGCTTCATTCATTGCGCGATGGCTGGTGAATAATAAAAATGCATGCCCCTGACTTGCCTCAATCACTGGCAATGCCATATTCACAACAGCCTCTGTATAAATCGATTCCCCAGGTTCCGGCATACCTTGAGGTAAATATAGTAATGCCTGTTTTTGGTAATCAAATGGGCTGTGCCAGCTTTGGGCATTTATATCTGACAAACCGAGTTGACTGGTAAAATGTGTAAAATCTTCAGCAACAGAAAGCGTGGCTGAAGTATAAATAGTATTACAACCGTGTTCTGCCAAACGCGCCTGGAATGTGGTTGAAATATCCAGAGGGGTTTGATGTAGTAAAAAGCCCTGCCCTCTCGTTTCCAACCATTGAATCAGATCTTCTGTCTCTCTTTCCATGAACGTTTGCAACATTTCGATCATAGTGCTACATCGTCGCCAACAATTCTCCAGTGATTTGGATCGTTCCGCGAGGGTATCCAGATATTTTTCAAGTTTGATTAAATGATCGAGGAAATCCTGTAATGCCTTTCTAATTTCTTTATCAGCAAATACCTCGTTCCATGCGCTGCGTCTTTCTTTACGCCCAAAACTTAAACGCAATTGACGCAGACTTGTTTGGCATTCCCGGATTTCAACCTGAACTTCTTCCATATCGCCTGCATCAGTCAAATATGCAGATGTAGTATCATTAAATAACTCCGTAAACTGACGACTACTCAGTGTCTGACTGAAAAAATCCGATGCCAGGCCTGGTAACTGATGAGCTTCGTCAAAAATAATCGTATCTGCTTTTGGCAATACTTCACCAAAGCCTGATTCACGTAATGCCAGATCTGCTAGTAGCAAATGATGATTAACAACGATCACTTCAGCTTCATTTGCCTTACGCCTGGCCTTAAAGACAAAGCAGTCATCATAAAAGCTACAGTCCTGCCCTAGACAGTTTTCTGCCGATGAAACAATCCTGGAGCGAATGGCAGCATCTTCCGGCAGGTTGATTAATTCCGCCAGATCCCCTTTGTCTGTCTGTGTTGCCCATTGTTTTACCTTTGGCAATTCCAACAAATCTTCTTTGCTGAGATAACGAAAATTTTCATCGCCCTGTTCGAGTCGATGCAAACAAAGATAATTTTCCCTGCCTTTGAGTAAGGCGGTGACAACGGGAACATTTAATGCCTTGCGGACGATGGGCAAATCTTTGTAGTACAATTGATCCTGAAGATGCTTGGTCCCTGTAGAAATAATCACCCGTTTACCAGATAACAGGACAGGCACCAGGTAAGCAAAGGTTTTTCCTGTCCCAGTCCCCGCTTCACACACAAGTGATTCATCATTTTCAAGTACCTCAGCAATCGTCTGTGCGAGTTGCTGCTGTTGAGGGCGCACGGTAAAGCCATCAATACAATCTACGAACGGGCCTGTTTCAGAGAGGATATCGTGAACATTAAACATTTAATTCAGGATAATCCTTCAGGCTCTTGCAATTGGAAAGGTGAGTACATCACAAATATCTTCAGACCCTGTTATTGTCATTAGCAGTCGATCAACCCCCACTGCAATACCTGCACATTCAGGAAGGCCATATTTCAAGGCATCCAGAAAGTAACGATCAATAGGTATGTCTGGACGCTTCTTCTTTTTTCGGAACAGCAAATCCTGTTCAAACCTTTGTCTTTGTTCATCTGCATCCGTGAGTTCATGAAAACCGTTGGCGATTTCCAGTCCGTTGATAAATAATTCAAACCGTTCAGCAACTTTTTGTCTACCGTCGCTAAGTCTTGCGAGTGCACTTTGGCACTCAGGGTAATCGTAGACAAAGAGTGGTTTCGAGTTTCCTAATGTTGGGGCTATCTTGTGACTAAATATAAAATCTAGCAAGACTGAGCGTTCTTCACCATTGGATAACAAACCATACTTCTGGGCCAATCTACCCAGCTTAACAGTATCGCATGTATGGGGTTCTAATCCTGTATGTTGAGTGAATAGATCGCCATAGCTAATTCTCTCACACTGGCCGATGTCGAAGAAACTCAATAACGATTCAAACGCTTGCATCAGTTGATGATGGTCATAGCCCGGTTGATACCATTCCAGCATTGTAAATTCCGGATTGTGAAGTTTACCATGCTCCTTATTCCTAAAAACCCTGGAAATTTGATAGATGGCGCCTGTGCCAGAAGCCAATAGACGCTTCATCGCGTATTCAGGTGATGTTTGCAGATATAAGATTTTATCTGTCTTTTGATGTGGGTTGGAATATGTACTACAAAAGCTGTCCAGATGAATATCTGTCACAGTTGCATGTGCCAAAACTGGCGTCTCGACTTCCAGTATATTTCGCCCAAGCATAAAACTGCGGATTTTGGCTAATACCTCTGCCCTCAGTTTAATGACTTTGTTATCGGCGCAAGGACGCCATGATTCAGACATTTACAGTTCACTAATTTGTATTTGACTATGGGATATTTAATTTTTGGCCCGCCCGACATACTCACCTGTTCGGGTATCAATCTTCAGTAACTCACCATTCTCAATAAACAAAGGCACTTTCACCACGGCTCCTGTTTCCAAAGTTGCTGGCTTCGATCCCCCAGATGCTGTATCACCTCGTAGGCCAGGATCGGTATCTGTGATTTGAAGTATCACAAAATTTGGTGCTGCGACCGTTAGCGGCGTCCCATTCCATAAAGTGACCTCACATATCTCTTCACCTTTCAACCATTTTGCAGCATCCTCAACGGCCGCCTTATCAGCTGGATACTGTTCAAATGTTGTTTGATCCATAAAGTACCAGCTATCGCCATCGTTATATAGATATTGCATTTCTAACTCCAGAACATCTGCTGCTTCAACACTTTCACCAGATTTATAGGTTCTTTCAATGACACGACCATTCTTCAGGTTACGAATTTTGACCCGATTAAATGCCTGTCCTTTACCCGGCTTTACAAATTCATTGACCACAATTGCATAAGGATCATTATCAATCATGATCTTCAGGCCTGCCCTGAACTCACTTGTGCTATACGTCGCCATGAACTCCTCTTCCGAATATTCTGTACAATAATCCCACATCATACCGTGAATAAGGGCTTACATGCAGCATAGAAATTGGAAGAAAACATTACAGAGGGCGATCTCAGATCCACACGAATTACTCAGCAAGCTAAACATCGAAGATGTTTCACTGATATCGAATCAGGCAAATGGAGATTTTCCACTCCGTATACCACCTGGTTACCTAAATAGAATTAAAAAAGACAATCCTCAAGACCCTTTGCTTAAACAGGTGCTACCTTCAGTCGAAGAGGAACATGACAAAACCGGATTTACCAGGGACCCCCTCAATGAGAACAATACCCAGGTTTCACCGGGCTTATTGTATAAATATCAGGGCAGAGTACTTCTTGTATTAACAGGCGCCTGTCCAATTCATTGTAGATATTGTTTTCGCAGGCATTTCCCCTATTCTGACTCAACGCCATCCGGGGAGAATCTGGAAAAGGTAATCAACTTTCTTCAAAAAGAGACGAGTGTGACAGAGATTATACTAAGTGGTGGTGATCCTCTATCTGTCTCTGATGAGCGTCTTTCGAAGCTGGTATCGCAACTGGCGGAGATTCCTCATCTGAAACGATTGCGGATCCATACTCGTTATCCAGTCGTCGTTCCTGAAAGGATAAACGACGAATTATTAGGATGGTTAACGGCAACACGTCTGCAAACCGTGATCGTTCTACATGTTAATCATGCAAACGAACTGGATCAATCTGTTCGGCAAGCGATGAACAAATTAAGAAATAATAATATACCTCTATTTAACCAGTCTGTTTTACTGAAAGGGGTTAATGATTCTGTTCATGCGCTGGTAGAATTAAGTGAAACTTTATTTTCATATGGAATTACTCCTTATTATCTGCATCTGTTAGACCCCGTCGCAGGAGCTAGCCATTTTGAGGTCGATGAAACCAGCGCAAAGTTGCTCATGTGTGAGGTGCAAAAACAACTTCCCGGATATCTGGTGCCAAGACTGATCAGAGAAGACGTGGATACACCACACAAAACCATTATCTCTTTTCAGGAATTTGGTTCATAAGTATTTTACTCGTCACTAAGCATTCAATTAGATATAATTCATGACCAGAATGAAGAATTTTAACCAATGAAAAATATGCCTTAATCCCCTGATGTCCAATATAAAGAAAATACTGATCATTGACGATTCGAAAGACTTTAGAGACCTGCTAATAAAATTTTTCGAAAAAGTCTGTACAGGGGCATCCGTTGATGTCTATGACCCAGCCGACGGGAGACCTTCAGAAACATTTGTTTGGGAAAAATATAACCTGATTATTCTCGATTATGATCTGGGTAACGGTGAGAATGGCCTGGAGTGGCTCAGATTGTACAAGACTTCTTCAAGTTTTCCCCCAACGATCATGTTAACAGCGCACGGCAACGAGGAGACCGTTGTTAATGCATTTAGATATGGAGCGCAGGATTATCTCAAAAAAGAAGGTTTAACTAAGGGTCGTCTGATTGAATCTATTGATTATGCCTTAAAAAAATACCAGGAGGATTCAAAGAAAGTAGATACGCAAAAGCTTCGTGTGCATACATACAACAAGGAAAAATTTTATCGTTCTCTTGAGCACACTAACAAAAATGATATTGTGATTATGGCTGAGATTGACAGGTTCCAGGCATTACGTGATGAAATTGGCATGTTATCAGCAGACAAGGTTGCTAATTTTACCTCAGATATAATTTTAAAATATCTCGCCGACTCGGAATATACCGAGGATGTAACAAGGATTGGTGATGCAAGTATCGCAATATTGATTCGTAATTATCAGGGAAAGGACAAAGGAAATATTATTTGCGAACAACTTTGCAACCAATTTGACGAAGCGACCTATGAAGAAAACGGTAAAAAAATTGATTTTTCACTTAATATTTCTGCAATTTATGTATCGAACGATGACACTGATGCAGAGGTAATCCTAAAACAGGCGGATATTGCTTGCCGTGCATGCCGGGATAAACCAGGTAATTCATTTGTCATACATGAAATCACCAATGATGATAATTCTGAAATAGTATTTGATGAACAACTGGTTGCTCATATCCTAAATGCATTTAGTGAAGATCGCGTCAAACCTAATTACCAGGCTTTTGTTAAGCTATCCAGCATGGGTTCTAAATTTGATTCTGTTGAATATTATCAAGTCAGAATAAGTTTGATTGGTCTTGATGATGGAATAATCGAAGCCAGAGAATTCATGCCTGTCTTGAAAAGTAGAGAAATGCAAAAAAATATGGATAGATGGGTTATTGAATCATGTTTAAAACAGATTACCACGAGCAACACACCTGATTCAGAGAGAGCCGGTTTTTTTGTCTCGTTAACAGAGGAGACTATTATTGATATAGTGTTTTTAAAGTGGCTGGAAACGCAGCTTGCTGTGCATAAAGTATCTGATCTGTACAATGCGCTGGTGCTTGAAATAAGCATAGAAAATTATTTGAAACATCAGAAACAGGCATCATTTTTGATCAAGGCACTCGGCGAAAAATACAATATATCATTTGCACTAACTGAAGTGACAGAATGTTCGACATTGAAGAGTTGTTTGTCACAATCAAAATTTGATTTTATTACGTTTTCACCGTTTTTTGATGATCCTCAAATGTCGGAAAAAGAAATTGAAGATATTGTCAACACAGGGAAAGAATATTCGTGTTTGTCTGTGGCAAATAAAATTGAAAGTAATGATGCACTAACAACGGCTATGCGTTGTGAATTTGATTTTATCTCTGGTTATTTTTTGCAACCACCACAAGAATATATTGTAGAAACTGAAGTGGTGGAGGTATAACCGTATGTACTATTGTGTAACAGTGTCTGATTAAAACTATTGAATATAACGAGTCATTGTTTCTTTAAATAACTCACTTTTCACTGGTTTTATCAAATATGAGTCACATCCAGCAAGCGTTCCTTTGACCTGATCAGCCGAGGACGAGTTACCTGTCAGCATAATGACTGGTGTTTCTTTAAAATTTTTATCTTTTTTTATTATTTTACATATCTCATATCCATCAACACCTGGCAGTATCACATCAAGAAAGATCATGTCATACCGGTTTTCCTTGATTAATTCCAGTGCTTTTTCACCAGTTTCCGCTAAATCAACCTGCTTCACGTAGCTCTTCAGTGCCATATTCATCTGGATTCGTACGGGGAGACTATCATCGACAACTAGAACCGAGGCGAGGCTCTTTTCTTCCGTCTTCGCTGATTCGTCTGTGCTTGCTTGTTTCTGGGCCCGTTCCTTAGCAGGGGTGCTTGAATCTAGCAAGTCATCATCCTCAAATGCACCATCAGCAGAAGAATCAAACTCTTTGGTGGCCAGCCTTTCAAATAAAGACAGCATCCTTGTGATAATAAACGGCCGACGCATATAATAATTTTCCGTGTCTCTGGCTCTTACACGGGTGACCCTGATGACAGGTATAGATGGATATTCAGTATTTTGAATACACAATGTTTGCCACTCATGGACTACCCCTGCATCATCAAAGTTAACAATCATCATTTCTGGCTTATTATTTTCATCTCCATCAAACAGAGCGAATGAAGTTGGTCGTGTCTTTGACAATAGAAAAATAGCATTCAATACCTTTTGTTCATGCTCAGATAGACCTATTAACTTGACTGTGTGTGGTATTTTATTTCCCATTACAATTATATATTTTACGAGGCAATTGCAGATTCTATCGGAATGTTTATTTTTATTCTATATCTTGAGGCTGTATGCGGCTTCTAATCAATATTCCACATTAAATTATCCTAAAATTTAGGATGACATGGTAATAAAGCACATGCACAATAGCTTGCTTATAAGCCAATGTGGCACTTTAACCAGACATAAAGGGTAATTAAAGAAAAATATGTCGAAACTTAGGATCAACAAGGTTTTGGTTATTGATAGATCGGCGAGATTTCGGCGATTGTTGTCGCATTTTTTCTCAAAGGCCTTCCCAAAAGCCAAAGTGAATGAATATGATCCTGAAAATGGATGTCCTGACAACACTTTTCCATGGCAGGATTTTGACCTGTTGATCTTGAACTACAAACTTGGTCCGAGCGGAAATGGACTAGATTGGATAAGAATTTGTAAAACAGGCGTAGGATTTCCAGCAATCATTCTAACCACGGATCGTGGTCATGAAACAATAGCAGTCAACGCCTTTCGATACGGCGCACATGATTATCTAAATAAAGATGGACTAAGTAGTGCCGCTTTAAAGCGCTCGATCCATCGCGCCATGAATAAACATGCCGAAGAAAACAGCATGGACAATGCCCAACTACTCCAGGGTAAACTAATAAACAGGGTCAAACTCTTCCAAAGGCTTGATGAAGTACATGAGGAAGGTGCCCTGCTCCTGGTAACCATTGATGGCTTCAGGGAAATTCACGACACCATTGGTTTAATCCCCGCTGATAATCTGACAAGTCATTTAGCTGATGTCATCATCGAGTCCAGCTCATCCATAAAAATTGGCAGCGTTGAAATTATCAGGATCAATGATGACACAATCGCAGTCATTATGCTCGGGGCTGAGAATAACGATGTTTATAACGAATTTGCTGAAACACTTTGCAAGGTAGTTTCCTTACCCTTTGAACATGAAGGAAAATCCACCGAGTATAAAATTAGTATTGGAATAGCGTTTCTAAAAGAAAGTTCGCATGGTGCAATTACAAATATAGCTTGTGCTGACGCTGCAGTACGTCTCGCCATGGAAAAACCTGATAATTCATTTGTTGTCTTTGGTGGGAAATCACAAAGTCTGGATGTAGTTGATCAGAAAATGGTTTTACATGTTGAGAATTCAATCAAGGAAAATCGTGTGCAACCTTTTTTTCAACCAATCATCAGTGTTTCAGATGCTACCGAGATTTTTGATACAACAATATATCAAGTGCGGACAAAATTGATTGATCTAAACGGTCAATTACTTGGCTATGACGATTTTTTCCCAGTGCTGAAACAAAACAAACTTGCAAAAGGGCTGGATTACTGGGTAGTCAGACATATTATTGGTAGGTTAGATAAAATAAAAAAAGAGGGTGATGATAAAGTAGCTTTTCTCGTCACTCTGGAAGAAGACAGCCTGATAGATAATGGGTTAATCAAATGGATTGATAAACTAATCAAACATTTCAATCAACCCAGCCTGGCATCATCCATCATGTTCGAGATCCGATCTGAACATTTTATTGCCCATCAACAAAATATTGTGGATCTTATGATGGGACTAAGAGACAAATACGGAATCTCATTTGCCCTGACTAATGTTCAAGGTTCATCAATATTAAATACATGTACACAACAGACATCATTCGAGTTTGTGAAAATTCCGATGTATGAAACATCTGATTCAGGAGAAGAAAAGTCAGTAATAGCTGATGAATTGCGCGAGTTGATAGACAGCGCAAGAGACCTTGGTTCGCTTACCATTGCGGACAAAATAGATAATGCAGACTATCTTTCAACCGCCATAGAATGTGGTGCAGATTTCTTGTCAGGTTATCTTGTCCACCCCCCCCAGGAAGATATTACATCAGAAGATGAAGTTGTTATGTGACCTATTTATGTCTCAACAACACCCATCCATGTGATATTACGGAATCCACGAGGCAGCATATTGCCACGACGCCCGCGCTCACCCACATAGTGTTTTATATCTACAGGTTTCAATTTTAGATGTCGTTGCCCGGATTTAATCGTCAATATTGCATTATCAGAGACAACCGTCATTGCAACAACGTATTCCTCTCGCGCTTGTAGTTTTGCGGGAGGGATTTGAATAATCTTTAATCCTTTGCCCTTGGCTAACAGGGGAAGTTGATTTAATGGAAAGATTAATAATCTACCTATCGTGGAAACGGCTGCGATTAAATCAGTTTCATAGTTCATTACAATGACGGGCGGCAGAAGCTTTGATTCCCTGGGTAAACTCACAACCAATTTCCCGTTTTTATTCCTGCTTACCAAATCTTCCAGTTTTGCGATAAACCCGTAACCGGCATCAGATGCCATCAAATAAGTGTTACTTGCCTTACCCAACATAACACCTTCAAAGCTGGCACCATCTGGAGGATTTACTCTACTTGAAACCGGATCACCATGACTTCTAGCTGAGGGCAATGAATGCGTCGGCAAGGTATAACATCGGCCTGTTGAATCAATAAACACAGTATTTTGATTACTGTGACCTGATGCCATACATTTAAAGCTATCTTCAGCTCTGTAATTCAATGTCTTCGGATCAATATCATGTCCTTTGGCTACGCGTACCCAGCCTTTTGTCGACAAAATGACAGTTACGGCTTCTGTGGGTAGTAACTTTGTTTCATCAATCGCTTGCGCCTCTTGTCGCTCAATTAATGGCGATTTTCTTTTATCACCAAATTCTTTTGCATCTGCTTGAAGTTCTTTTTTAACCAGAGTTTTTAATCGTTGCCTGGAGCCTAGCGTTTGTTTTAATGCTTTTCCCTCCTTTTCAAGTTCTTTTAGTTCACCTTTGATTTTGATTTCTTCAAGTTTGGCTAATCTTCGTAATTTAAGATCGAGTATGGCTTCAGCCTGGATGTCAGATAGCTTAAAACGTTTCCTTAAAACAGATTTCGGCTTATCTTTCTGCCGAATAATCAGAATCACTTCATCAATATTCAAATAAGCTATCATCAGACCCTGCAATATATGAACCTGCGCAAGGATATTGTCCAGACGGTGCTGCAACCGTTTCGTGACAGTCGTTATCCGAAATGACAACCACTCTTTCAGTATCGATCTTAGATCCATGACTTTTGGTCGACCATCTAAGCCAATAATGTTCATATTGACGCGATAACTACGTTCCAGATCGCTTGTAGCAAATAAATGGGACATTAAATCATCACAATTCACTCGGTTTGATCTTGGGATCAACACAATTCGAACAGGATTTTCGTGATCAGATTCATCACGCAAATCATCAAGCATAGGTAGTTTCTTCGCATGCATCTGGGCAGCAATTTGCTCAAGTATTTTGCTGCCTGAACTTTGATGAGGCAATGCCGTAATGACGATATGACTATCTTCTTTTTCCCAGACAGCTCTCATCCTTACTGACCCAGTACCACTCTTGTAAAGTTCCAGGATATCCTCCCTGGATGTGATGATTTCAGCATGGGTAGGAAAATCTGGCCCTTTAATATGTTCGCAAAGTTCCTCCACTGTCGATTTTGGTGATTCCAGTAGACGTATGCAGGCACTCGTTACCTCTATCAGATTATGTGGTGGGATATCTGTCGCCATGCCTACGGCTATTCCTGTTGTGCCATTCAGCAAAATATTGGGTAGTCGTGCGGGCAATAAACCGGGTTCCTGCAACGTACCATCGAAATTAGGCCGCCATTCAACAGTACCCTGCCCTAACTCACTTAAAAGGACTTCGGCATATGCCATGAGTTTTGATTCTGTATAGCGCATCGCTGCAAAAGATTTTGGATCATCCATCGATCCCCAGTTACCCTGACCATCAATCAAGGGATAACGATATGTAAATGGCTGCGCCATTAGCACCATGGCTTCATAGCAAGCTGAATCACCATGCGGATGAAATTTACCTATCACATCACCCACGGTACGGGCCGATTTCTTATATTTTGAAACCGATTTCAAGCCAAGTTCTGACATGGCAAAAATGATGCGTCTCTGAACAGGTTTTAGCCCATCACTGATATGCGGCAATGCCCTGTCTAGAATGACGTACATGGAATAATCGAGATATGCCTGCTCGGCAAAGTCCTGCAACGGTCTTTGTTCGTTTTGTTCAAACTGAAAATTGATATTATCGGACAATCTATTTTCCTCTATAAAAAAATCACAGCATCTTGTTCCTCTTCTCCATGAGTACGGTACACATGCAAATATTTGATGAACAATATATTACTGAACGGTTGCGAGATCACCTTTGGATTCAAGCCAAATTTTTCTGTCTGGTGCCCGTTTTTTAACCAGTAGCATATCCATCATTTTTTCGGCTTTTCTAATATCTGGCAGCGTCAGCTTGACTAAACGCCTAGTTTCCGGTGCCATCGTTGTCTCACGTAGTTGCAAAGGATTCATTTCCCCCAAACCCTTAAAACGCTGTACATTCACTTTGCCTTTCTTTTTCTCAGCCGAAATCTTGTCCAGAATTCCCTGCTTCTCAGATTCATCCAGTGCGTAAAAAATCTCCTTTCCAACATCAATTCTGTATAACGGAGGCGTGGCAATATAAATGTGACCATTTTCCACCAGTGGTTGAAAATGCTTCAGGAATAAGGCACATAATAAAGTGGCAATATGTGCCCCATCAGAATCGGCATCCGCAAGCACACAAATTTTTCCATAACGAAGACCATCGAGATTATCCGATCCCGGGTCAACACCAATGGCGATCGCAATATCATGCACTTCTTTTGATGAAAGCACCTGGGATGAATCGACTTCCCAGGTGTTCAGTATCTTCCCTCTCAGTGGCATCACCGCCTGGAATTCACGATCACGCGCCTGTTTGGCAGATCCCCCCGCCGAATCCCCTTCGACAAGAAATAATTCTGTTACGGCCAGATCCTGCATTGAACAATCTGTTAGTTTTCCAGGTAAGGCCGGCCCCCCGCCTATTTTTTTGCGTACGACCTTTTTGCTGGCTTTTAATCTTTTTTGTGCATGCTCGATGGCAAGTTCGGCAATCCGCTCACCCATTTCAATATGCTGGTGTAGCCAGTGACTAAAGCTGTCCCGGACAACACCAGAGACGAAGACAGCACACTCCCTGGACGAAAGACGTTCTTTGATTTGGCCCGAAAATTGAGGCTCATCCAGCTTGACAGATAATATATAGTTACAACGTTCCCAAACATCTTCAGCGGTAAGTTTGATACCACGAGGTAATAAATTACGTGAGTTACAAAAGTCTCTCATGGCCTCCAACAATCCCTGTCTCAAACCGTTGACATGTGTCCCGCCCTGAACAGTCGGGACCAGATTGACATAACTTTCCGTGATCAGCTCACCTTCTTCCGGCAACCAATGCACTGCCCAGTCAACCGCCTCATGATCACCTTTCATGCTTTCAAGAAACGGTTCTGCAGGAAGCAAATCGTAATCCGCTAACGCATCAGATAGATAGGTCTTTAACCCATTGACGTAATACCAGTCATTTTTTTCCTTACTAATTTCGTCGGTGAAAAAAACGTGCAAGCCTGGACATAAAACAGCCTTTGCACGCAACACATGCTTCAGTCTGGGGATTGATATTTTAGTTGTGTCGAAATATTTTTTATCGGGCCAGAACTGGATAGTTGTTCCTGTATTTCGTTTACCTACTTCACCCGTGACTTTGATTTTTGATTTCACTTCCCCGGAGGCAAAAGACATGCTGTATTCCTTACCACCACGCTTTACACGCACATCAAGCCTGCTGGAAAGTGCATTAACAACAGAGACGCCAACCCCATGCAAACCACCTGAAAACTGGTAATTCTTGTTGGAAAATTTCCCGCCCGCATGTAACCTGGTTAAAATAACTTCAACGCCGGAGACCTTTTCCTCTGGATGTTTGTCGACAGGCATGCCACGACCATCATCACTGACAGAAATTGACCCATCCTTATGTAGGGTAACCTCAATCTTTTCCGCATACCCGGAAATGGCTTCATCGACACTGTTATCAACCACCTCCTGTATCAGATGGTTAGGTCGAGAAGTGTCCGTGTACATACTGGGGCGTTTTCTAACAGGATCCAGCCCAGTCAGGACTTCTATGTCGG
>JACZSJ010000097.1 GCA_022574295.1 Pseudomonadota bacterium
AGTGAAGGATCTTCCAGCACAGCGATGTTATCCGTCGGCATGCTTTGCGAACCAAAGGTTATCTTACCCCAGGCACCACTAACCCAGACGTTGTTATTCAACACGCCAAGAGAATCAAATTGATCGTCGTCTGCTACACCTAAGGTGCCCCATCCCAGAATCGTACCAGAACTCTGCGGCTCTAATGCTATTTCCATACCTACAGTCAGACCCGTTGCTGCTTCGGTTGAAGCAGCGAAGATCATACGAGTACCGAGTGTGTTTCCGCCATCAGTAATCTGTACCGCATCGCTTGAAGTACCGTCATCATAGAAGGTCACACCTTCATTGACCCAGCCTGAGATGGTCACCTCAGCCATGGCTGCTTGTGAAAGAGGTAGCATGGCAGTCGCTGCGACCAGGCAAGCCCCTTTAAATGTTTTTAATTTATTCACTGTATATTTCCTCCTCAGAAAATATTGTGTTTAAAATATGTATATATAAACTTTACGTTTATATGGTTTAAAAATCCGACCTCCCCAGCCTGTCCCTCCCCTTGATACTCACTTCTCCCGAAAGAGTTTTGATGAAGTTCTAGACTTTCGTAATGAGGCCACTCATGAGTGTCCTAATAAAAGACAATGCAAGTGTAGATAACTTCAGAAACAACTGCAACTTTTTTTCTGCATTTTTACAACAATATTTAAAAAAAAGTTAATTCTGTATCATTTATACAACAACCAAGCGTAAACCGTGATAATTTGAAATCTTTTTTATTTGTCATTTCGAACCTCATAGTGTGAGAAATCCTGGCTCTCAGGTCAAAAGCAAGATTCCTCACCAGGTTCGGAATGACAGTAACAGAGGTGAAGAAAATCACCCTCCACCACGGTGATAGGCCCGGTCAAATTGTTTGAAAAATTCATTTTTCGTGTTTTCTGCAACATTTTTTATCTGGAAAGTCACGTTTGTCTTAGGTAGGGACAGACTGGCAATCTGACGAACGCCTTCTTCTGACAAAGTAATGGCTATTTCACCTTCTTCCAGGGTAACGTTAATGACATTTTCGTGCTGCTGATAAAGATAATCTTTTAGGGCTTTAGGTAAGATTCTGAAGAAATCCCGATGTGTGATTGTCATCTCACGCTCAAAAATTTCTGTCATTTCGAACCCCATCGGGTGAGAAATCCGCAGGTGTCGCCCCTTACACTTGTGAGGGATCTCATTGGGATCTCATCCCACCGGTCGGGGCATGGATTCCTCATAAGCTCCCTCTCAGGATCCCTCCCTTCGGTTCGGGACAGGGGTTCGGGACAGGATTCGGAATGATAGTGGTTACAATAATAAGTACTTGTACTATGATATGTACAATTACAAAGAGAGATCTGTTTTATGGACACAATAAGTTATTCATCTTTTAGAAGTCATTTGGCCAGCATACTGGATAAAGTTAATAACAATCACAAACCTATTATGATAACCCGGCAAAAAGGCGAGCCTGCAGTACTTATGTCAGTTGAAGATTTCAATTCTTATGAGGAAACCGCATATTTAATGGCCAGTCCGGAAAATGCTAGACGGCTTAATCAGGCCATTGCCGATGTCGAGGCTGAAAAAACAGCACAACATGAATTGATAGAAGAGTGATTTTATCCTGGGCGGAAAAAGCATGGGATGACTATTTATATTGGCAAACTACCGATAAAAAAAGACTGAAACGGATCAATGCTTTAATCAAGGATATTGAGCGGCAGCCATTTGATGGCTTGGGTAATCCTGAACCATTAAGGCATAACTGGACGGGATACTGGTCAAGACGGATTGATCGTGAACACCGGCTTGTCTATAAAATTACAAAGAAAACAATCGTTATCGTTCAATGTCGATATCATTATTAACCTTCCCGAACCTGCCGTACTCGGGTTCAGACTTGGAACAAATAATCCTCTTCAGCCACCCGCGACGGGTGGCCAGACAGCGAGCGTATCGCCTGCTTTAATTAAGGTGGGTTGTTCGCGTTGCTCCAGGGTCAGATAAACGCCGTTTAACAAAAAAAGATGGGCCTTCTCTTTGGGGACATCACACCGTGCAAGTATCGCATAAGCCGTTTCCTGATGAGAAATATCTAATACTATCCTGTGTTTCTTAGAACCTGCTGGGAGATACTCGCTCAAGGTGGCGTAAAGCTTAAGGGTAATTTGCATAGTTACATTTACCAGGGGGACAGACTTAATGATCCCTGCAGAAACTAAGGAGTCCCAGATTAAGTACACTCTCCGTCATGCTGGTGAATACCAGCATCCAGTAAGTTATTATTTTGACTAGATTCTGGCATGCGCCAGAATGACGACTCAATGTATTTTGGAACTTAATCAGAGGCTCCCTAAATGATACCAGCATTATGGCCAATGGCCTGGGTGCACCCCAAATAGGCTTCCATGATACGAGTCGGATCCTGCATCAGGTGCTGCTTCCATTTTCCCAGTTTTATCCTGGTTTGAATCAGACCTCGCAATACCCCGACATGCTGGGTCAGCCCCAGGGATTGTGCGCCCACCAGCACATCTTCTTCGAATTGCAGCTTGAGATAGCGATAGCGTTCGGGGTCATAGAGTTCGGCAGAATCTCCCCCTTCTACGCCCATCCATAAGCCATAAGAGCTGGAGATTAATCCCAGGGTATCCAGCACATTCAGGTTGATACTGCCCTGATGGACTGTGTCCTTACCCGCCATATTCATCGCAGTAATGCGGCCGTGATCAGCTG
Source organism: Pseudomonadota bacterium (assembly GCA_022574295.1). GTDB lineage: Bacteria > Pseudomonadota > Gammaproteobacteria > Eutrophobiales > Eutrophobiaceae > SMWN01. The sequence continues at coordinate 2,746 of JACZSJ010000097.1, forward strand.
CCGTTGGCTGAATCGCCTGGACGCTGTATTCGCCGGTAGAGAAATCCTTACCCTGACACACATCACCCGCCGCATAAATATCAGGCTCACTGGATTGCAGGCGATTGTTCACCAACACGCCAAATTCAGTTTCAATACTACTGCCTTCTAAAAACTGGATATTGGATTTAACACCCGTCGCCGATATCACCACATCGGCATCGACCGTTTCGCCACTGTTAAGCACCACCTTGAGGCTGTTACCGTCTTCTACAATAGATTCAACCCGGGTCGAAGTATGTACAGAAACGCCTTTCCCCTGACACCATTTTTTAATCAGGTTACCCGAATTCTGATCCATCATCCTTGGCACCATGCGGTCTTCCATCTCAACCACAGTAAGATTGACATCCCGCGAGGCCAGTGCTTCTAGGATAATACAACCGATAAAGCCTGCGCCCATCAGAACGACGTTGGAGCCGCTTTTCGCCCTGGCAGCGATATGTCGACTGTCTTCAAGTGTCCAGCAACTGTGAACACCAGGGAGATCCATGCCGGGTAAGGGCGGACTCACCGGGCGAGAACCTGTGGCAATAAGCAATTTGTCGTAGTCGAGCAACTCACCGCTTTCAAGAGTCAGCCTTTTGTCACTTACCTCCACACTGGATACACGGTCTTGCATGATCTCAATACCGGCATCCGCAAAATGTGAGCCTGACTTGCGCAGATAGGTCCCTGCTTCATCAATTCTCCCAATCAGTAGATAGGGAATCGCCATACGGGAATATGGTGGTTCCGGCTCATCATTGATGATCGTGACTGTTGAATCCGGTTGTACCTTACGCAACGTTTCTGCAGCAATGACACCGGCAGGACCTGCTCCGATAATGACATGCTTCATTGTTTAACTCCTGAATAGATCATTCATGAAGAATTTAAAGTCCGAAACGAGCGCGGGTTTCGTCAGTCAACTTGCCGTCGGGTGTCCAACCACGGAGTTCATAGTATTCCGGCAACATCTTGTCCAGGTCGCTGACTCGACCCTTGGCCGGGCCAATATTTGCCGCGTCCTTCAATAAGCGCTTGGGCAAGGTATCATCGGCCGCAGTCATTCCTGCTGCGTTATTAAAATCTCGCTCAAGATTCCAGATACGTTCACCGACTTCCATACATCTCTCAACACTCCAGTCTCCTTCGCAGGCGGCATCAATCTGTGGCGCGATGTCTTCCATGGTCCAGGCAAAAGTCGTAAAGGCACAAATACCTGCTGAGTCAACCACTGCGGCCCCATCCTGAAAGGCCTTGACCAACTCGGCCTTACCCTCGGTTGCCAGGGGGTCGGTTTTTACCGGGATACCCAAAACTTCTGAGGCAACGGTATACCCTCTTAAATGACAAGCCCCTCTGTTGGAGGTGGCATAGGCCAGACCCATGCCCTGGATCGCGCGCGGATCATAAGCAGGAAATTCCTGGCCCTTGACGGTCATGGAAAATTCCGGATGTCCGTATTTCTCACAAAGCCTTTTTGAGCCCAGGCCAAGGTCTTTACCAAAGCCTTCCCCTGTTGCGACCCATTCACCCGCCTTGGCCAGGGCTTCTGCTGAACCAAATTTAAATTCCACACCATCAGTCTGTTCGGTGGTGATAGCACCCACCTTAAACAACTCCATCGCGGCAGCGACGGTTGCACCAAACGAAATGGGATCATAACCATCTTCATTACAAAGAAAATTGACATAGGTCAGGGCATCCATATCATCGACACCACAGTCCGAACCAAGCGCCCAGGCAGCCTCATACTCCAGACCGCCGGAATTACCCCAATATTCAGGTTTGTGTTCAATGGTAAAATGAGTTCGGTCTATGGTGGAAATTCTTCCACAGGCAATGGTGCACGCAAAGCATGCCGCATTGGTTGTAAGATTGGCTTTGCCATCACTTTCACGGGGCTCCAGCATCGCCTCACCCGAGATATCGCCTGCGCCTTCAAACTGGACTTCTTGCATATTGCGGGTCGGCATCGCCCCCATCTCATTGATGACATTCATCAAGACCTGCGTGCCCAGTACCGGCAGGCCTTCGCCTGTCACGGCATTTTCTACCAGAACTTTTTTGGCCTCGGTGGTGACTTTCATGAAGGCAACAGGGTCATTGATATTGCCAACGCCCTTCGTTCCGCGTACCGCAACCGCTTTCAGGTTCTTAGAGGCCATTACGGTACCCACACCAGAACGACCTGCGGCCCGATGTAGATCATTAATAATCCCGGCATATAAACACCCTGCTTCTGCAGACCGGCCAACCGCTGCAATCCTCAGTAAAGGATCCTGGTATTTCTTATGTAAGATTTCATCCGCTTCCCAAACAGATTTACCCCAGATTTCATCAGCAGGGACAAGCTCTGCTTTTTCATTCTCCACATAGAGATAAACAGGCTCGGGTGACTTGCCTTCAAAGATGATCATGTCCCAACCTGCGCTTTTCATTTCAGCGCCGATGAATCCACCAGAATTAGAGCAGGCCAGGATGCCTGTTAGTGGACTCTTGGTCACGACTGAATAACGACCGCCTGTAGATGCCATGGTCCCGGTAAGGGGTCCTGTTACCATGATCAATTTGTTATCGGGGCCAAGCGCATCACACATAGGATCGATTTCTTCGACCAGGTATTTTGTTGCCAGACCACGCTGCCCCAGATAATCATTGGCCCATTCCATATTAAGTGGTTCATTGGTAATTGAGCCATCTGTTAAATTCACGCGTAAAACATTTCTAGTCCAGGCCATTTTTCATCCTCCTACGCTTGAGCACTATCCTGGGGGAGATTTTGTGCTGCATGCGCGCGCATACGTTCTAAACCGGTATGATCTGCATCGACATAGGTAATTGCGTCGGTTGGGCAAACACTGGCACATTGGGGATCGCCACCGCACAAATCACATTTTATAACCACCTTGGTGTCATGATCGTAATTCACGGTGCCGAATGGACAGGCGACCGTGCACACTTTGCAGCCTACGCAAATGTCTTCAAGTATTTCTTTTGCCCCCGTGGCTTCGTTGATAACAATCGCTTCAACCGGACAGGCATGCATACACCAGGCTTCTTCGCATTGCGTACAGGTGTAGGGAACAAATCGTCCTTCTTCATGGAAAGTAAATACTTTAATTCTGGATTTTGCCGGGTTGAATAAGCCAGTGGCTTCATAGGAACAGGCCATTTCACATTGTAAACAACCGGTACATTTTTCTGGCTCTATCTGTAAAGATTTCAGCTTTTCGTATTCTATTTGCGTTTTAATAATATCGCGATACACGCAGCTACTTACCGTTAGTAAGCCGCACGTAGTTAAAGCAATCAAAGTTATCCTAAAGCCGTCCATTATGAATCCTTGTTTTTGCGTAATATATAAGCGTTAACACTTGTCTGCGCGAAATCGGCGGTATTTAGGTCTAAGCTA
>JACZSJ010000029.1 GCA_022574295.1 Pseudomonadota bacterium
TCGGCGCATCTTGCTGGGTGTGTAGGCAAGGGGGAGCGAAAGCTTTTCAAATTCTTACGAAGGACTAGTTATTCACTTCGAGTTGCGCCTTGCTCTGACTTTCTGGCTTAACTCTGAAGCCTGCATTTCCAAGTAGTTTGGGTATAAAATATTACTGGCTTATTTTCCGAGAGTAGTTTTTATGGGCTACTTTATTGAGACTCTATTGAGTAGATGAGGTTTCGTGGTCAAATTTATGATGGTGTTCACATAATTTATGGTGTATCGATGAAACTTTGAAATTATACTTGGTGTCATAATCAGTACTCCGTTAATAATACTACTGAAGGAGTACTGGTGAAATCGAGGAAAGGGACTTGCATTCTCGCAATGCACAAACTATGTGTACAATGGAAGTCATCAATACAATTAATTTTTGGATTAAGCAATTAGGGAATGAAAAACTAGAAAGATGAATTTGAAAACCAGGAGGTACTAGACATGCGTAAAATAATGTTTGTTTTGATAGGCTTGTGCCTGATATCTACAGGCCCCGTCGTTTCTGCTGAAGAAGTTACCACGGCTGTTGTTAAATCAGGTGTCAAGGGTGCTTTTAATGAATTTGAAAAGCAAATGATTAAAAAATATTTCAGCGATAATAAGTACGTACACTATGTCGAAGACGATGATGGATCGTATTCTGATAAATACAAGGGTAAGGGAAAATCAAAAAATAAAGGGAAAAATAAAGGCTTACCTCCCGGCATTGCAAAAAATCTACAACGGGGGAAACCCCTGCCTCCAGGCATTGCAAAAAGGAACTTACCCCCTGGACTCGATTCATCTTTACCTGATAGTCATCATGGATATGAACGTATCATCGTTGGTAACGATGTAGTTCTTATTGAGATAGATACTGGGGAAATAGCAGACATCATTACAGATGCTGTTTTGGGTATTTAGCATTGGTCCCGGTAATGTGTAGGCAATTAGGTGGAATAATTTAAGATAGTGACCGGAATAGGGGGTAAAGGAATGAAACAATCTATTAATGTTATGTTGCTACGATTTGTGTGTGTGTTGTGTTTTGCAGGACATCTCACATTGGCACAAGCTGAGGATGATACTTATGAGGAGGATACCATTCTCAAAGAGGCCGATGCCTTTTTTGGTGGAGGCGCAGAAGGGCTTGCTGATGTTATAGAAAAAATCTTTAAGGATATGGGGAGGCCGAATGCCTATATCAAAGGACAGGAAGTAAGTGGTGCAATCGTGATTGGTGCGAGATATGGTGATGGTACGCTAGTTCGTAAAGCCGGGGGATCGACCAAGGTTCACTGGACCGGGCCTACCATTGGTTTCGATGCCGGTGGCAATATATCCAAGGTCTTTGTGCTTATATATAATTTGCCAAATATAGAGGCCATATTTCAGAGATTTCCTGCCATCGATGGTAGTTTTTATTTCATAGGGGGCGTTGGAGCCAACTACCATCAGGTGGGCAATCTGGTATTGGCCCCAATGAGATTTGGCGCTGGTTTTCGTGCCGGTGTGAACATAGGATATATGCATTATCGTAAGGAAAAGTCATGGAATCCATTCTGACGGATCGATCATTGAGAAAATAAAAAGATTAAAATCGTTACAGAACAATGGTGATAGAATTCGTCACCATTGTGATCTGAGACAGGTCTCTAATATAAACCCTCCAGTTTAAATATCTTTGAATACTGCAGATTGATGCAATATGAATTAATATGGGCAGCAAAAGTTTCTGGAACGAAGAGCTGATTATAAAATGATCAATGACCGAAGTAGTTATCGCTTAACATTCTGAAATCTTGCGGCAGCCGTCGACTTGCGGTAGCCATCGAAATGGAAAAGAATAATGAAAATAATACTTGCGCCTGATTCCTTCAAGGGGAATCTAACATCCTTAGAAGTTGCCTCAGCCCTTGAAAAAGGCATCAAGAGAGCGGTTCCAAATGCAAATTGTGTCAAAGTACCCATGGCCGATGGAGGTGAGGGCACAGTACAGTCACTGGTTGATGCGACCGGGGGCAAGTTTATCCACAAACGAGTAAAAGGCCCGGCAGGCAAGCCTGTCTCCGCACGTTACGGCATGTTGTCGAACGGTAAAACTGCTGTCATCGAAATGGCAGAGGCTTCAGGCCTACCGGAGGTTGAAGGCACAAAGGATAAAAACCCTATGAAAACAACCACCTACGGAACTGGCCAATTAATGATGGATGCGATTGATAAAGGCGCGAACCACATTATTCTTGGTTTGGGGGGATCTGCGACGATAGATGGTGGAGTCGGCATGGCACAGGCGCTAGGGGTTAGATTCCTGGATAAAAAAGGGCGTGAAATAAAAGAATTAGGTGCTGGCGGTATGTTGAATAAAATAGCCAGTATTGATATGAGTGGAATGGACCCAAAAGTAAAGAGAACCAAAGTCACCGTGGCCAGTGATGTAGAAAACCCACTCTGTGGTAAAAAAGGTGCCGCACATGTTTTTGGGCCACAAAAAGGAGCAACGCCAGCCATGGTGAAGAAGTTGGATGCAAACTTGAAACATTTTGCCAGTATTATCAAAAGAGATTTGCACAAGGATGTCATGAAATTAAAGGGGGCAGGGGCGGCAGGTGGTCTGGGTGCAGGTCTGGTAGCATTTACGGGTGCAAAGCTCAGGAGTGGCGTTGATATTGTTGTAGAAGCGACTGAGCTGGCAAAGCATATTAAAGGCGCAGACCTTGTCATTACGGGTGAGGGGCGAGTTGATTTCCAAACAGCTTTTGGTAAGACGCCCTCAGGTGTTGCCAGGGCTGCAAGACAACAGAAAGTACAAACTGTTGCGATAGGTGGTGGCCTTACAGATGATGCGCGTGGTGTATTTGATCATGGAATAGATGGATTAGCCAGCGCATGTGCAAGAGATATGTCTCTGCAAGAAGCAATGAGTAATTCAAAAGCCCATCTGGCGGATGCGGCCGAACGTGTGATACGGTTGGTTTTAATCGGTAAGAAATTAGCGAAGAAGCCCAGGAAAGTCAGTAAGAAAACCGGAAGGAAATAAACAAAAGTATTCACTTTATGATTGGCGCATGCCTATCTTCCTGGCGAAGATGGGCGTTAAATATTGTTAAAATGATCTAATGAAAATTTCCAGATTTGCATCCCGATTTGATATCAATTCTGGCATCGTCCAGTTAATGGACGATTTGGGTAACGCCCTTTCGGAAAATAAGGACATGTTGATGATGGGGGGAGGCAATCCAAGTCATATTCCTGAAGTACAGCAATTTTTTCACGATAAAATGCAGCGTGTTCTGGATCGACCTGCTGAATTCGCACACATGATTGGCGATTACGACCCGCCCCAGGGGAACAAACCATTCCTTGAGGCCATTGCGGAATTACTAAACACCGAAAATGACTGGCAGATAAGTTCAAAAAACGTTGCACTGACAGCAGGGAGTCAGGCCGGCTTTTTTTTGCTGTTTAATATTTTTGGTGGTGAATGCATTGATGGGACCAAAAGACAAATATTGTTGCCGATGGCACCAGAATATATTGGCTATAGTGATGTCGGGCTATCTAATGATTTGTTTATTGCCAGGAAACCAGATATAGAGACATTTGATGATCATACCTTCAAATATCATGTTAATTTTAGTGAATTAAATATCGACGATAATATTGGCGCTATCTGCGTTTCACGACCTACCAATCCAACAGGGAATGTATTGACCGATTCTGAAGTTGAACATTTATCACAATTAGCTGACCAAAATGGCATACCATTTATTATTGATAATGCGTACGGCATGCCATTTCCTAATATTGTTTTTTTAGATGTGACATCTATCTGGAGCGATAACACAATATTTTGTATGAGCCTCTCCAAGATAGGCCTGCCAGGAACACGGACAGGCATTGTTATCGCGAATGAAGAAATAATCAGTATTATCGCCAGAATGAATGCTGTACTTAACTTGTCCATTGGAAGTGTTGGGCCAACCATCGCACATGATCTTGTAAGTAGCGGAGAAATTACACAGTTAAGCAAAGCAATTATCAAACCTTATTATCAAAATAAATCAAAACTGGCGCTCGAATTATTTCATCATGAACTAGCTGGGGTGGATTATTATATCCATAAGTCTGAGGGCGCTATATTTTTGTGGTTGTGGTTTCCAGATCTGCCTATCACCTGTGAAATTCTGTATCAACGCCTCAAAAAAAGAGGTGTCCTGATAATTTCGGGACATCATTTTTTCCCTGGGCTGGAAAGTAATTGGCAACACAAAAATGAGTGTATCCGGGTTACTTATTCAATGGATGAAAATGTCATTGAGCAGGGTGTCAAGATAATTGCCGAAGAAGTGAAAAAAGCGTACGCCAAAAGCGCATAGATTTACACTGCACTGACCCAGAGGCCTTATGACAGCTGGACGGAGTACTAGTAGCATCAATCAATAATCAAATAACTTCATGCCTAATGAGAATAATTTCTCGGCAACCGGTTTCTTCCTTACCTGGGTTATTTCGTAAATATCTGCATCTGTTGCTGCAGTGTATAAATAATCATCACTCGTAATTAGCTCATCAACAAGCTGTAAGTCCAGTGCTCTTTTCCCGTACCAGTGTTCACCAGTCGCTATCTTTTCGATATCTACCTGATTTCGGTTATCTTGAATGAATTCCTTGAATAACTCGTGAGTATCTTCGAGTTCTGCCTGAAACTTTTCCCGATCTTTGTCATTATTTTCTCCAAACAGTGTTAACGTCCGCTTATATTCTCCTGCTGATAATTGTTCATAATCAATATCATATTTTTTCATCAAGCGATGAAAATTAGGTAGTTGGGCAAGAACGCCCACTGAGCCGATGATGGCAAATGGGGCGGCAATAATTTTGTTTGCTACACAGGCCATCATATATCCCCCACTTGCGGCAACTTTGTCTACGGCAACAGTGAGGAATATTCCTTTATCACGAATTCTTTTTAGTTGTGAGGCTGCCAGGCCATAGCCATGGACAGTGCCTCCAGCACTTTCCAATAACAGTACAACTTCATCGGATATATTAGCAACAGTGAGTATTGATGTTATCTCCTCTCTTAAAGACTCAACTTCACTTGCTTTGATGTCACCCTTGAATTTAAGCACATATATATTCTTTTTCTCTTCAGGTTTAGCTGAATGCTTTTCCTTTTTTTTGTGTTCTGCTTTGAGTTTCTTGATTGCTTGCTTCAACTCTTTTTTTGTTAATACATGTGATTTTAACAGCAGACTCATTTCCTCAAATTTCTGATTTAAATTTCTAACTTCGATATGTCCATCATGCGCAGATTTGGTGCGCATTACTATAATGACTGTCGCGATAATTCCTAAGGCAAGAATGACGACAACTGATACAAGTTTTGAAAAAAATAACAGGTATTCTATAAAATATTCCATTGATAAATGTCGCTATGTAATAGTATTAGTGGTGAGAGTGTAGTTTTATTCTTACGATTGCTCAATCCAGTCTATCCCTGCAATCAGCTCATCAACTATTTGAAATCTCTCGTCAGGGTCTTTTGCCAACATCCCTTCGATAAGAGGCTGATATTTGCTTAGCTCAGCAGGTAATTCAGGTATGGGGTCATTGATATGCGCCTGGATTAACATTGAAATGCTATTTGCTGTAAAGAGCTTTTTACCTGTCAACATCAGATAAAAAAGAACACCCAGGCTATAGATATCACTACGCCGATCGAGTTTCATCCCTGAGCATTGTTCCGGGCTCATATAATATGGTGTGCCAACGACCATATTATTCATAGTTATTTCCTTCATTTTATCAGAGATTATTTTTGCCGCGCCGAAATCAGTAATTATCAACCTACCATCGTCATGGAACAAAATATTTCCGGGTTTCAAGTCTCTATGGATGATATTAAGTTTATGGATCGCACCAAGCCCAAGTGCTATTTGTCTCAAATATGACATGGCAGTCTCGGTTGATATGCCGTCTAAAATGCGTTTTGACAGATCTCCCTGTGGCAAATATTCGAGGGCGATATATGCGAATTCTGAGGCGAATGCTCTCTCATAAATACGGATAATATGGGGATGATTCATAGCAGAAATAAGGTCATATTCCTGAATAAAGCGTTTTAACCCGCTAGAATCCTCCAGTCCCTTTGTAAATAGGACCTTTAAAACAACATCTAAATTATCCTCTAGTCTTTTGGCCAATAGTACTGTCGACATTCCGCCTTTTGCAATTTCTTTTAGAATGCTGTAACCGGGTATAATTATATGGGGTTCATTATCATCAGAAATGTCTACAAAATCAGGAGCCTGAGTTTCTTCTGTTAATATATTTTCCAGGGCAGGCATTGCCGTCAAATCAAACATGGCGCCATCATTTAAATTATCTCCGTGCTTTGATGTACTCATCGAAGATTCCTGATTAAGCCCGACTAATTCAAATGACTCAGTGAATTTTGAAACAATATTATCAGAGTTTATATCAGTCTTGAGTAGATAGTTAGCGGCCCCCAGTTTTAATGCTCTGACAGTAGTCGTTGTGCTTGTCTCCGTTGTTAATATGACGATAGGCGGCATATCGGGATAAGTCATCATGATTTGTAACCAATCTAAACCATTTTCATTCTCAAGCCCCAGATCATAATCCAACAGCACCATACTGACTTCTTTCCAGTTCCTGCTCTTCTTGGGGATGCCTTCCATATCAGGGTCATATTCTTCGACCTGGGCGTTTGGATAATTACTTACGATTAGCTGTTTAAGTAATGCCCGATAGTCACTGGAGTCATCGACGACAAGAATATTAAACAAAATTGTTTACCAAAAAAAATAAATAATGAAAAATTAAATAGTAAAACTATATATATAACAAATAATTGAAGATTAATTCTCTATAGTAATCTAGTTTATCTATGCAGGACAATACTATGCGACGTAAGGCTAAAAAAGATATCAAGGATAATAAAATACTTAATTAATTCAATAGTTTACGGATGTGTTCTAATAGAACATCTTCAGAGAAAGGTTTGGTTAAATGAATATTAACGCCAGCTGACCTGGCCTGTTCTCGATGTTTTTCAGTGGATCTTGAAGTTACCATAATCACTGGAATATCTGACGAATCTAGATTTGCACGGACATGCGCAGTCAATTCCAGGCCATTCATTCTTGGCATTTCCATATCGACAAGTAAAATATCAGGAACCTTTTTATCGATAATTTCTATGGCTTCCAGGCCATCTTTAGCCGTTCTTACATCATATCCTGCATCTTTCACAACTTGTGCAAGCGCACGACGTGCACTCAGTGAATCATCAACGACTAGTGCAGTTGGCAGGGCAGTACTGATACCAGCCTGTTCATAATTATCATGATCAGTTTCCTCTACTTTTCGAATAGACGAGCGTAATAAATCAGGAAGATCAAGCACAGGAACGACACTACCATCACCAAGGATGGTCGCACCAGGAATACCATGGATATTGTTCATATATTTCCCCATGGGCTTAATAACCAATTCCCTGCTATCTACAATTTCCTGGATGTAGACAACCTTGTTTAATTCCTCTTCGCGTATTAACAAAGCTGGCCTGCTTTCTCGATCTTTCTTTCGCCTGTCTCCTGGAAAATCAATTAAATCTTCCAGATTTACTAATTCGAAAAGTTCATCTTCAATTTTGCACATCAAACCGTCTTCTGATTCAATGATCTGGCTATCAGTTGGATGTAATATTTGTTCAACACCTCTGCTTGAAACAGCAAGCATTTTGTTTCTATGTCTTATCATTAGCACATGTGATGAAATTAATGTGACAGGCATTCTCAACTCAATCTGGCAGCCTTTATCTTTTTCGGATTCGATATGCACAGTCCCTTTACTTGCAATAATTTGTGAATAAACGAGATCCATGCCAATGCCCCGTCCTGATACCTGTGTTGTTTTTTTGCTTGTAGAGAATCCGGGTCTTAGTATCATTCTATTGAGTTCCATCGGAGTAAGTTCGTCATCAGCTTCAATAAGACCACGTTTAATTGCTGTAGCGCGAATTGAATCATGATCCAGTCCTACGCCATCGTCTTTGCAACGTACAACAATTTCTGTTCCCTCTAATGAAAATGACAGATCAATCCTGCCTTCCGGATCTTTGTTTTTATTGATACGATCATCACGGCTCTCGATTCCATGGTCAAGCGAATTGCGTAACATATGGATTAATGGATCTATAAGATTGTTCAGAATATCACTATCTATCAGTGTGTCAGTGCCGCTTAAGTGGAGAGCAGCCTGTTTGCCAGTAGCCCGACACGTTTGTCTGACACTCCTTTGCAGTCTGGGGGCGATGGTTTTAATAGGAACCATGCGTGTACGCATAACGAGCTCCTGAACTTCTTTATGTAAACGTGACTGATCAATAAGGCTCTCCTCTAGTTCACGTAATTCACTTTTTATTTCTCTATTTAGCTCAACAGAATCCAGTGTTGATTCTGCCAGTTGGTTAGTTATCGTATGTAGTTCGTTATATTGCTCAAGCTCAAGAGAATCGAAGATTTCATTCTGGTTGACTGCTTGAGAGACGTTGGATATTCCACGTAGTTCGACCTGTTGTTCCAGTTGATTTATTAACTCATGAGATGCTTCGTTTTGTTTGATGAGTGCCCCTGTTTCGAAGATAGAATTCTTAATTCTTTCCTGTAGCTGAGTTGTAAGAATGATAGTTTCACCCAGTAGCCTGATAAGATCGTCGATAATTGGTGCTGGTACTCGTAAAGTTGAGACAACAGCTTGTTCATCTTTAGCTTCATCCAGCTTGACGTCACTATTTTCTTCGAAAGATTTACTCGCAGCAACAGGGTAGGTGTCTTCATCAAGAATCTCAGCGCCTTCATTCTCAAGTCGGTTAATCCAATTGAGAATATCCTGAAGTACTTCCTGAGCATTCGCGGGAGCATCCCCCCGTGATATAAGGGATTCACTCATTTCCTCAAGGCAATCGGAAGCATCTATCAGAGACGACGCTAATGCATGTGAAGGTAGTTTATTGTTCGTATTTAGAAATTGAAAAATATCTTCCAGTTGATGTGTCAGTGTGGCGATGCCTCGAATACCTACAGTATTTGCTGCACCTTTCACGGTGTGTGCTATACGTTGAGCTTTTTCTATTTCCTGGCTACCTCCGCTGCCATCGATTAACGCCTGGAGGGCACTTGAAAATCCTTCAGTTTGTAAGGGTAACTCCTGCAACAGACCCTCGAGTAGTTCCTGACTTATATCAGTGGGTAATTCGAGTGAGACATCTTCAACTGTTGCCTCTGTTTGCCTGGTTTCTTTGGTCTCCTCATCAGATGAGTATGGTGCATTTAGCAGGTCAATCAACGCAGGGGCCACTTCTGCCATGAGCGGTTTATCCCATGCATCAGAACTTAGGATATTAACGATATTTTGGCTGGTCCCATTTCCACCAAGCGACAGTAAATACTCTTTTACTGATTTAGGCCAGGAGCCAATCAAATTACCCTGGTCCTGAGAGGCGATTGCCTCTTCCTGAGCAATTAAGGCCAGGTTTATCCGTAATATTTCAGATGCCTGATGCAGCCCGGCCAATTCGGCCGCCTGACAGGCATTCCCAAATCTTTCGAAACGAACTGCCAATTGCGAGAGCGCGTCACTTCTAAGTTTATTATCAACTGTCGCTGATGTTATTTTTGTTGCTGTTGCTTCAATGTCCTCGTCAATATTTTTTATTTCATCGACTAGCATATCAATCAGCATAGGGCTGACAGGGCAGGCTTCAACTGTAACAATGGCTGCTTCAGAAGATTCAATCATAGCGCTGTCTGGTGACGCGGTTGCCGATTTTATTTCTTTATCAATAGGTTCATCTAATGATAAATCTTCTATCTTCTCAATGTCATCAACGATACCAAACATTTCCTTCAGCACCGTTGTATCTGCTTCAGTAAGAGATGACGGCCACTGATTATCAGTCAGAAAATTGATCAGGGAAACAGCAATGGTACTATCCGTTGGTCTATTGATATATGTCCCGGCATCGGTTGCCCATTGTTGGAGTGCATGATATTGATTGTCTGATAATTTCTTGTTATCAGTGATTAAGTCCTCAAGGTTTTGTTGTAACAACATACAGACATCCTGAAAACCAAGTAAGTCAGTTGCAGCAGCAAACGAACCGATCCCCTCAAGATGTTTAATGATATTATCAAGCGCCGTATTATCAGACGGGAATTCCTTGAGTGCTTGATTCAATTGATATAATGAATCATCGCTTGGGATGTTATCAGGTGCGTCTTCAGTGTCGGTGCCTTCTGACTCAGCAGCCTCATTTACCATTGATGCCGCAGAAGTGTCATCCGATTTTACCAGCATCTCTTTCATGAAATTGGTATCAGTATTAGTTAATGGCGCTGGCCAGCATTCGATCCTGAATATATTTAATATTTTATCGGCATTATCATCATCAGGTTGATTAATATAGTCTTTTACCATATCAATCCAGTTGACGAGTTGCTGTTGTTGCGTTGCCTTGTAAACGGAACCGTCAGGTGTCTCGAGTAAGAAATCCTGAAGTAAGAAACAAACATCCTGGAAGCCTGGCATATTCTGTTCACCGGCGAAGATACCAGTCTCTTCCAATTTCTGGGCAACTGGGTCCAATGATTCATTTGAATTATCCTTTTGATAAGATGTAACGAGATCAGAAAGATCTTCAATAAGTCGTATCAGTGTTGAATCGGATTCTGTTGTCACCAATTGATCGCCTGAGCTATAAACGTAACATTGGAACTGTTATGTATGAATGGTTCTATATTATTCGCTAAAATTAAGATCTATATCGATATCTGCTGTCTTCGTTCTTACCTTTGCCCCTGTCTCCGCTTCGGTTTCTATCTTTGCCTCAATTGCCTCTGTTTTTATTTCTCTCTCTGTCTTTCCATCTTCCTTAACAAGCTCCGGTACTGTTGATTCTTTTTCCTGTTCTTCTTCCTTCAGTGTAAACACTGAGACTGCCGCTACGAGTGACAAAGCCTGTTCTACCAGTTTATCTGTATGAACTGTCTGTTCTTTTAAATGATCCCCCGTCTTATGCACACTATTTCGAATGATATCAGCACGCTCACGCAATTGGCGGCTTCGTTGACTCTGCATGGCAGCGCCTTTTGCGATTTTTTGTACCATGTCTACAAGATAAGCGGTGGTTGTGTGTGTTTCTTCCATTTCGTTACCTGCTCGTGCTGCAAGTTTACTTCCATCAACTACCTGGCTTGTAAGTTCATTCATTGTATTCACAGTACTGGATGTTTCTAGCTGGATATTGTTCACTAGTGTTGCGATTTCTGATGTTGCCTCTCGTGAGCTTTCTGCCAATCTTTGAACTTCGTCAGCCACAACTGCGAAGCCTCGGCCAGCCTCTCCAGCAGAGGCAGCATGCATGCTGGCGTTTAGTGCAAGGATATGAGTTCTTTCCGAAATGTTATTAATCAGGTTCACAGCAGTACTAATTTCCTGGGAACGCTCACCTAGCCGTTTGATACGTTTTTCAGTTTCACGAATGGTGTCTCTGATTCGGTTAATACTATTTACAGTATCTGTCACTGTGCTCATGGCTGTGATTGTAGTTTTGATCGCATCTGCAGCAGCAGTATTGGATAATTCGGCAAGCTTGTTAATCTTGGTCATTGTGTCCGAGGCAGATGTTAATTCCGTTACTGTCTGTTCTACTTCTTTTCTTTCAATCTCAGCTAGCAGTATTACGTTATCAGCCTGAGATTTTACGAGATTAGATGTTTCTGCAATATCTTCCGAAACAGCCATTACTTTACTTAAAACTTTTGACGTTTCAGAAGACATCATGTTAAGCGCATCTGCAAGTGGGCCAGTCACATCTTCACTGACTTTAGCCCTGACAGTCAGGTTTTTTTGAGCAAGTTGCGCAACAGTCTCAAGCAGGGCGACGACAGAATCGTTGAGTGTATCATTTTCATCTTTGATATCCGATGTCGCTGTCATACGATCATTCAGCATGGCATCGATAGATTTACTGATATTACCTAATTCATCATTGGTTTTAATTCCAATGCGCGCCTTCACATCACCTGCAACAACTTTCTTTATAACATTCTCCATGTGTGATAGTGGTGCGTTAAAAGATTTGATGATAAGCATGGTAGAGGACATAACTAAAATGATAACCAGAACCAGTCCTCCTACAGCCATGCTGCCAATGGCATCTATTCCTGTTGTGAGGATAAGTGCTATAAACAAAATAATAAATAACAGGCAATTAAATGCTGTTAATGCAAGAATCCTATTTTTTAGTTTCATATCGTTGAACATGGCAATCTACCTGATTGTGATTTCTCTTGTTGGTCTGGACAGGATTATTAATATTATCCTTATTAAAGGGACTGGATATTGTTAATCACTGCATCAATGTCAATTTCCAGCCAGATCTTATTATCGATATCATAGGCTGTATTGACACAGTCTGAAAATATTTCTGGTGTATCTGCCGGCGGAGAGATTGCATCTATCTCTTCCTCGTTAATTTCTACAGAAACTGGTAACTCACCGATCGACAATCCAACAGCATTGGGCCCCTGGCCTATGATAAAGACGACTTTATTTTCATTCCCCGTTGTCTTTCCATCTGTGAGAAATTTGTCGATTTTGAAAACTGGTATTAAGTTGCCACGAAGACTTATCATTCCATTTATCCACGAGGGGACATTTGGAATTGGATAGACGTTTGTGTTTATGCTTGCTTCACAAAGGATTGTCTTATCAAACAGTAAATTTTGGTCACAGATTTTGATTCCATATCTTAGGTGTCTAACCTCATCTTCCTGTAATTCACCAATACCTTCAAATAGATCAAAGTGATCAATCTGGGGATTCAGTTTCATCCAGCTTGGCCGAAGATCCTGGTTTTCACTCATGATTCATTACCCATGGGCTACTTGAATGATATTCATAGCCTGGATTAGCAGGTTAAGCATAAGCTTTTATCTGGTCCATTATTTGTTCTGCAGTGTAAGGTTTGGAGACAAGATCTTTGGCTCCTTGCATTCTTGCCCAGACACGATCTGCCTTTTGGTTTTTACTACTTACAAAAATTAACGGTATTGATTTTGTTGCACTATCATTTGTAATCGTCCTTGCTGCTTCATAACCATCCATTTGTTCCATTACGATATCCATAAAGATAATGTCAGGTTTTTCGGATTTGGCCTTTGTAATGGCTTCTTTACCGTTATTTGCGGTCACTATTTCGCAATCAATGTCATTCAATATGAGTTTAAGGTTTGACAAGTCGGTTGGTGAATCGTCAACAATCAAAACCTTCTTTATTGCCATGATTACACTTCCTCCAAATATTACTTCAACTTCATTAATATAAAATTCGCAATAACTAAAGAACGCAACATCCGTTTTCCTATAAACTTACTCTTCTGTTTGGCAAGGTAGGGCCGTTGAGATACTGGCCTATTATCAGGTTCTGAAATACCATTTGACTAACTGGTTTGATTAGATAGGTATCACAACCAGATAGATTACCTTTGATACGATCTGCTGGAGATGAATTACCCGTTAATAAAATTACGGGTGTGTTTTTCCCCTTGCCTTCTTTGATTATCTTACAGACTTCATAGCCATCGACTCCAGGTAATACGATATCGAGGAATATAATGTCATAGGCATTATTATTAATCAGTTCAAGTGCTTCCTCACCTGTCTCAGCCAGATCGACACGGGAAGTGAAAGGTTTAAGTACTTCATTCATCTGGATACGCACTGGAAAACTATCATCAACAACAAGTGCAATACTCCCATTATTATTACGCGAAGATTCGAATTTTGAATCGCACATAACTTCATCATTGACGATTGCTACTTCATCGTCGAGATCTAGTTCCTTATTAGCAACTTGATCCAGAACACTGATTATTCTTGACGCAATCAAGGGACGTCTTACCTGATAGTGCTTAGTCTTGAATTCACGCTGTCTGGAAACCAGTACAGATGGTGGATCTGCAATATTCTGCTCAGATAATTTATTTCGATAGGATCGCCATGCGATAAGTGATGCAGGTTCATCTGCATTCACCATCAGTATATCCGGAGATGCATCCAAACCACTGTCAGTATATGAAGTATGACGATCCTTTGAATACTCAAAAGCCGCTCGCAAACGCCTCTCCTCACCAGGAGGCATGCCGATCAGACCAATTGTTACAGGACTACTACCAACCATCTTGATTCTTACCAGTTACCAAAAGGGGATGCTGCATCTTCGAGGAAGTTGCGATATCCTAAATTTATTATTTTACTGCAATGCATTATTACGAGCAGTGATTTACGGGTACTATTTCAATAGCTCAAAACCCAATCTTTAACCATCATCTATCGTTAGATGATACTATTTACTGGTATCGATACCAATCATGTAAATTAACAAATTTCTGTGAATTAGATCACATTTTTGCCGAAAACAGTGCGCACAACTTCAAAAATTTAACTTTACATTAATCAAATCACTAAATCTGGTGAATATTCATATATTTTATCTTGTACTAATACTCAGTCCAGCTGATATTGTCGGGTTCAGTTAGCTTGTCAATGCACCGTGAATCATTCTACAAGAAATGGTTCTTTTCAATACCCGCTTGACGGGTGCACATCGTTCATGGCAAGGCGTGCCTCGCCGACAATGGCCGCACCCTTGTCAAAAAGGGTCAACGCAGTCCATGGGCATTGACAAACTAACCCACAGGGCATTGCCGTGGCATCCCGCAGCCGCGTTGCAATACTCGGGAAGGGAACAACCATTCCCGACGCACTGCGCCTTGCTGCGAAACACCGCGGCAATGCTGAAATCGACAATATCAGCTGGACGGAGTACTAGTTATCGTCGTTTTGTGAAAGTAATTGATCCATTTCTTTTTTCCTTTGTTCAATCACAGCCGAAAAGGCAAGGGCGACGCGAGGGACATTCTCGAAATAGTCTGTTAAATCTTCATATTGTGCCTGTAATAAATGAGTTGTTTCCAAAGTTCGTACACAAGCCGTTCGTACGCCACCAGCAAAATATCCCATCTCGCCGACTGGCTCACCGGCACCTATTTTAGAAATTGAAATTTCATTACCAGCATTATCGAGATGGAAAACTTCGACAAGACCTGTTGCAATCACAAATAGTGAAGGGTCTTCTTCACCCTGCATAATGAAAGTCTCATTGGGTGGGTAGCTAACTTCTGTAAAAAACTTGCTCAGTGCAGCGAGTTCCGTTGATGATAAGGTTGCAAAGATAGGACAAGCTGCAAGTCTGGCGATACGCTGTTGTTTAATACTGTTGTCAAGTTCTTCCTGCGTCAGGATGCCTTCTTCGACAAGTAATTCACCAATACGCTTGGACTCCCCTGTGCCTGTAAACGAGGAGTGAAATTGCTTCTCCACAACATTATTGATGGTACCATCAGATACCAGCAGGTATTCACCAAGCTTATGCTTACCAGTGTCGTTCAGTTTATCTATTGCCAATGTATTTCTCCCTCAAAGCATTTCTCTCCCGAGAGATTTCTATCTGTGAAATCAATTTCTTACAGCCTAAAGTTTAGGTGAAACTTATTGTTCAATCAATGTTTTCGACAGCAATATTCCCAAAGAGGGGCATTATCGGCTGGAGGTATACTTTTCCATGTATTGATCTGCAAGTTTATTTGCATCTATTAGCTGTTCTGGCGTGAGTTCTAATATAATCGTAGCTAAATCATTGTTTTTATCCCCAACTCCCTGTGAAGTGGCTGTTTTTAACCAGGCAAAGGCCTTGATGTAGTTCTGTTTGACGCCATGGCCGGCAATGTACATCTGACCTATTTTATATTGAGCAAGGCCAAATCCATTTTTTGCCGATTTTCCATACCAATTGAGTGCCTTGCGGTAATCTTGTCTGAGACCGAGTCCTCGATCGTACATCAGGCCTATTTTATATTGGGCATCTGGGCGTCCGTAAACAGCCGCCTTGCGAAACCATTTCAGGGCCTCTTTCAGGTCCCTGGGTACGCCATGGCCTACCGCATACATTGATCCTAGTGCATACATCGCACGGTGGTCACCATTTTCTGCCAGCGGGAGAAACTCTTTAGCCGCTGTTTCATAGTCTCCCTTCATATAAGCATCCCCGCCGGCCTTGAAATCTGCACTCACAGAAAAGCTGGCACAGAGCAGGGCGATGGCCAGAATGTAATTTTTGCCATATTTCTTCACACGCTAAGCATACTGAAAAAAAATAATTCCAGCATCCTGAAATGATGCTAAGGAACCTCTGAATAAGTTGTCATTTCGACCAACGGGAGAAATCCGCCGTAGGTGTCCCGAACAAGTGTGAGGGATCTTGTAGCTCACTGATTTCAATTAGGGAATCTCTGATCAAGTCCCAAAATACATTAAGTTGTCACACCCCAGGGCAGGCTTCGCACTTCTGACGCATGCCAGAATCTAGTTAAAACAATAACTTACTGGATGCTGGTATTCACCAGCATGACGAAGTGCATACTTAATCAGAGGTTCCTTAAATGGTTTTAACATTTTTAACCACGTATCGATAAGTCAGAGTTTCTTTGCTTTTTGCTGGCAGTTTGATGGTGAATTCCATTTGTTGGTGATGCTTCCGTGTGTAGGGGTGTGAGGTTTTGATAATTTCCCATTCACCACTCATTGGTTCAATGATATTGATGGTCGCTGCCTTATCTTTAAAATTTTCAATGGTTATTTGCATGGTTTCAATCTCGTCATGCAGGATGATTCTATTTTTACGATTCCGTTTGATATTTTTCTTCTCGTGGTGAGTTTTTCGTTGTGTCACGACAATGTCCCGGCTATCGCCCACGTAGAGCTTCATCTTTTGGTTGATAGGTGTATATGCCGGCTTGTCTTCACCGATAAAGATACTGCCTCCCCGGCCATCATCCTGATAGATGCGCATCTTGCCACCCCATAAGGCATGTTTCCCAAGATGGTTGGTTTTGTTGTTCTCCAGTTCGTAATGCACAGGGATCCCCACGTTGGTGTCTTGCTTGTTTGGTTCCCAGGGATGTTTCCCTGCATCAAAAGTAAAACTCTTGCTGATGCTTACCTGATTCGCCTGGTAAAAAAGCATGCGCTTGCTTTCGCCATCATTAATTGACTTCATGAATCCCTGCCCATAATCCAGTTGAAACATGGCCGGGCCCAGCGACTCACCTGAAAAATTCCTCAGGATCATGTAGGAGGAGATATCCAGTTTGGTCTCATCCTTATCTGTAATTGCTTCATAAGTCACCAGGCGGTCGATATTTGCCAACAGATAACTGACCCTGATTTTCTCCTGTTGTGCCCTGGGACTGTAAATATCCCAAACCAGCGACTGTGAATTGGGTGGATAGCTGACATTGATCAGCCTGGTCTTATCAGGATGTCCAATTATTTTCAATCGAATGGAATCACTATCGACGTGTACGCCTTTCCATGAAAAATCAACTTTATTCACTCCTTTGTGCAGGTTCAGGATGCGTTCCTCCTCAACCAATGTTGCCTGTGGGTTATCCAGCCGAACCGTGGTGTTATCACGATCAGGCAGGGTAACCAGCTTGATGCGCGCATGGGCCGCGTTGATAAAGATCAGGTTTGTAGAAAGTAGGCTAATGATTAATATTAAAAGTGTTTTTTGATAAGTCATCTCTGTTCTCCAGTAGTTTGTGTGTCGTGTAGCTTTATCGTCTGTTTTGACGTTCACCTTCGTATTTAGTCAGTACATAGGCCAGAGTGGTTTTACTGTAGGGTGGAAGTTCGATGGTGTACTTCACAGAATCGATATCGATTTTTTTAAATTTGCCTTTATTGTCGACGGAATTATCGATGTCCCAGTATGCATTATGAAAATGTCGCCATACTTCAATATCAACAGGAATATCACGATTGTTTTCTAATTTGATTTCCCATTCCTGAATGCGATCAAATCCTGCAATATTACCTTTGCTATTAAATTGATAGTTTTCTGTTTTTTCTGACATCAAGACAGGTTCGACCTTGACTTCCCGTGCCTGACCGAAATCCAGTTCGATCTCCTGGTTTACGGGGATATATTTAGTGTGAACCTGTCCGGTATAGGCGAGATGTCCTTCACTATCTATCTCCCGAAAAATTTTCATCTTCCCACCCGGCAATGGTTCCTTGCCCAATTGGTGTTTTTTGTCATTACGAAAATAGATCAGGCGGTGTGTTGCATTTCCATAACGCTCCACTTCAAAACGATAAAGGTTACGAATCGGGATATTCTTTATATTGAATGAGGGCAGACGTTTGCCCCAGTGATTGGGAATGTTCTCCGTGCCTTCGATGGTGTATAGAAAGTATTCAGAAAGCCCCTCCTTGATGATGCTCTTCGCTGCAACCGCATCGTTCATGCTTAACCTTTCTTCTGCCTTGTCCATTTCCCTGTATGCCTTGCGTTTCATGGCACCAGAAGCCAGTGTCATGGGTAAACGTCCAATTGTCCCATCAGGTCTGTTATAAGGTGCATCACGTCGTGCCAATGCAGCAATCTCATCCAGTAGATGAATCTTGCCGACAATGACCCGTGTTGAGGCATTCTGATAATCTTCACCACTATAATTCCTGATGGTGACATAACCCTGTAACTGCAGATGTTGTTCATCTTTGGATAGTGTGCCCATGTAAAAAGCATGCCAGCTGATACCCGAGGTGAAAAAAGTGATCTCGACAGGAACGGGGCCAGCGATGTCTGATTCAATCGTCCATATCGCACTGCCTTTCACCCCTTTGGGATAAGAGACCTCCAGTAACCTGACCTGGGCCGCATGTCGCGGCGCACGTAACTGTACTGAGGTGGGATCGATGAGCGTATTCTCCCAACCAAATTCCAGTCGGTTTAATCCTTTTTTAAGCGTCAAGGTTCGTTGTTCACGCACCAGTGTCAGATCGGCTGAGTTATATATGGTCAGTTGGGTTTTATCACGATCCGGTACGGTCACCAGATCAATCTTGGCGTAGCTGCTATTGCTGATACCCAATCCGAAGATCAGCAGCGCAGTGGAAATAAAATGACGCATGGTTGAGACCTCTTCTGTGTTGATGTGCCCCTACTAACGCAGGCAAGACAGAAAAGGGTTAGGCAATTATTACACCAGCGATTCATCAAACCCAAAAAGCCTTGGTTAGCATCAATACACCACTGAAGGCCATGATGGCCAGAGTGTAGTTTCTGAATTCTGCATTTCCAGGTAGTTTGGGTATAAAAAAGCATAAAACGAGACTCTAAAGCGTTATTATTGTCGTTGATATTGTGTACATCCTGTGGTTGACGAAGATGACAGTAAATGTTGGGTCTCGGTAAAAAAACAGAAATGCCTGTTGCCAGTGAAGCCTTGCCTGGACGTCAGGAGAGAATGCCTGTTGACAATCAGCATTTTATAAATAAAACGCCAATACAGGAACCGTTTCCAGAGGGAATGGCAATGGCCATGTTCGGCTTAGGATGTTTTTGGGGTGCCGAGAAAGAATTCTGGCAAGTTGATGGTGTGTATACGACGGCTGTGGGTTATGCGGGGGGCTATACGCCCAACCCAACATACGAAGAATTATGTACGGGAATGACCGGACATAACGAGGTTGTGCGTGTTGTTTATGATCTGGAAAAAGTAAGCTATGAAACTTTGTTAAAGATATTTTGGGAATCTCATGATCCCACACAAGGGATGCGGCAGGGAAATGATACCGGGACACAGTATCGTTCAGGAATATATACCTACGGGAATGAACAGATGGAGATGGCCAAAGCCTCAGCAGTCAGATACCAGGAGGCATTGGTGAAAGCTGGTCACGGCACAATCACCACGGAAATTGTTGCAGCACCTGAATTCTATTATGCAGAGGACCATCATCAGCAGTACCTGGCAAAAAATCCAGAGGGTTATTGTGGCTTGGGTGGTGTTGGGATCTGTTTTTAAGGTTTGTGGTTGAAATACATCCATGTATTTCTGCGTGGTGTCTATTTTGTTCTATCCGAGGTTTTGCTGCACAAGCTTGCCGTAGTCGTTGACGATTTTGGGGATGATGCCTGGTTCTGCGAGGCAATCTTTTTCCCATTTGCATGGGGATAGATTGGCAGCATGCTGCCAGATGAAGTTCTTATATATTTTATTTTATTCATAAGATTGGTATCGTTGTTTTATCCTGCTGAAGGGAATGCTGCTGCATATTTACTGACCCATTCTTCAGCAACACGTTCATTGCTGACAAATGGACCTTCCTGGTGCTTTTTTGTTCTTAGATAGGTTTCAATGTGGCAAATCTGTTCCACAATGCGTGCCCGATGGACATCTGCTGCTTGCGTGAGCCATATGCCGATTTCAAAGTAATCATCCATATTTCTGACCAGCACCACCTTGCCTCGAAATTTTTGTTCCTCACCTCTCAGTGGTATGGATATTTCAACACTGATCCCGGGTTTCAGATATTTTTTTGATCGGAAGCACAGACCAATTTCCTGTGCGTTATCACTGTCTTTATCCTTATCAAACCAGAGTCGTTTATAACTCAGGGGGTATGCTGAGGGGTGATGTATAAAGCCCGACAGAAGTCCGTCGTCAATTGTTACAGAATACTGACTAGCGCCGGCTGGTGAGCCAGTATGATTTGCTTGAACCATGGTAATAAACCTCCATCAGCGAGATATTTTCTACTTGTTCCTGTATTTGTAGACCATCAGGAAGTATAAATCAAGTAAATATTCATAAATATCCTATGGTTATAATAAATACCTAAATTACTTATCAGATATATAACTTAACTACAGTTCTATAACCATCTGAATAATATAAAATTATGTTTATTTTTCATCTCGAAACATTGTCAGCATGACTAGAAATAGCTATAAAAATCAATATGATATATGTAGTCGTGTTTTTTTATGTCATAATCCGGCGCTGAATTCCGGATGGCTGAACTTAAGCGATTCATGCCAGGTAAACACCTCGGCCAGAAAACCACCTGGACGCAGAAATAATTTGGAGTGAAATAAATGAAATACATCCTGCTCATTGTGCTCGCATTGCTCGTAGCTACGATGATATTTGTCTTTGGCTTGTTTGGGACTGATGAGAAAGTTGTTGTTGTCAGCAAGCCTGCTGTTGAGTCTGCAACAGTGGATGGGCTTGAAGATGAGAATGATGCGGCTGAGGAAGCGCGCTATGCTGCGATCCAGGCTGAGTATAAAAAACTGGAGAAGGCGAGACGAAATCTGGACAGAAGATTAGCACGTATAAAAGCCGTGATGTGGAATGTTCAATTACCTCCTGAACAAGCCGAGGATATTGTCAGTAAAATGAGAAAAGGATATGGGCTTCTAAAAACAAAAAAACTTCTGGGTGCATTCTTTGGTTTACAAAGTATCAGTGATGAATTAGTACGCGTTGAGTACGCACATCAGAACCTGGAAGGGGTGGTTGAAGCAGTTCGGGCTGCAAAATCAGGGGATTAGTTTGCTTAAGATATTTTTTCCATTTGAGTGAACAGACGTGATCCTGACCGGTAAAATTTTGTTTGTTAGCGTTTCATCGGGATTCACATCAATCTGTGCCCGGATAAAATTGGGCGTGTAACCAAAATATCTTGTGCATTCTGTTTTATCAGTTATTGAATTTCCTTCCCATAAAATCGGGAACTCTCTGTTAATGTGTTTTTCCAGATAGGATTTTTTCATCTCTGCTGCTAATTGGTGAAGTTGAACGCTGCGCTTCTTTTTTTCAACTTTACTGACCTGATTAGGAAGTCCCGCAGCTTTTGTGCCCTCGCGTTTGGAATAACTGAAAATATGGATGTGTGAGAATTCGGTGAGTCTGATGAATTCTATACTTTCCTGCCATTCTTTTTCTGTTTCTCCGGGGAATCCAACGATCACATCTGTCGTGACATTGAAGTCAGGGACTTCTTTTCTTGCAGTGTCTATCAATCGTTTGAAGTCTGCCGTTTTACAACGGCGTGACATTCTTTTCAAAACACTGTCGCTGCCACTTTGCAAGGGTAAATGCATATGTGGCATCAGTCTCTGATTTGAAAACAACTCAAAAAATCTGTCCGGCAGATCCCAGGGTTCAACTGAAGCCAGCCTGAGTCTTGGCAGATCGGTTTCGCTTAGAATCGCTTTGATTAATTCATAAAGATCACAATTAATATCACTACCATAACCACCGACATGAACCCCTGTCAGTACTGCCTCATGTATTCCCTGACTGGTCAAGTGATTGATCTCATCAATAATATCTTTAATTGATCGACTGCGTTCACTTCCCCTTGCAATGGTAACGATGCAATAGGTACAGCGATATCGGCAGCCATCCTGTATTTTAATAAATGCACGTTGACGGCCACGTTTAAACAAAGATGTTTCACCAGGAGCCGTCGCTGCAGACGGCATGGTGGGCATATTTAGTTCATCTACAGTGAGTTCTACCAGGTTTCCCTTATCATGGTTTGGAACAATCAGATCGATGCCTTCAATTTCGTCTGCAAGTGCTTTATTTAAACTGCTGTAACATCCACTGATAACAAGTTTCGCAGTGGGGTTGTTTCGGTGTGTGCGTCTAATTAACTGCCTTGATTTGCGTACCGCATCCTGAGTCACAGCACAGGTATTGATGATCACGACATCTGCCTGTTCAGCTTGTTGCGTGATGATATGACCTTTTAACATGAATCCTGTGGCCCATCTTTCAAGCTCGGCTTCGTTCAGTCTGCAACCCAATGTAGTTAGATGCACTTGCACAGCTCACACTCCGTATGACTTTAATGTTGAAAGGTGTTGTTCAATACATAGTGGTAACATGTCGAGATTATAGCCCCCTTCAAGCACAGAAATAATCCGCTTATCTGAAAAGAGATCAGCTTTTTCCATG
>JACZSJ010000098.1 GCA_022574295.1 Pseudomonadota bacterium
CCAACGATCCGCGTGGGCACGGCGTCAGGCTCCGCTCGGCGTGTCGATGCCGATATAGTGGCCCGGCACAAGGGAGTAGGGGGACAGGCAATGCGTGACTTCGAGGGTAAAGTAGCGGTCGTCACCGGCGCCGCCAACGGCATCTACTGCAGCAAACTCATCTCCTTCGGCAACGGCATCCTGCATATATGCGCCTCTGTCAGCAACCAACCGAATAGCATCCGTAAAAGTAATTGCAGCTGAACATACAAGAGCTGAATATTCACCTAGACTGTGTCCCGCCATCACAATTGGCCGAGCTTGGCGCATTTCGTTCCAAACTCGCCACGTCGCAACACTACTGGCAAGCAATGCTGGTTGGGTTCTTGTTGTTTTATTCAACTCTGTTTCCGGGCCATCCTGCACAAGCTGCCATAAATCATAGCCAAGGGTGTCAGAGGCCTCTGCAAATGTTGACTGAACGGTCGATTGTGTATCAGCCAATTCAGCCAGCATCCCGACTGATTGTGAACCCTGCCCTGGGAATACAAAAGCAACTGCCATCGTCTATTTTTATTTTATAATTATTGTTGTTGTTGAATGAACCTAATAGTCTATCAGTGCGGAACCCCATGTAAAACCGCCACCAAAGGCCTCGAGCAACAGCTTATCGCCACGCTGTATTCTTCCATCTCTTACCGCAACATCCAATGCCAATGGCACAGATGCCGCTGAGGTATTGCCGTGTTGATCAATAGTGACGATGACCTTATCCAGCGGCATATCCAGTTTCTTTGCCGTTGCAGATATAATCCTTGTATTGGCCTGATGAGGTACCAGCCAGTCAATATCTTTTTTCTCAAGATTATTTGCTGCCAAAGTTTCATCAACTATTCTGCCCAAGGTATTAACAGCAACTTTGAAAACTTCATTACCCTGCATTTGCATATACGCACTGCCTTCCTGAATAGCTGCGTAATTTGTTGATATACCTACGGGTACCTTTAACAAATCTTTATGTTGTCCATCGGCATGCAAAAACGTCGAGACTATTCCTGGCTGTTCACTTGCTTCCAATATGACTGCACCAGCACCATCGCCAAATAACACACAGGTGTCCCTGTCTGTCCAGTCAATAATACGGGACAAAGTCTCTGCACCAACTACTAGTGCTTTGTTAGCTGCACCAGTTTTTATAAATTTATCAGCAACGCTGAGTGCATATATAAAACCCGTACATACTGCCTGTATATCAAAGGCAGCTGAGCCACGCACCCCTAAACGTTCCTGTAATAAACAAGCAGTACTTGGAAAAACAAGGTCAGGCGTGGTTGTTGCAACAATAATTAAGTCAACATCATCTGCACTTACTGAAGCAGCTTCCATTGCCATCCGCGCCGCATGCTCGGCAAGATCACAGGTCATTTCATCTTCTGCAGCGATGTGCCTTTTGACAACACCGGTTCTGCTTTTAATCCACTCATCTGAGGTGTCCACCATTTGCTCCAGTTCAGCATTATCCATAATACGTTCTGGTAAATAACCACCTGTGCCTGTAATGCTGGAGTAAATCAAACTAATTCTCTCTCCGTCAGCAACTCTTCGAGTCTGACATTGATTTTGTCTGGAACATTTTTTTCGACCTCGACAATAGCTTCTTCGATTGCATGTGCAAAAGACACTTTGTCAGCACTGCCATGACTTTTCACAACAATTCCCCTAAGCCCAAGTAAACTTGCCCCATTATAACGACGGGGATCAAGCTTACGCCGAATGTCTCTGAGCACTGGCATCGTCACCAAAGCAGCCAGTTTTCCATAAAAAGATTTCTGGAAAGATTCCTTTGCATGTTGACTCATCAACTCTGCGACACCTTCGCTTGCTTTTAGTGCGATATTGCCGACAAAACCATCACATACAATCACATTAAATTTTCCACTATAAATATCTGTCCCCTCGGCAAATCCAACGTAATTAATATGACTTTCAGCCAAAAGTTTTGCTGCGAGTTTGACACGATCATTGCCTTTCATTTCTTCAGAACCGACATTCAGTAGTGCGACACTTGGGGCTTCCAGATTTTCGGAGGCACTGGCTAATTCAGAACCCATTACCGCAAACTGA
Organism: Pseudomonadota bacterium; assembly: GCA_022574295.1. Taxonomy (GTDB): domain Bacteria; phylum Pseudomonadota; class Gammaproteobacteria; order Eutrophobiales; family Eutrophobiaceae; genus SMWN01. The sequence continues at coordinate 2,104 of JACZSJ010000098.1, forward strand.
AACAACTGTTCCGCGCTTGAGTCAACATTCGCGCCAAGATCGAGCAAGTGTGTATGTCCCTGCAAAGCAGGCATAGTGGAACATATTGCAGGTCGGTCAATCCCTGGCAACATTTTCAGAACAAACCTGGATATAGCCATTAGTGCGCCTGTATTACCGGCACTGACACAGGCCTGAGCTTCACCATCCTGAACCATATTAATGGCAATCCGCATTGAAGAATCTTTTTTTCTACGCAATGCCTTGGAAGGTAATTCATGCATTTCTATCGTTTCGGATGCATGTTTAATGCTGATCTGTTCATTTGGCACAACATTATTATCTGCGAATGCCTTGAGCAGCACCTCCTCCTGACCGACCAGGACAAGATGCAGCTTACTGTGTTTTTTTAGAACATGGAGTGCAGCGGGAAGAATCTCGGTCGGGCCGTGATCACCACCCATTGCATCCAACGCTATGGTAACGTCCAAAATATTCTCATTGTTATGGAAAATAACCTCTGCCTAAACGAACGACAAGGTGAATTGAATTAAAGAGGATAACGGACTGCACGTTAATAACACAAAAACGAATCAGTCCTAGTTCAATTAACCCAAACCTAATCAACCCAGAGCTAATCAATTTTGGCTCGATCAATCCAGATCTAAATCGTCTTTGCTTTCTACTACCTTATTGCCTCGGTAATAACCGTCGGCACTCACATGATGACGCCTGTGTATTTCACCCGTATTTGGCTCAATAGACAGTGTCGTTGCAGTTAATGCATCATGCGAACGTCTCATACCACGACGTGAGGTAGATTTTTTGCTTTTTTGAACAGCCATTGCTGATTCTCTCCTAACTATTTACGTAATTTTAAATTCTTTAACTCAGCAAAAGGATTTACTTTTGCAATTCGTTCCCGCCCAGATTTATTTTCTGTTGGATTATCGGCCGCCGGGCACGCCTTCTCTTCGTGTAGCGAGACCAAAGGCATGGCCAACAATAACTCATCTTCAACGAAGTCCTGCAATTTCACAGGTAGCCCCGACTCTATATATGGCTCAAACTGAGCAGGTAACGACTCTGCTTCTGCCTCATCACTGACAATAGCCATATTAACAATTCCACCTAGCTGGTGCTGCATTGGTTGCAAACAACGTTGACAAACCAGCGGCAGCATCGCTTCAAGCCTTCCGATAATGCAAAAAAGACGACTTTCATCATCCCTGAAAAATTTCAGTCTGAATGATACTTGCCCGTCTGGATCGGCTCCCAATAACGCATTGACACGCAATAATTGATGTAGATCATAGCTCCCTGAAAGCTCTTTACCAGTCTTCGCAAGGCGCATTGGATCGATCGTTTCCGGCAGCTCAGATGGCATCAGGCGGCAGAGTGTATCCAGTCAAAGTATCACTGTCAAAATTTTACAATTTTTTCTAACTAAGCCATTGACTTGACAGGCAATTATCGGCTGTAATCAGGCCCCTAACATACAATCCTAAGTATCACCGGAACATAGCTAAAGGAAAATATCATTAATCTCATCCTCGCATCATCCTCACCCTACCGCCATGAGCTGTTGCAAAGACTCGAAATTCCCTTCGAATGTGAGTCACCTGATATTGATGAATCACAGATTGAAGGCGAAACGCCAACACAACTCGTGCTGAGGTTGGCAGAGGCCAAGGCCAGGGTAATTGCCCCAGCGCATCCAAAGTCACTGATCATTGGCTCGGATCAAGTCGCTGTAGCAAATAATGAAATTCTGACTAAACCCGGCAACCACAATAATGCCAGGATCCAGTTAGCTAAAATCAGCCACAAATCTATTATCTTTCTTACTGGCCTCTGTGTTATCAACACGACAAGCAACAAGGTACAAAAAGACTGTGTCAGTTACACCGTCCATTTTCGTGATCTGACAGAGGACGAAATAGAACGGTATCTTCTTAAGGAAACACCTTATGATTGTGCGGGTAGCTTCAAATCTGAAGGCACCGGTATCTCCCTGGTCCAACGCTTTGAGGGAGAAGATCCCACAAGTCTGATTGGCTTGCCTCTCATCCGTTTGTCAGAGATGTTAAGGAACGAACATCAGGAGTTCCCCCTGATTCCTGATTGACCTCTTAGTAAGGCCAGTTTTTTAATTACCTAATCTCAAATCCTGTCAGCGTTGCACCGATCGCACGGGCAAATGTCATACCAATCTTCTTGGCAAACTGATCCAGAAAAGTTTCCCGTCTGGTAAAATCAACAATCTCTTCAACACCAATCACTTCTCTCGCAACATAACCTGCACTGCCCAGCGCATCCACAAGCCCTAACGCTACTGACTGCTCTCCCGTCCAGATTAAACCGGAAAAAATCTTTTCGTCATTAGCAAGCCGGTCACCACGACCTTTCCTGACCACATCAACAAACTGCTGATGTATATCAGTCAACAATGTTTCAACATGCTCGACTTCCTCTGCCTTCAAGGGAGAGAAAGGATCGAGAAATCCTTTATTCTCACCTGCATGTAACAATCGGCGTTCGATACCTAGCTTCTCAATAGAATCGACAAACCCAAAACCCGACATGATGACACCGATCGAGCCGACAACACTGGCCTTATCTGCATAAATTTTATCTGCTGCAGTAGCGATGTAATACCCGCCTGAGGCACATATATCAGTAATCACCGAAAAAAAAGGAATATCAGGATATTCCTCACGTAATCTGTAAATTTCGTCATTCACGTAGCCGGCCTGTACCGGGCTTCCGCCAGGGCTATTGATTCTTAAAATAATTCCTGCCGTATTTTTATCTTCAAAGGCAGCGCGCAAACCGCTGATGATGTAATCTGCACTCGCCTGTGAGTCAGCCGAAATTACCCCGGATATATCAATCAAAGCAGTATGTTTTTTGCCGCCCAATGAGGGGCCATCCTCACCGCTGACGAGATAAAAAACTGTAAAAATTGAAACATAGCCAACCATAAACAGTTTGAAAAATATACTCCATCGCCTTGCCCTTCGTTGTTCAGCGATGGCTTCCGATGCTATTTTATTCACCAGTGTTTGCTCAAATTCCGCCTGCTGATGACTGGATTGTTGTTCGCTCATTATATGCTTAAGCCTCTGTAGATTTAATAATGTAAATACATATGCTGATTATAGCTATAAAAACTCTGATATTTCAGTGATGTCATGTACATGCCCAACCTACCTGGTATTTTCTGGCAACCGGTTTATCTATTCATCCAGGCAATGACAGACAAGTCACACCAATTTTTTCAGGAATTGATCCAGTTCGGCTGGCAGCGGCGCCTTTAGTTCAATTTGTCTGCCTGCGCCCTGTCTTCCTGTATTGGGCATTTCAAAAGACAATGTTTCAGCATGCAGAAACAACCTTTTGAGTCCTGCTTTTTTCATCGCACGATTAAATTCCCAATCACCATATTTCTCATCCCCGGCTAATGGGTGATCAATATAGGCGGCATGTACCCTGATCTGGTGCGTTCTCCCAGTCACTAATTCAACACGAGAAAGCGAGGCAACACGAAAATGTTGATGATGATGGAAATGTGTTAATGCCTGTTTACCCCCGTTGTCGACCCTGACCATTCGATCACCCGATTCTGACCTCACCTTATTCAGTGGTACATCAACAGTCCGCGTGGTGTCCGTCAATTGTCCCTTCAAAAGCGCAAGATAGTTTTTTTTGATGTGGCCACTTTTTAAGCTGTCATGCATGCCTCTCAGAGTTTTGTGGTCTTTTGCAATAAGTAAACATCCTGATGTTGCCCTGTCCAGGCGGTGAATTAATTCAAGAAAGTCTGTTTCAGCTCGTTGTGACCGCAGGATCTCAATCACACCATATTGCACCCCACTGCCACTATGAACCGCGATGTTTGAGGGCTTGTTGATGGCGATTAAATAATCATCTTCATAGATAATGCTGTTGCCAATTAACTCGGACAGCCTTGCCGGCGGTCTGGATGGTTTTTCCTGCGGTGAAAGATACAAAG
>JACZSJ010000030.1 GCA_022574295.1 Pseudomonadota bacterium
AATCCCCAGATCTTGCTTGAGTCACCTGAACCCTTAATGTCGCCCAGCTGGTCGCCCGATGGTAAGCGCCTGGCTTACGTTTCCTTCGAAAGCAAAAATTCTGCCATCTTTGTACAGGATATAAAGACCGGAAAGCGCGATAAAATCGCGGCAAACCGGGGAATCAACAGCGCACCCGCCTGGTCTCCTGATGGTTCAAGCCTGGCGATGACTTTGTCCAAAGATGGTAATACCGAAATTTACATCATGCATCTTGGGTCAAGAACCTTACGGCGTATTACAAATAATCCGGCGATTGATACCGAACCTAACTGGTCCAGGGACGGCAAAAAACTGGCCTTCACCTCGGATCGCGGTGGTAGCCCCCAAATTTATGAAGTTGCCGTACGCGGTGGCGGCAAACCAAAAAGACTTACATTTAACGGGCCTTATCATGCCAGACCTCGTTACTCGTCCGATGGACATTTTATGATCATGGTAACGGGCCAAAAGGGGATTTATCGAATTGCCATTCTTGATTTACGCAACGGCCATTCTGACATTCTGACAAGGACACGACTGGACGAGTCCCCCAGTTTTGCCCCCAATGACCATATGATTATCTACACCACAACAGGTGCCCGCGGCACGGCCCTTGCCGCTGTTTCAGTAGATGGAGAAGTTCACCAACGCCTTGCCCTGCAAGATGGCGAGGTCCGAGAACCCGCGTGGGGCCCCTTTTTACCAAGACGGTAATTATCAAGCTGCTTATCAGGATAATTACCAGATTATGTTATTCTACTTATAAACTCGGCTTCTACTAATAGGAGAAAAAGATGAACACAAAATCCATGATAGTTTTGATATTTGCAGCGTTTCTCTTCGCCTGTGAGTCCACACCAGAGAAGGCGGACGATGCTGTTGCTGTTGAAGATCAAGGGACAAATCTAAGCGATGCCACAGATGATACTTCCGAAGCACAGACTTACGGCACTGAAGACGATGAGCGCTCAGGCATCAGCTCACTGGATGATCCACAAGGGCCACTCTCAGTCAGAATTATCTATTTCGAATATGACAGCAGTGATATCCAGTTAGAATACCGTGCAGCGGTTGAGGCACATGCTGCTTATCTGCTCGCAAACCCAAACACTATCATGACACTGGAAGGTCATGCGGATGAACGTGGATCTCGTGAATACAATCTGGCCCTGGGTGAGAGGCGTGCCCAAACAGTGAAACGCCAAATGACCCTGTTGGGTGCGTCCCCTGATCAAATACGTATGGTCAGTTATGGTGAAGAAAGACCGGCCGTAGATAATCATGATGAATATTCATGGAGTCAGAACAGGCGCGTTGAGATTATTTACTGAGGAATTTGTTTTGCTGTTTAAAAAATTATTAGGTTCATTTCTAGTTTCGGGTGTTTTATTTTCTCCTGCGGTATTTGCCGCAAACAAGGGAGCTCCGGTTACAACACCTACTTCGCCACAGTTAGAACAACGCCTGGCAAATATAGAGCGTTTGTTACAGAGCAATGCCCTGTTGGACATGTTGCAACAGATAGAACTTCTGCAAAAGGAAATTGCACAGCTTCGTGGTGAAATTGAAGTAAACAATCACATGCTCGATCAAATGAAAAAAAGACAGCGTGATTTATACACGGACGTTGATCGTCGACTTCAGTCAATTGAAAATTCCGGGAGTTCAACAAAAAATAATCCACCACTGGAAACATTAGGCACAATAGAAACAGTCAATCCACCCGATAATCTACATGGTGATCAGGCAGAAACCACAGCATTGACACTGGAACAAATTAAAACACAGAGCCCACAAGGGCCTGCTTCTAGACAACAAGCAGTAACGGCAACAGAAGATGCAGCCACAGCCGCTACAGAATTAAACATGGGCGTAGAAATAGATCCGGTGCAGATACAGGCAGAATATCAGCGGGCATTTAAACTTCTAAAACAATCTCAATACGATCAGGCCATCAAAGCCTTTGCAAAATTTGTTGGCGCGCATCCGGATAATCAATATTCAGATAATGCCCAGTACTGGATGGCCGAAGCTTTGTATGTGAAACGTCAATATGAAGATGCAATTAGAGAATACAACAATCTGGTGTCCAACTATCCGGAAAGCCAGAAAGTCCCACATGGTTTGCTAAAAATTGGTTACAGCTATCAGGAGCTGGGCAAGGCAGAGGAAGCCAAACTCTGGTACACCGATGTCAGGCAACGTTTTCCAGGGACCACCGCATCACGTCTTGCAGATGATCGTTTAAAGCATATTAATGATTCATAAAAATTAAAGCCTTTATAGATAAAAAGCACCGATAGTTCTAAAATTAATTGTCTGGTCTCTGACGTAGAGTAGAGTCCGACTGAATTGACCCTTCAAAATGGCCCCATCTCAAAATAATACGGATCTACCCCTGGATCTAACCCTGAAGATTAACGAAATATTTTTCTCGATTCAGGGAGAAACCAGTAGAGCAGGATTGCCTACTATCTTTATACGCTTAACTGGCTGCCCGCTGCGCTGCGTTTATTGTGATACCGAGTATGCCTTCCACGAAGGTGAGCAGATGACTCTTGCTGAAATACTGGAGAAGATCTCGGCTTATAAAGTTAAACATGTCACCGTTACCGGTGGAGAACCCCTGGCACAAAAAAACTGCAGACCTTTATTAACCATGCTTTGTGATCAAAATTATGATGTCTCACTGGAAACCAGTGGTGCACTGGACATTCAGGATATCGATAATCGAATTGCCAGAATTGTCGATCTGAAAACGCCTGCCTCGGGAGAAGTTGATAAGAATTTATATGACAACATTCAATACCTGACAGCAAATGATCAGGTCAAATTTGTGATCTGTGATCGTGAAGACTATGAATGGTCAAAAGATAAATTAAATGAATATCAGCTAAACGATCGATGTGAAGTACTTTTCTCGGGGAGTTATGGTGAAATACAAGCCTCGCAATTGGCTGACTGGATCCTTAATGATCAACTGCCAGTAAGATTACAGATACAGTTACACAAATACCTGTGGGGCGACGTCCCCGGGAAATGATACCTCCTAAAATAATTCTCACGAAAGTAAGGCAGGAAGAATAATTCGATGATCTTAAATCAAAATAATGATCATACTTCACTAAAACATGGAGACTGCTTGTAGTGAAGGCATTAATTCTTCTTTCCGGTGGACTCGACTCTGCCACGATATTAGCTATCGCATTGGATCAAGGTTATCAGTGTTATGCCTTGAGTTTTAATTATGGTCAGAGGCATGCCACAGAATTAAACGCAGCAGCGAAGATTGCGAAGGCCTTTGCTGTGCTTGAACATAAAACTATTGATCTGGACCTGACACAGATTGGTGGCTCTGCATTAACCGATAACAATATCAACGTCCCTGAATCACCAACGGTTGGCATCCCCATTACTTATGTCCCGGCAAGAAATACCATTTTTCTTTCTTATGCCCTTGCCTGGGCTGAAGTCATGGACATCAACAATATTTTTATCGGTGTCAATGCCGTCGATTATTCCGGCTATCCGGATTGCCGTCCAGAATATATTCAGGCCTTTGAACGCATGGCAAACCTGGCAACAAAATCTGGCGTTGAAGGAAAAATACTCACCATACACACACCACTGATCGATCTCAGCAAGGCAGAGATTATTCAGCAGGGCAACAGACTGAACGTTGATTATGCGCTAACGATCTCCTGTTATCAGGTAGATAAAAATGGCAGTGCATGCGGCGTTTGTGATTCCTGCCGATTTAGAAAAGAAGGTTTTGAGAACGCGGGGATGCCCGATCCAACACATTACAAATAATATGCTTACTTTCTTTTTGACTTTATCTTTGGCCTTGTCTTTTTGCGGGCTTTTTTGGGTTTGCTTTTTCGCTGGGGGGGCTTCTTACTCCCCTCTTTATGCACTTTTGATATGTTTAATTTCTGGCCTGCGACCCAGGTTTTTCTGAGGTCCCGATAGACTTCTTTTGGCATCCCTTCGGGAAGATCAACAAGACTGTAGTTATCATAAATATCGATTCGTCCAATATTTCTGCTGTCTAATCCGGCTTCGTTTGTAATTGCGCCGACAATATTCCCCGGTTGTACCTCATGATCATGCCCCACTTCAATGCGATAGGTTTCCATTCCTGATTCAGGGCCTGATCCATGTTTTCTTTTTTGCGCTTTGTTTTTTGGCGCTCTTCTACTTTCTCTTGTCTCCTCTCTGCCTCTTGATTCGTTCCTTCCTCTTGAATCAATTCTCGCCTGCGCTCCACGACCCTTTTTATCTTTTCTGCCCGCGGGTAAGGGCTTTAAAAGCAAGGGTTCTTTCCCCTGAACCAGTTTCGCTAATGCTGCGGCAATTTCTGTTGCTGGGACATTATGTTCCTGCTGATATTCTTCAATGAGGTTTTGATAAAATCCCAATCCTTCCCTGGCAAGGGTGTCGCTGATATTCTGTTTGAAACGGGCAACACGTTTATCGTTGATCATTTCTGTTGAAGGTAATTCCATCATTTCTATTTTTTGTCTGGTTGCCCTTTCTATTCTATGTAACCAGTGTTTTTCCCTGGGTGTAACAAATAGAATCGCCTCACCTGTTCTTCCTGCTCGGCCTGTGCGCCCTATTCTGTGTATATAGGCTTCAGTTTCATTTGGAATATCGTAATTAATCACGTGGCTGATTCGATCAACATCCAGGCCACGGGCAGCCACATCGGTGGCAACCAGGATATCCAGCTTGCCGGATTTCAATTGTGTGAGGGTGCGTTCACGTTGCTTTTGTTGTAGATCGCCATTCAGGGGAACAGCAGCATAACCACGTGCCTGTAATTTTTCCGCCAACTCAACCGTAGAGATTCGAGTGCGAACAAAGATAAGGACAGCATCATGATTTTCAGCCTCCAGAATTCTTGTCAGGGCATCCAGCTTGTGTGCGCCGCTAACCATCCAGTAACGTTGATGAGTTGTTTCAACAGTGGCAGTTTTATTTTTGATGGTAACTTGCTCTGAGTCCTGTAGATATTTTTTCGCAATTTTGCGTATCTGTGTTGGCATGGTTGCTGAGAACAATACGATTTGCCTTTTTTCTGGTATCTGCTCAAGTATCCATTCAACATCGTCTATAAAGCCCATACGTAACATTTCATCGGCTTCATCAAGTACCAGACAATCCAGGGTTTCCAGTTTCAAAGTTCCACGACGCATGTGATCCATCACTCGCCCGGGCGTACCAACCACCACATGTACCCCTCGCTTTAAGGGTCTTAATTGTGTGCCGTAATCCTGACCACCATAGACAGGCAATACATGAAACCCCTTCATATGTTTTGCATAAGTTTGAAATGCTTCTGCGACCTGAATCGCCAATTCTCTCGTTGGGGTTAATACCAATACCTGTGGTGACTTCTTTTTTAGGTTGATTCGTGAAAGCAAAGGTAATGCGAACGCGGCTGTTTTTCCGGTTCCGGTTTGTGCCTGCCCGACCAGATCTTTTCCAGCCATCACCAAAGGAATGGTTTTTGCCTGAATTGGCGAGGGGCTCTCATAACCGACATCCTTGAGTGCCTTCATTAAGGGCGCACTCAGATTCAGATCATCAAAACTTATTTGGGTGACATCTTCGGTCATAAAAATCATCTACTTTTGTTAACTGCCATGACTAATGCACTGTCTAATCAGGGCAAGCCAGTTGAAATGGGCGCGTATTATAGGATTTAAATCAGAATATTTCATACGCCAGTAGCGGATCCCTACTAATCACCACCCAGTTACTGTCAAAACAACAGCTTACATACTTGAATAAACAGTTATCTGGACGCTGGACGCGGAGTTTTAGGAAAAAATCCCCTTATGGATATTTTTAACTGGACGGAGTACTAGATATCTCTGGCTTTTAAATCAATATCAGCTCTGGCAAGTTGTGTGATTTCTGTCAGTCTCACATAATTGTTATACAGGGATCGAATATCCTGAACATAGACCACCGCCTGACCACAACGGCATAAACGCTTGACCTCACCATCTTGAGTATAGGGTTTGGATAATTTTAACATGGCTTTTTCTACATTCCCGAACCAGCGATCACTATCCAGGCCCATCTTTTCGGCTAATAGCCGTGCTTTCTTTACCCTCGTAAACCCTGCGTTATAAGAAGCCAGCGTAAACCACGTTTTATCTTCGAGCGGCAATCCCTGCTCAAACTGATCTCGCAGAATACTCATGTACTTTACCCCGGCGGTAATATTAAGTGTTGGATCATTCACATCTTCAACACCCAGATCCCTGGCCGTTGCAGGCATTAATTGCATCAGGCCTTCAGCGCCTGCATAGGAAACGGCAGCTGGATCAAACTGACTTTCCTGATACATTTGTGCGACGATTAAGCGCCAGTCAAAACTGTGCCGCTTAGCACTTTTCTTAACAATTTCATCATAAGGCGAGAGCTTATCCACATGGGTCAACAATCTTGACTCGGCCTTTCTGTTTTTTGGACGAGACAGATATCTACCATAGAGCACATTGTATGTATCACCACGATACTCTTGCTCAATATAATCATTCACCGCAGCCAGAAGTTTATGGTCACTCGCCCTGACTGCCCATGACTGCCCCACGGGTTCACTTAATGTGAAAAGTGGTTTTAGTCCATATTGACGAGTCAGCTCCGCCTTGACCTGATGACCACCCAAAATGGTTAAATCACTCATTGCATGTGAAACGCGGTACAAAGTTTCTTCTACATTCACACCTTCGTCAGTACCAATTATCTCAAAATCAATACCTCGCCGCTGTATCCCTTCCAGAATGCCACGATAAGGACTTTCAGGTGCAAGTGCGATTCTCCTGCCCTCCAAATCTCTTATATCGACAAGACTTTTTTCTGTGTCGCGACCAATGATGACAGGTGCAGAATAATCATAGGCAATCGTCATCTTTATATTTTCATCATGCAAACTGTTTTCAGGTAATGACGCTGCAATGATATCGCCGTCACCACTAAGTAATAATTCACGCATCTCTTCATGAGAACTGGCAAGCACAACATCGACATTCATTCTTTTTGATTTGGCAAATTCCTTGATGAAGCTATATTCAAAACCGTGCATCTTGCCGTTATTAAAAAAATAATTACCCGGACTTTGATAGGTAATCACCCTCAGCACCTTCCGCTCCTGCATCCTTGGCAAATCTTCCAATCGGACATCTGTAACAATCATAGACAAATGGGTTTTATTTAAAAATTCATTCAGACGATTTTGTAAAATCTCTGCATCTGTCCGTACTGCCCACGCATGCGATTCAGCTTTTGAAAAATCAAATGCAACACTAAGCTCGGGATGTTGTGGCAGATACTCGTCCAGGTAACCACTCTCGACAACAGCCACATCATATTCACCAGATGCAACACGCATCATGATTTCATCCCGTTCAATTGATTCCGGAATTGCGACCAGATCCATCGCCGAATTCTCTGGTAAATATTTTTCCAATATTGGCCAGGATGGTGATGATTTTTTTAGTGCGATCTGTCGAACGAACAAATCGTCCAGGCGCTCAATCTGAGTCGTGTCAGTACGTACGACAAGCTGTTGGCGTGTTACTCCCCAGGAATATGTAAACTTGATTTGATCAGGCATGCCCGCTGCCAGCGACTCGCCTTGACCAATAACAATATCTCCATGGCCACTGATAAGTGCAGACATAAGTTGCCATTCATCTTCGACGCCATACCACTCAGTTGTTAGTTGATTCTCTTTAGCAAACTGCTCCACCAGGGCACGTTCTTTTTGTGCGATGGCCTGGGCGACGTTATTTGTCCCATGATAGAGGATCCGAAGTGATTCATGACTAAACAACTCCATTTTCGACGTGCCCGGTTCTACTACTGTCGAGTATTGGAGTTCATTTGCGATGCTGGAAGAAAGGGGGACAATGACCAGTGCCAGACCAATAGTTGTCGAAAAAAATCTTTGAGCTAACGTCAGAACCTCGAACGGCAAACCCTTTTGTAGATCAAACATTCGTCTGACATTTCCTCATTTTGTAGTATATGACCTAGCCTGCGTGGGCGCACTATACGTGTTATTTGATAATTCCTCTATATATTGTGTTATTAAAATCTTGAACTGCTATATATAGATTTGTGCAATGCATCAAGGCGCGCAGCCTATCATAGCTTTTGTTGCGCCGCAATAAAACAAGGAGAAACAGATTGTTTCAGGTTCGAATGTCAGAGGAAGTTACAGATTGCTGGTAATAGTTTTAGGGTGACCGGGGTTAAATAATAGAAAGATACCTGGTTTGTATATACCCAAACTACTTGGAAATGCAGGCTTCAGAGTTCAGCTAGAAAGTCAGAGCAAGGCGCAACTCGCAGTGAATGACTGGTCCTTCATAAGCGTTGTAACGCAGCACTGGCTTTCTAGCTGAGCTCCCGCAGGGCAAGACGAAAAGCATCCATCTTCATCGTTTTAAAACCTTGAACTAGAGTGACTAGTTCTTCGGCTTTATGCCTTGAATTTGGTTGTTTCTCCTCTTGCTGAAACCTGCATTTCCAAGTGGTTTGGGTATCAGAGCAAATACTTACTTATATTCAAAGCTTTGGCGTAATGCCTGCAGTTGTTCTGGTGTACCAATATCCCGCCATTCCCCTTGATAATGGCTTCCGGTCACTCGCCCTTGTGCAGCCGCTTGTTGGATCATTGGTGTCAAAGGTGCATTGCCGGAGGAACAGTCTTCGAAAAATTCAGTCCTGAAAATACTGATCCCGCTAAATGTCAGCATGGTTGCGCCTTCATTAAGTACCCTGTCTCCGCTTAATGAGAAATCTCCTTGTAGATTGTGGGCGGGATTGTCAACCAGGATAATGTGTGCCAGGCGATTTGATCGATCTGCATCTGATCTGTCCCAGCACAGATCAGAAAGTTGCTGAAAAGAAAAGTCCGTCCACAGATCTGCATTCACAGTCACAAAAGGTTCATCCCCTAATAACGGTAAGGCCTTAACAATGCCCCCCGCTGTGTCCATGGGCTCATCTCCCTCGGCTGAATAAACAATTCGGGCACTATAGATGTGACCGTCACCTAGATGATCCTCAATTTGATCACCAAACACTGCATGATTAATAACAATATCAACAATCCCGGACTGCACAAGATTTTCTACATGATATTGAATCAGAGGTTGTCCGTTGACCTCCAGCATTGCTTTTGGAATTTTGTCAGTAAGTGGTCGCATACGTTCTCCGCGCCCTGCTGCAAGGATCATGGCGTGCATAACTTATTTGCCTCGGCGATAGAAAACCCCTGGATCAACTCGATAAGACCCTGTAGTTCGGGATATTCACCATTGAGATCGACGATGTAGGAAAGCGTTCTGGGGATATCTGCCAGATAACTTACTTTACCATCACGATGACACAGGCGGGCGAAGATACCGCTAGCTTTAAGATGTCTTTGTACGCCCATCAAATCAAACCATCGCATAAATTTTCCTTCATCGATCTCTGGATAGTTTTCTGCGATCTGTTCAAAAAAGTTATGTGCCCAACCCCTGATTTGTTGTTCTGGCCATTTGATATAACAATCTTTCAACAATGATACCAAATCATATGTAAACGGCCCGCAAACGGCATCCTGAAAATCCAGCACCCCGGGATTACCAGAGCCAAAACCAGATCTATTAATCATTAAATTGCGCGAGTGATAGTCTCGATGCACAAAAACCTTTGGCTGAGCCAGGGCCTCATCAAGTAGTAATTTAAATACCTCATCCAGCATTGTCTGCATCTCTTCTGATAAATCCAGGCCAATATGTTTCTCTAACAACCAATGTCTAAACAGTCCCATCTCCTGCAAAAGCAAATTTTCATCATAGGGAGGTAAATTATTTGTGTCTGCCCGCTGCTGCATATAAAAAAGTGCCTGTATAGCATCTTGATATAATTCATCTGCGCTTTCTTCTGTCAGGTGATCCAGATATTGTTCATCACCCAAATCACTCAATAGTAAGAACCCTTGCTTCAAATCCTTCTCAATGATTGTGGGTACATTGATGTTGACAGCAAGTAAACGCTCGGCAACGTCAATAAATGGGCTGCAATCTTCCTGCGCTGGCGGGGCGTCCATAACGATACTTGACTCGCCATTGTGCGTCAGCCTGAAATAACGCCGAAAGCTGGCATCACCAGAAGCTGGTTGCAATTGGTAATCTTCTGACCCGATGATTTCACTTAACCATTGATTGAGTTGTTGAAGGCGTTCTGTCATGACCGAAGTATTAGCATTGTCTAGTATTCCGTCCAGTTGATATTGCCGAGTTCAGCGTTGCCGTGGTATTTTGCAACAAGGCGGAGTGCGCCGGGAATGGTTGTTCCCTTCCCAAGTGCTGCAACGCGGCTGCGGGATACCACGGCGATGTCCTGTGGGTTAGCTTGTCAATGCCCATGGGCTACGTTGAACCTCTTGACAAGGAAGCACCATTGTCGGCAAGGCACGCCTTGCCATGAACACTGACAAGTTAATTGAATCCGGCAATATCAACTGGACGGAGTACTCGTGACTGTTTATCGAAGTTCTCTCATATTTCTGGCATCATCACCTGATTTCAATAACGAAAACAAGTTTTTATAGATGATACTAAATTATTTGGGAATATTAGCCGGTTTGTCGCTTTTGGTGTACGGTGCCGATCGCTTTGTTGATGGCGCAGCACACATTGCTCGCTATCTTGGCATGCCTCCCTTGTTGATTGGCCTGACCATCGTCGGCATGGCCACATCAGCGCCTGAGATTCTGGTCGGGATCGTGGCAGCATTGGAAGGTAAAACAGAGATCGCGATCGGTAACGCCATTGGCTCTAACATCGCCAATATCGGTTTGGTGCTGGGCCTTACCGTCATGCTCATGCCCGTCACCATCGCCTCACAAACGCTAAAGCGTGAATTCTTTGTCATGGTATTGGCCATACTGTTAGCGTTTGGTTTAATGTGGGATCAAAACCTGAGTCATCTCGATGCCGTGTTCCTGTTGGTCGGGGTCGTAGCTGCAATACTCTCTGTTATCGTTCTTTCGAAAAAATCTGCACCAACAGATCCACTGCTGAGTGAATTCGAAAGTGAACTGCCAGATAAATCACCAGAGAAATCAAATATCAGGAGATCCATATTCTTGTTTTTCCTGGGTCTAGGTCTGTTATTGGGTGGTGCATATTTACTGGTGGAGTGCGCCATCATTGTTGCCAAACATTTTGGCCTGAGTGATTTGGTGATTGGTCTGACAATTATTGCGATTGGCACCAGCTTGCCCGAGCTAGCTGCATCCATCACTGCCGTTAAAAAGAATGAGGCTGATATCGCGATTGGCAATGTGATTGGATCAAATATGTTTAATATGCTCGCAGTCATCGGCATTCCAGGCATGATCCACGCCACAGATTTTGACAGTGTCGTCTTGCACCGCGATTTCCCCATCATGATTGGACTGACCCTGCTTATGGGATGGATGGTTTTTATCCGCGGCGCAGGTAAATTTGATCGGGCTGAAGGGGCCATATTATTTCTCTGCTTCATCGCTTACCAATGTTGGCTGTTTAACGGTTAGAATGGAACAATGACGAAAAAACGCACAAAACAGGAAGAGGAAAAATTACTGACGCTCGGGCGTGCCGTAATTAGCACCGAAACCGAGGCACTGAAAAACCTGCTTGAAAGCATTGATGAAAATTTTGTTCGGGCGTGCTTTTATATCCTCGACTGCAAGGGCAGGGTGGTTGTACTCGGCATGGGTAAATCTGGACATATTGGGAATAAAATCGCAGCAACTCTTTCCAGCACAGGATCACCAGCATTTTTTGTTCATCCCGGAGAAGCTAGTCATGGGGATCTCGGTATGATCAAAGATGATGACGTTGTACTGGCGCTCTCAAACTCCGGTGAAACGGATGAAATAATCACCTTGTTACCGGTCATTAAACGCCTTGGTGTACCTCTGATAACACTGACGGGCAACACGGATTCCATGCTAGCAAAAACAGCTTCCGTCAATATTCATGTGGGCGTAGAAAAAGAAGCCTGTCCTCTCGGTTTAACACCTACCGCCAGTACAACGGCCGCCCTAGCCATGGGTGATGCCCTGGCAATTGCACTACTTGAGGCTCGCGGATTCGGGGCAGAAGATTTTGCCATTGCACACCCGGGGGGCATGCTGGGCAGACGCCTGTTATTGCATGTAGGTGACATCATGCATCGTGGCGAGGAATTACCCGCAGTCCTGGAAGATACCCTGCTCAGCGAGACTCTGCTAATCATGACCCAGATGGGGCTTGGTTCATCTGCCATTATCGACGAGGAAAACTGTGTGCTCGGTATCTTTACTGATGGTGATCTCAGGCGGGCACTTGATAACAATATTGATGTCCACAAGACAGTAGTAGGCAAGGTGATGACACGCAATTGTAAGTCCATCAACAAGGATTGCCTGGCTGCGGAAGCACTGGCCATCATGGAAGACAGTCGCATAAACGCACTGCCTGTAGTCAATGCCGAAAACAAGCTAATTGGCCTGTTAAACATGCATGACTTATTGAGAGCGAGAGTCGTCTGAATATGGTTGAAACTTTAGATAAAGAGATCCTGAGCAAGGCTGAACAAATAGAACTGGTCATCTTTGACGTTGATGGTGTACTGACTGACGGCGGGCTCATACTGGGCGAAAGCGGCAATGAATATAAGGTTTTTCACTCTCGCGATGGTCTGGGTCTTGTCATGCTGCGCGAGAGCGGGTGCCATGTCGCTGTTATTTCCGGGCGCTCTTCAGGCATTGTTTCAGAACGCATGACAGCGCTTGGGATTGAATATGTCTACCAGGGCCAAAATGACAAAGGCAAGGCACTCGAAGACTTACTCGACAAACTTAGCATCGATGCAAAAGCGACGGCCTATGTAGGTGATGACCTGATTGATTTACCAGCCATGCGTCGTGTCGGCCTTGCCATTGCGGTTGCCGATGCACATGCCCTGGTCGTTGAACACGCGCACTGGACAACCAAAGAAAATGGTGGCCGTGGCGCAGCCAGGGAAGTTTGTGAATTAATCATGCATGCAAGAGGAACGCTTGATTCACAAATTCAACATTTTCTTAATGACTGAATGTACTGCTAATCATGTCATGGCAAACACTAATGGGTGTCCCATTAATTGCCTTTTTTCAAGATGTCTGTTTGAATCATGACATCACTACGCTGGAAAATCGTCATTGCCCTGAGTTTGCTCGCACTTGGCAGTGCCTGGTTACTGAACCGATTAACTGATACCGAATCTATTGAGATATCAGTACTACGCCACGATCCTGATACTTACATGTATGACCTGATTACGTTAACCATGAATCAGGATGGCACACCAAAAAATAAACTTTATGCAGATTATATGGCGCATTATCCAGATGACAATACTACGGAACTCATCAACCCAAAACTGGAAATATTTCGCCCAGGTAAACCGCCAACAATAATTACTGCGGAGAAAGGCTGGGTTACAGAAGATAATGAGGTTATCCTGCTCAGCGGCAATACAAGGTTACTCCAGCTAAACAATGAAGGTGATAGGGAATTAGAAATTATTACCAGCGATGTTCGCGTGCTGATGGATCAGGAATACGCGGAAACAGATAAACCAACTACGATCTTTACTAAAAAGACAACGATAAAAGCAATCGGTATGAATGCATACCTTGGTGAAAACAGACTAGAGTTATTACACGATGTATACACAAAGATTTTACCCTGAACACTCCACAATAAGTCGCAGCGTATTATTGCTGTTCATCAGCCTTTTTGGTCTGTTCTCGACAGAGGGAACATGGGCCCTATCTACAGACAAGGATCAGCCCATAGAAATAGAGGCTGACACCGCTGATCTTGATAACAAAAAAGGGGTCACAATATATCGAGGGAATGTTGTTTTGATACAGGGCAGTGTTCGTATGACGGGCGATATCATGACTGTCTATTTTAAGGACGATGAGCTGGACATCCTGATCATGGAAGGAAAACCGGCACGATACCGGCAGCTACCTGACGACAGTAAAATATATGATGAGGCTGAAGCATTAAGAATGGAGTATTACGAACTTAAAAGCCTGGTTATTCTTATCGACAAGGCCTCTTTCAAACAGGAAGGCTTAAGTTTCAGTGGTAACAGGATTGAATATGACACAGAACACAGCAGAGTTAAGGCCAGAGGCAGCATCAAGGCGCAGGGCGGTGCCGTCGATTCAAGCTCAAGTGGAGAGCGTGTCAAAATTATCCTAAAGCCAAAGAAGAAAAAGAAAGAATAGTTTTAAATGAGTGTTCTGTCAGTTAGACATCTCAGTAAATCCTACCACTCCAGACAGGTCGTTAAGGATGTAAGCTTGACTGTTCATGGTGGTGAAATTGTCGGTTTGCTGGGAC
The DNA here is from genome assembly GCA_022574295.1 of Pseudomonadota bacterium. Taxonomy (GTDB): domain Bacteria; phylum Pseudomonadota; class Gammaproteobacteria; order Eutrophobiales; family Eutrophobiaceae; genus SMWN01. The sequence continues at coordinate 14,469 of JACZSJ010000030.1, forward strand.
CTAATGGCGCAGGAAAAACGACCAGCTTTCATATGATTGTCGGCCTCATTCATTCTGATGATGGCACTATCCATATCAACAACCAAGAGATAAGTGGATTGCCCATGGATCAAAGATCTCATCTCGGACTTGGCTACCTTCCCCAGGAAGCATCAATCTTTCGTAAGCTGACTGTTGAAGAAAATATCATGGCTATCCTGCAAACAAGACCGAACCTGAGTGAAAATAAGGCAAAACAACGACTTGAAAACCTGCTGCGAGAATTTCATATCACACATCTCCGTGACCATATCGGCATGAGTCTGTCCGGTGGTGAGCGCAGGCGCGTGGAAATTGCTAGATCGCTGGCCACAGAGCCCCGCTTCTTGTTGCTTGACGAACCCTTTGCCGGTATCGACCCTATCTCGGTCAATGATATACAAAGAATCACCCGCTACCTGAGCCAGCATGGTATCGGCATCCTCATCACCGACCACAATGTGCGCGAGACATTAGCCAGTTGTGATCGTGCCTACATCGTTAATGATGGGCGTATTATTGCTGAAGGCACTGCGGATGAAATACTCGAAAATGAGCAAGTCAGAAAAGTTTACCTGGGTGATGATTTTAGTTTATAGCCCCACCATTTACTATTGATGCAAATATTGTTCCAATTTAGCTTTAAAGCAATATTTTAGGTTAAACTCAGGGTATGAAACCCTCCCTTCAACTAAAGATTAGCCAGAGCCTAACCATGACACCCCAGTTGCAACAGGCGATTCGCCTATTGCAACTGTCAAGCATGGAATTACAAATCGAGATTCAGGAAGCGCTTGAATCTAACATGATGCTGGAGTCAGTTGAGGATGCCCCTGAAGACCCTGCTGATGACGATAAACTGGGAGAAAATGCCCTGGTAGCAGGAAATGTTCTGGATGAACCACAGGACATGACACCCCTGGCTGAACCGGAAAATATTCCTGATGAACTGGCCGTTGATAGTGCCTGGGAAGATACCTACGAAAGTAGTGCGTACGAAAGCAGTATAAATATTTCCCATCGCTATGAAGGTTCGTCATTTAATTTCGAAAATCAAAATAGTGCTGACGAAACACTAGGGGAACATTTACTTTGGCAATTAAACCTCTCGCCAATCAGTGATACAGATAGAGTAATCGCCATCACAATTATCGATGCTCTGGATGATGATGGTTATTTAAACTGCGACCTTGATGAAATTCATTTTTCTTTAGTTGAAGAAACAGGTGATGAAGAGACAAAGAGCAAAGAGACGGGGAGTGAAGAAGCGAAGGATGATGAAACGGACATTGGTCTAGATGAAATTGAGGCTGTTTTGCACATGATCCAGGCAATGGAACCCACCGGGGTTGGCGCCAGAAACTTGCAGGAGTGCCTGATGCTACAACTTCGCCAATGCGACAAAGACGCCCCTTCACTGGCCCTGGCAATCGAGCTTGTATCAAAGCATCTGGATTTACTTGCCAGCAGAGATTTCAAGCAACTCATGAGGCGACTCAAACTGGATCAGGAAGAACTACAGAAAGTTATCGTCTTAATCCAGTCGATGAATCCGCGCCCGGGGGGGCAAATACATGAAGCCCGCTCAGAATACATTACCCCCGATGTTTATGTGAAAAAGGTTAAGGGGCGCTGGAGAGTTGTACTCAATCCGGAATTGATGCCTCAATTAAGAGTAAATTCCAGTTATGCTGGTATGATACGCAGAGCTGACAATAGTGAAGAAAATGTGTCTCTGAAAGCTCACTTACAAGAAGCCAGGTGGTTCATCAAGAGCCTGCAAAGCAGGAGCGAAACCTTATTACGTGTGGCTACATGTATCGTTGAACGACAACGCGCCTTTCTTGAATACGGGGAGGAGGCCATGAAACCTATGGTTTTACATGATGTGGCTGATGCGCTGGGCATGCATGAATCAACAATTTCAAGGGTTACAACACGTAAATATATGCATACATCACGAGGTATATTCGAGCTCAAATATTTTTTCTCGAGCCACCTGAGTACGAACCACGGTGGAGAAGCATCATCAACAGCAATTCGTGCGCTCATCAAAAAATTAATTGGCGCCGAAGCACCCCAAAAACCGTTAAGTGATAGCAAAATTTCATCACTATTATCGGAACAAGGGATAAAAGTTGCCCGTAGAACGGTGGCTAAATATAGAGAGGCAATGGCAATTCCACCTTCTAATGAAAGAAAACGGCTTGCCTGATATCAGTTGTTCGAAATTACTATAATAACGATTACTACAAACTGCAGGAGTTAAAAATGCAAATTAACATCACTGGTCATCATGTAGATATAACGTCCGCTTTACGGGCCTATGTGGAAGAAAAATTTGAGCGTCTTGAAAGGCATTTCGACAACATGACAAACATCCACGTCATACTCGAAGTAGAAAAAGAAAGGCAAAAGGCAGAAGCGACCATTCATGTTAGCCGGGGGAATATTTACGCAGAATCAGAGGATGAAAATATGTATGCGTCTATCGACAGTCTGACAGATAAGCTTGATCGTCAAATCAAGAAACACAAGGAAAAACTAAAAGATCACCACCGTGGCGAAGGCCATAAAAATAAGGAAACAGTTTAGGGTAGTTCAAACTGATATTCAGACACAAAAACAACCTAAACCATTATGCAAATATCAGAAATACTCTCTTCTGAAAGTGTCCTTTGTGCTAAAGCCTTATTAAGCAAAAAAACGACACTGGAGGAATTATCAAAACTTATCACTGACACTGATACTTCACTTAATTTTACCGAAGTTTTTGATTGTCTGCTTGCCAGAGAGAAAAAGGGAATTACGGACCTTGGTCATGGTGTCGCAATACCACATGGCAGGCTTAAAGGAGGCAAAAAAACCATCGCCGCCTTTATCCAGTTACAGCACGGTATTGATTATGATGCTGTGGATCAGGCTCCTGTCGATCTTTTCTTTGCACTGCTTGTGCCGGAAGATTCAACCGATGAGCATTTACAAACCCTGGCTCACCTGGCCGAAATGTTTAGTAACACTGAGATACTTGACCAACTAAGATCGGCAACAACAGCCGACGGAATACATAAAATACTCATAGGCTAACCTTTATGCCAGACATGACCAGTCAAATTACGGTAAAAGAACTCTTTGACAGTCACTCTGACAAATTTGGAATGCAATGGATAGCCGGGCAGCAAGGCGGCGCAAATACTATCCTCCCCGAGGAATCAAAAGATAACCAAACAACAGTCAAGGGCACGAAGAAAAAGAAGGTCTCTTCCAAAAGAAAGACAACAGAAAGCAAATCTTTGGTTGGTTATCTTAATCTAATCCACCCACACCAGATCCAGGTTCTTGGTGGTACAGAACTAAAATATTTTGAAGGCCTGAGAAACATTTCAAAACAGGATGCCATTCGCCAGTTATTTATGCCTGATCCAGCCTGTATTATTGTCTCTAACAACAAGGCCGTACCCACCTTTCTGAAGAAAAAATGTAATGAACACAACGTTCCGCTTTTTAGCTCCCCTTTGACCAGTAATAAACTCACTGACTCATTACATTATTACCTGAGCCATTTATTTGCAGATGTTTTAACACTGCATGGTGTTTATCTGGAAGTTCATGCAATCGGCGTGTTGCTAACAGGGCCAAGTGGTGTAGGTAAAAGTGAACTGGCGCTGGAACTGATTACCCGCGGACATCGCCTGGTGGCTGATGATGCCCCTCAATTCTCCCGTGTTGCGCCAGATATACTTAATGGCACTTGTCCGGCTGCACTACAGGACTTTCTTGAGGTTAGAGGACTCGGCCTTATTAACGTTCGTGAATTGTTTGGTGATAGCGCAATCAAGATCAACAAATATCTGCGGCTGATCATCAGGCTGGAACCTTTAAGCAAGGCAAGCATTAAACAAATTGATCGACTGGAAGGTAGTTACACCACACAAACCATTCTCGATCTGGAAATACCGGAGATCACCTTGCCTGTAGCACCGGGCAGAAATCTTGCTGTTTTGCTGGAATGTGCCGCAAGAAACCATATGTTACGTATGAGTGGCTATAACGCTTCTGAAGAGTTTACAGAAAGACAGCGGGTGATGATTGCCCAGAACAAAAAACCAGGTAAAAATCAGGGTAAAAAATAATGCCAAAAAAAAAGCAACGGCTTATTGTTATCAGCGGCCTGTCAGGTGCCGGGAAAACTGTTGCCTTACATACCCTTGAAGATTCAGGATTTTATTGCATAGATAATCTGCCACTTGGCCTGCTATGTGAATTTGGTAATCAGCTCTCTGAACCGGCAAGCAACCCGGCAGAAGAAATCGCCATCGGTATTGATGCCAGAAATCCCGAACACTTGATCTCCACCTTGCCTGAATCGATAGCTTTGCTAAAGCAACAAAACCTGTCGGTTGAATTAATCTATATAGAGGCCAATGATAATGTTTTAACAGAAAGATATAGTGAAACAAAGCGCAGACATCCACTTTCATCAGCTTCTGTTTCCCTGACAGAGGCCATAGATAAAGAACGCAAGATTCTGGCTCATCTTTCTGAAAGTGCAGACTTGCGCATTGATACCAGTCAATTGTCCATGTATGGATTACGTGATCTTGTCCGGGATCAAATTGTAAATCATCCTGCAGAGACTTTATCCATACAGTTTGTTTCTTTTGGCTACAAACATGGAATTCCCCGAGATGCTGACTTTGTTTTTGATGTACGATGCCTGCCGAATCCTTATTGGGAAGAAAATCTTCGACTGTTGACCGGCAAGGATCGCCTAGTCATCGACTTTCTCGAAAAACAAAGTCTGGCAAAAGAGTTATTTGCACAATTAAAAAAATTTATTAGCTACTGGACACCGCATTTTGAAGCCAGTAATCGTAGCTATCTTTGCTTTGCCATTGGCTGTACCGGGGGACGACACAGGTCTGTTTATCTGGCAGAAAAACTGGCCGGCTGCTTTCGTCAACAGGATAAGCACGTTATTGTTAATCACCGAGATATATAGTACTTCGTTCAAATTAGTTTAAGGGAGAGTGTTTTATGAGCGTTGGTGTGTTGATTATCAGTCATGATGGAATAGGGCCTGCATTGCTTGGCACCGCAGTGTTGATGCTGGATGGGTGTCCTTTGCAAACAAAACTCTTAACAACTTCCCGTGATTGCGATCCGGATCAACTGATGGAGGATGCTGTTGAACAGATAACAATACTTGATACAGGGGATGGTGTGTTGATATTAACAGATCTGTATGGATCGACGCCTAGCAATATTGCTCAAAAATTAATTACACAAAAACAAGTCCACGTTGTTTCAGGTCTAAATCTCTCCATGCTTATTCGTGTGCTAAATTACCCACAATTACCGCTCCTGGAACTATCGGAAAAGGCAGTCAGCGGAGGGAAGGACGGGATTGCATGGATAAGGGCAGAATAAATTTTATGCCAAGTAGAACAATAACTATCATCAATAAACTTGGGCTGCATGCACGCGCCGCGGCCAAGTTCGTCCAGCTTGCATCCAGCTTCGGTTGTGAAATAAATATTAAACACGGAAACAGGAAAGTCAGTGGGAAAAGCATTATGGGCGTGATGATGTTGGCCGCTAGCATAGGCACGGAAATTGAAATCATTGCGCATGGCGCAGACGAGAACCGGGCACTGGACGCACTAGAAAACCTGATGCTGGATCGTTTTGGAGAAAACGAATGACGATTGCTTTGCACGGGGTGGGAGTGTCAAGAGGTATTGCCATTGGTAAGGTTCATATCGTCAAACGTGATCAACTCGATATTCGTGAATACAGCATAAAGCAGCACCTAATTGATGATGAAATAAAACGTTTTGAGAATGCTGTTACAAATGCTCGACAACAACTCAGGGCGATTCGCGAACACATCCCTGAATCTACCAGTGCAGATATAGAAGAATTTATCGACACACATCTTCTCATGTTAGGTGACGTTGCCCTGACTGAAGAACCGATGCGCTTGATTAAAGAGCTTGCCTGTAATGCCGAGTGGGCACTTAAACTACAGCGAGATGCACTGGTCACTGTATTTGATGAAATGGATGACGCCTATTTGCGCACGCGCAAAGATGATGTGGATTACGTGGTCAACCGCATACAGCGTTTGCTGCTCAACCAGACACCTTTACAACACGAAAAACCTGATCAGAAACTGGCTGGCTATATTGTTATGGCCAATGATTTGACGCCTGCCGATACGGTGCTTATGCAACACCATGGCATCGCCGCCTTTGCGACTGAATCTGGTGGGCCAACTTCACACACGGCAATCCTGGCCCGGAGCCTCGGTATCCCAGCAATCGTCGGATTGCAAAATGCGCTACGTTACATTAAGGAAGATGATGAGCTCATCCTGGATGGTGTGCGTGGCATTATCCTGGTCGACCCGGACAGGTATGCGCTGTCGGACTATCGTCATTTACAAAAAGAAGAAAAGCGCTACTACAGCAAACTTGGCAAGCTTAAAAACAAACCTTCTATTACACTTGACGGCATTTCCATTGATCTACAAGCAAACATTGAGTTGCCAAAAGACTTCGAAACCGTTGTTGAAGTTGGTGCCCAGGGTGTTGGTCTGTATCGTACTGAATTCCTTTACATGAACAGGGAGTCGCCTCCTGATGAGGAAGAGCACTATGTAGCATATACTAAAGTCATCGAAGTGCTCAACGGCTTACCGTTAACGATTCGCACCCTTGATCTGGGTGCAGATAAACAGGTTGATGGCGGAAGACAGAGCGGACCGGTTATCAACAACCCGGCGCTTGGCTTGCGGGCGATTAGATTATGTTTGAAAGAGCCTGCCTTGTTTCGTCCACAACTGCGCGCCATCATTCGTGCCTCTGTTCATGGACCAGTTCGCATCATGATCCCCATGCTTTCCAACATTCACGAGATACAACAAGTTTTACAAATGATCGAAGACATTAAAAAAGAACTTGATGTGCTTGCCATCCCCTATGATCATGAACTGCAGATTGGTGGCATGATTGAAGTACCTGCTGCTGCTGTCTGTGCAGACATCTTTGCACAACAACTTGATTTCCTCTCTATTGGTACCAACGATTTGATTCAGTACACACTGGCCGTGGATCGTGGCAACGAACATGTGTCAGCCCTCTATTCGGCGGTGGAACCCGCGGTGATTCGTTTGATCCGCACCATCATACAGGACGCGCATCGCCATGGCATTGATGTCAGCGTGTGCGGTGAGATGGCGTCCGAGCCGGAGTATATCATGCTCTTGGTGGGCCTGGGTATCCGTACGCTCTCGATGACGCCCCCCATGATTCCCGAGATCAAACAGATGATTCGCTCCGTGACGATTGAGGACTGCAACATCGTCGCCAGAAAGGACAACTTTTTCTTTACCACGGGCTTCATCCCAATCCTTTTGTAGTTCGGTCAACTTGTCCTTTTCAGTCTTGATTTCATCTCGCAGTTGAGCTGCTGTTTCGAAAGCCTGGTTCTTAACAGCGTCTTCCTTTTTGTGCTGCAGGTCGGTAATACGACTCTCGATTGTCGCAAACTCTTCAGGGCGAGTGTAGGTGGCCAGATGGGCGCGCGAACCCGCCTCGTCAATGAGATCAATCGCTTTGTCCGGCTGGTACTTCCCGGAGATATACCGATTGGAAAGTTGTACTGCCGATTCAATAGCGTCATC
>JACZSJ010000031.1 GCA_022574295.1 Pseudomonadota bacterium
AAAGTAGCTCGCCATCAGGCGAAAACAAAACTAAAAGAAGTTGAACAATTTCAATAAATATCGGCCGATAAAAAGCCCGCACCAGGCGGGCTTTTATACAACAAAAAGAAAAAAGCTTAGGCAACTGCTTGTTTTGAATCTTCCAAACGCTCACGCAAAGCATTAACCTGATGAGTTAACTCTTCAGGTAAGCGATCACCAAACGTTGCGTAATATTCCTCAATACCAGCAAGTTCGGATAGCCAACCATCAGTATCTACACGCATCAGATTAGCGATATCTTCTTTAGCCATATCCAGGCCGTCAAAGTCGATGGCATCTAAAGTCGGCATGTTACCAATAGCAGTTTCGATAGCATCAGCAGTGCCATTGCAACGCTCGAATACCCATTTCAATACACGACTGTTTTCACCGAAGCCGGGCCACATGAATTTGCCAGCTTCATTCTTACGGAACCAGTTGACGTAGTAGATCTTCGGCATTTTTGCACCTTCAGTCTGACCCATCTTCAACCAGTGGCCCCAGTAATCGGCCATGTTGTAACCACAGAATGGTAGCATCGCCATTGGGTCACGGCGTAATTCACCAAGTTTACCGAAGGCTGCTGCTGTCATTTCAGAGGCAATAATCGTTCCGAGGAAAGTGCCGTGATTCCAGTCCAGAGCTTCTGTGACCAGAGGCACAACAGAGGCACGACGACCACCCATCAGAATCGCACTGATGGGGACACCTTTAGGATCTTCCCATTCATCGGCGATTACAGGACATTGATTTGCACGTGCTGTGAATCGAGCATTCGGATGTGAAGAAGGCTCGTCTGAATCCGGTGTCCAGTCGTTACCTTTCCAGTCGATCAGGTGCGCAGGTGCCTCTTCGGTCATTCCTTCCCACCAGACATCACCGTCATCGGTTTCAGCCACGTTAGTGAAGACCGCATTTGATTCCAGAGACAACATAGCGTTGGCATTTGATTGCATGCTAGTACCAGGCGCGACGCCAAAGAAACCAGCCTCGGGATTGATCGCGTACAATCGGCCATCTTCACCAAACTTCATCCAGCAAATATCATCACCAATGGTTTCCACTTTCCAGCCGGGAATGGTCGGTGTCAACATGGCGAGGTTGGTCTTACCACAGGCACTTGGGAAAGCACCGGCCACGAATTTAACTTCACCTTCTGGATTGGTAAGTTTCAGGATAAGCATGTGCTCGGCCATCCAGCCTTCATCACGTGCCATGGTCCCAGCAATTCGCAGTGCGAAACATTTCTTGCCCAGCAGTGCATTACCGCCATAACCAGAACCGAAAGACCAGATCTCACGAGTTTCTGGATAGTGAACAATATAACGATTATCCGGGTTACAAGGCCAGGGTTCGCTTGTCTCGCCTTCTGCCAGAGGCACACCGACTGAGTGTACACAAGGAACAAATTCGCCATCTTCACCCAGAACATCTAGTACGTTCTGGCCAACGCGAGTCATGATATGCATGTTCGTCACAACGTAAGGAGAATCAGAGAGTTCAATACCAATTTGGGCAATGTCTGATCCGACAGGACCCATGCTGAAGGGTATGACGTACATGGTGCGGCCTTTCATACAACCAGAGAACATGCCGTTTATTTTTTCACGCATTTCAGCTGGATCAAACCAGTTGTTGGTAGGGCCCGCATCTTCTTCTTTTGCAGAGCAGATATATGTGCGGTCTTCAACGCGTGCGACGTCAGCAGGGATTGAATTAACGTGGTAGCTGTTAGGACGTTTGTCTTCATTTAGCTTGCGGGCAGTACCGCCTTTGACCATGATATCCCACATGGCATCCCATTCTTCATCCGACCCATCACACCAGACAATATTGTCTGGCTGACACAGGGTGGCTATTTCATCAACCCAGGCCAGCAACTTCTTATTGTTAGAACTAGAACTCATGTTTAACTCCTCTAAAGTGCGGTTTCTAAGATTATCAAATTGTAAAAAATATTTTCGATGATGAATCACCGAATTAAAAATTCTCTTTCTGCTTTTATATTGCTTTTTAGACTTGTTCCAAGCCCCGAACTGTTCTTCTGAATCATATTCGGTGGTGTGAGCCATCCTTCAAAAAGCGCCTGATGCTGATGATATATTGCTGCATAGCAGCATATTATTATTGTTCAGGGGGGATTGTTCAAGTTTTTGGCGATCAAATCAAGGTTGAATATTGGCTCCTGGCATGTATGCCCCTCACAAATATAGGCAACAGGGGTTTTGTTTGTGTTGTATTTACTAAGGATCCCAGGGAGTTCCGAAACATTTGTCGGCAGGATCATGAGGCTGTTGAAGGGATTATGGCTTTCTCTAAATTTACTGCACCATTCAGCCGCGGCTTCCGTTTCTCCCAGAATAATGACCCTTTTAGGGGGTGAAATATGTTCCTCCAGGGCATGGAGCAGGGCATTATGCGCGGATGGATATCGCTCGATTGAGGACCAGGCTGCCCGTAGTGTCGATTCTGAGGCTTGCAGATAGCGGGAATCCCCTAATAAATGACCGAGCTTACCAAGCACAGAAGCGGCCACACCATTTCCGGCGGGCAGAGAATCGTCCATAAAAGATTTACTGCGCTGGATCAGTTTTTCATGATCATGGGAGGTGAAAAAGAACCCACCATGTTCTTTATCCTCAAATGAATCCAGTAATTGATCCGCCAGTTGAATCGCCATGTCCAGCCACTTTGGGTCCCAGTGACATTGTAAAAAAGCAAGAATGGCATCGATAAGAAAGGCATAGTCATCTAAATAGGCGTTTAGATGTGCTTTGCCCTCTCTGTAAGTGGCGAGTAATTTGCCGTTGCGATACAGGTTCCGGTGTATAAATTCCAGGGCGTTTTCTGCAGATTCCAGATAACGATCATCATTAAAGATAAATGCTGCAGTTGCCATGCCCTTGATCATCAGTGCATTCCATGAGGTCAGGATCTTGTCATCACAGCCCGGTCTGATGCGCGTTGCGCGCTGTTGCAATATTTTTACTCTGGCCTGATCGATGATTGCCAGGGTTTTATTATCTGCTGACTTTTGCATGACTCTTAAGTGCCATTTGCCTTCAAAATTTGGTCCTTGATCCAGGCCATAGTGTTTTGCGAAGAGAGTAAATTCCTGTTCAGTTAACAGCTCGCTAATTTCATCCTTAGTCCATGCATAAAATTTCCCTTCGACACCCTCTGAGTCGGCATCCAGGCTGGAATAATAACCACCTTCTGGACTTTGCATTTCATCAATAACCCAGCCAGCTATGCCAGCGGCCACTTGTTGATACAAGGGGTTCCTGGTGATTTGCCATGCCTGACTATAGAGCGTCAGTAATAATCCATTGTCATAAAGCATCTTTTCAAAATGCGGGATCATCCATTCCCTATCCACAGAATAGCGATAAAAACCACCGCCGAGTTGATCGTAAAGACCGCCAAGAGCCATTTTGTTTAGCGTCAGATCAACCATGTTGATAGCTTGATCTTCAATACGATTGATTTCCTGATGTTGGCTAAGTACATGTTGTCTGAGTAGGTGCTCAAGATTGGAGGGATGCGGAAATTTGGGTGCGCTTCCGAAACCACCAAATTGCAAATCAAAACTCTGCTGTAATTGTTGTGTCGCTGTTTCCAGGGGGGCTGGGTTTAATACCGTTTTTTCATCGGATGTTAGCTGCTCGCTCATCGTTTGCAGGCTCACCAGAAAAGAATCGTTTTGTTGGGCGATAGATTCTCTTTCTTGCTGATAGAAATCAGAAATTCTTTCCAGGAGCCCCTTGAAGCCGGGCAGACCATACCTTGATTCAACTGGGAAATATGTCCCGCCAAAAAAGGGAATATGATCTTTCGGTGTCAGAAACATGGTCAAAGGCCAGCCACCCGTTCTTTGCGTCAACATTTGTTGTGCAGCCTGGTATATCTTGTCGATATCCGGTCTTTCTTCTCTATCGACTTTAATATTGATGAAATGTGCATTCATCATGTCTGCGGTTTCAGCGTCTTCAAAAGATTCATGTGCCATGACGTGGCACCAGTGACAGGCAGAATAACCAATGGACAGAAGGATGGGCTTGTCTTCTTTGACTGCCTTGTTTAAGGCTTCTTCATTCCATGCATACCAGTTGACCGGATTATCAGCATGTTGAAGTAAATAAGGACTGGTCTCATCAGCTAGATTATTTTTCACCAGATTATTCTTGGTTTGTTTAGGCATGTTTATAGAATAGCAGTTGCCTTATATAAACAATATTATTATCAGTGTGAATCTCATAAGGTTTAATTTCCCGTAGCCTGCTGCGTTGATGTCATTCCTGCGAAAGCAGGAATCCAGTAAGACAAGATCCGCTTTCAGCGGAACACTATTTGACTGGATACCGGAATAAGCTTGTCCCGTACTCCGATACGGGATCCGGCATGACGTTGTTAATGTCACCGCCAGCTTGCTGTGTGGAGTCTATTTTTTATGGTCTATTTAGTTTGGGTATGATGATAAACTTCGGATCCTATGTTGAGCTACCCAGATATTGATCCCATCGCCCTCGCCCTCGGTCCAATCAAGATTCACTGGTATGGGATCACCTCTGTTGTCGGCATAGTGGCCGCGTGGCTATTGTTGCGTTGGCGCACTGACAAAAATCCTTCCCTGAAATGGTCCAGTGAACAAGTCGATGATATGGTATTTTACGTCACCCTTGGGGTGATTATCGGGGGTCGTTTGGGTTCGGTGCTGTTTTATAACCTGCCTTATTATCTCGATCATCCAGTAGATATCTTCAAGATCAATCAGGGTGGCATGTCTTTTCATGGTGGCCTGATTGGTGCATTGCTTGCCATGGTCTGGTTTGCGCGTAAGACAAATTCCGGGTTTTTTAATGTGATAGATTTTATCGCACCTGTCGTACCTGTTGGTCTGGGCTGTGGCAGGATAGGTAATTTTATTAATGGCGAATTGTGGGGCGCGCCATCGGCTCTACCCTGGGCAATGATCTTCCCGGATCCGCGCGCAGGTGGTATCGCCAGACATCCTTCCCAATTATATGAAGCATTACTGGAAGGTTTATTACTGTTTATCATTCTATGGCTATATTCTTCTAAACCACGTCCAATGATGGCGGTGTCCGGATTGTTTCTACTGGGTTACGGTGTTTTTCGTTTTAGCGTGGAGTTTGTACGCGTACCAGATGCACACATTGGTTATCTGGCTTTCGGGTGGGTAACCATGGGACAGGTACTTTCATTTCCTATGATCATTCTGGGGTTTGTGTCCATGGTTTGGGCCTACAGGAAAGAAAATGTAGGTAGGTAGTAGGAGTAGGTGGTAGGTGTTGTTTCTCCAACCTACTACCTACCACCTACTTGCTCATTTAATTAATTTAATGTGATGAACAAATGAAACAATATCTGGATTTAATGAAACACGTCAAAGAACATGGCGTCAAAAAAGAAGACAGGACAGGCACAGGCACAGTCAGCGTATTTGGTTATCAAATGCGTTTTAATTTAGAGGATGGATTTCCTGCAATGACTACAAAAAAGCTTCATTTTAAGTCCATCATCCATGAGTTACTCTGGTTTTTGAATGGTGATACCAACACTAAATATCTAAATGACAATGGCGTCAGTATCTGGGACGAATGGGCAGATGAAAATGGCGATCTTGGCCCTGTCTATGGTGCACAATGGCGCTCATGGCCGGCCGCTGATGGTAAAACCATTGATCAAATCAGCGGGGTGATTGACCAGATTAAAAACAATCCGGACTCCAGGCGTTTAATCGTCAGTGCATGGAACGTTGGTGAACTGGATCAAATGGCCCTGATGCCATGTCATGCTTTTTTTCAATTTTATGTCGCGGATGGAAAATTATCCTGCCAGTTATATCAGCGCAGTGCAGATATTTTCCTTGGCGTGCCATTCAATATTGCGTCCTATGCCTTGTTGACCATGATGGTTGCGCAGGTCTGCGAACTCAGGCCGGGAGATTTGGTGCATACTTTAGGTGATGCACATTTGTATCTTAATCATATGCAACAGGTTGATGAACAACTGTCACGCGAACCTCTCGCATTACCAGTGATGGAAATAAACCCAGAAATAAATTCAATCTTCGATTTTAAATATGATGACTTTGAATTAATGAACTATGAGTCACATCCATCTATTAAAGCACCTATTGCCGTTTAATAATGATGTCTTTTCGAGCGAAGCGAGAAATCTTTGTCTAGACCAAAGGGGGATATCCCTATAAGATTTCTCCCTGGTTCTCTCCCTACGGTTCAAGACAAGGGTCGAAATGACAGCTTTTACTCTACAGTTTTACTAATATGAAAATTTCCCTGATCGTTGCCATGGATAAAAAAGGTGTTATAGGTCTTGAGGGGGATCTTCCCTGGCACTTGTCCGCAGATCTAAAACATTTCAAAGTCATCACTATGAGTAAACCTTTAATTATGGGTCGCAGAACACACGAATCTATCGGTCATCCCTTGCCAGGCAGACAAAATATTGTATTAACTCGCGGAAAAAATTTTAAAGCAGATGGCTGTACAGTCGTTCATTCACTGGACGATGCCTTACATGCTGCGGGAGACGTTGGTGAAGTGATGATCATGGGGGGGGCAGGTCTTTATGAACAGTCTTTAGAGCGTGCTAATCGTCTTTATTTAACAGAAGTGCATGCAGATATAAGTGGGGATGTTTATTTTCCCGAATTTAATAAGGATGACTGGATTGAGATTGAGCGGGAAGATCATTCCGCAGATGACAAGAATGATTTTGATTTTAGTTTTGTGGTGATGGAGAGGAAGTAGCAGGCTCCCGTGCGCCGCAGGTGGAACCAAATAATAAATGGTGGCTCAATCGATATAAACCAGTAAAATCTTCTTATTTAATTAACGGAGTTAATAATGTTACGTTCTGCAATATCATCAATTTTTGTTGCTTTATTGCTCATTGCTTGCTCGAAATCGGAATCAGAACCAAAATCAGGAGGATCTGTATCTGATCTACCCATAGTCCAGGTCTATAAATCTCCGACCTGTGGGTGTTGTAGCAAGTGGGTTGCTCACCTTGAGGCAAACGGTTTTAAGGTAGAGGCGACTGATGTGAGTGATATGAGCCTGGTAAAACGCAGCTATGGTATTCCTGGGGCGCTTGCCTCTTGCCACACGGCGATTGTAGGGGATTATCTGGTTGAAGGGCATGTGCCTGCTGAAGATATTGTGCAACTGCTTAAACAAAAACCGACGATTAAGGGAATTGCTGTCCCCGGCATGCCCATCGGCTCTCCCGGTATGGAAGGGAGCAATCCTGTAGCTTACGATGTTGTCTCTTTCAAGGCCAATGGAGAGACAGAAGTTTTTTCTAGCCACCAGCCATGAGTTTTGCTCATGTACTCTGAATGATAATGATCCCCCACATGGTAATTACCATAACATTACTAAGCATAAATGCAGTAATACGATGAACAACCTTGTTGTACGTGAGATGTATAAATGCGTGAATGGCTCGGACTATGACATATCCCCAACCCAAATAAATTAACAAAGCGCTATCCAGTCCTAAGACGAATGCGGTCAGGCAGGCAACATAAAACAATATTGGCATTTCGAAGAGGTTCGATAAATGACGTGTTGTTTTTGTGACATCAGGCGGAGCACCTGTGCCATCGTATAACTCAAAGAATTCGATCTTTAAATTCCCAGTGCGGATTTGTTTAACTCGGGCAAAAAAAACCAGCGGCACAATACAGATTGTCAAAACCACCATGCCGAATAATGGATATAGAATATTCATAAGCGCTTCTTCTTTAGTTTGATTCGGTTTATGATAATTGTGTGCTTGGTGTTTCGACTTGAAATCAGAACAAAATCATTAAGTTGCAGGAACACTAAATAACTTTTCATCTTCTAATCTCATTGCTGTTAAATCCCCATCCCAAAAACAACCTGTGTCAATGGGGTAAACATTATAAGGCGTAAAGTCACGAATGTTTCCCAGATGCACTGTAGCCCAGTGGCCGAATATGATCTTCTCATTTTTGCTTTTTCTATCATTGATCGTAAACCATGGAAATAGATTACCATCTTGCGATCCGGGTGCACCTTTCTCAGAGAAATTTAATTCGTGTTTATCATTAAGATAACGTATGCGAGTAAAGCAATTCACAATAAATCGTAGACGATCATTGCCCGTCAGGTTTTCATCCCATAAAGCAGGTGTATCCCCATACATGACCTTAATAAAGGAAAGATAATCACCACTGTTTAAAAACTGAGTAACTTCCGAAGCTAATTCCAGGGCTTGAAGAATCTCCCATTGCGGAGGTAAGCCTGCATGAACCATAGAGAAGTTTAATTCTTTATCATGATGCATGAGTGGTTGTTGACGAAACCAGGCAATTAATTTTTGTTTGTCTGGCGACTCAAGAATAGGTGCCAGAGTATCGCTCTTTTTTGCTTGCATTATTCCTTCAGCAAGAGCCACCAGATGAAGATCATGATTACCAGGGACAGTGATAGCGGACTCGCCCAGATTGATCACAAAATTTAGTACTTTCAGGGAATCTGGACCCCGGTTAACCAGATCCCCCACAAACCACAGACAATCGTTTGTTTCATCAAAATTAATTTGATCGAGCAATAGCTCAAGTTCTTTGAAACAACCTTGAACGTCGCCAATCGCGTAAGTCGACATTAATAGAGGTACCCTTTAGTGTAAGGTGTGAGGTACGGAAAGCCCAAAAACAGGAATTTCTGTATCAAATTCAATGCCATCATCTGTGATTAAATAATAACTTCCCTGCATATACCCAAAAGGTGTTTCAATCATTGTGGCACTGGTGTAACAAAATGTATCACCCGGTTCCAGACGTGGCTGTTTCCCTACGACACCATCCCCGCGGACTTCCTGAATCTTGTCGTTGGCATCTGTAATTAGCCAACGGCGCCGGAGTAATTTGGCGGGGACAGATCCATTGTTTGTGATGGTGATGGTATAGGCGAACACATAACGCGCATTATCTGGATCGGACTGATCCCTGATGTAAGCTGTTTTTACTGATACATTTATTTTGTGGGGGTCTTGCATGATATTTATTTGACCCTAATTGAAATGCGCATGCAAGCTTTTCAAATCCGCGCCCTGTCCAGGCGTCTGTAGCTGATGGCTTCGCTCAAGTGCGATGAATCTATTGATTCCACATTTGCCAAATCCGCAATGGTTCTGGCGACCTTTAAAATACGGTGTATGGCCCGCGCAGATAAACCCAGATGATTGATTGCAGTATCAAGAAGTTTTGAACTGGCATCATCAATTTTACAAAACTTATTGACTTCTTTATTTGTGAGTTTGTGGTTCGCTTTTCCCGATCGATTTAATTGTAATTCGTAAGCTTTGGCTACGCGTCGTTGTACTGTACGACTATCTTCAGTGTCGGTACTGTGCGTTTGACGTAAAACGTCTTTCGGGACATTGGCCATTTCTATATGTATATCAATCCTGTCGAGTAGTGGCCCTGATATTTTTTGCCTGTAACGACGTACCTGATCTTCAGTGCAATGGCAACGACCACCTGGGTCGCCCAGATAACCGCAGGGACAGGGATTCATTGCAGCGATGAGTTGAAATTGTGCAGGAAACTCAGCCTGATTTGCTGCACGTGAGATCACAATTCGTCCAGATTCCAAAGGTTCTCTGAGTACTTCCAGAACGCGACGATCAAATTCCGGTAGTTCATCAAGAAATAAAACACCGTGATGTGCCAAAGATATTTCTCCGGGGCGTGGATGACTACCACCACCAACCAGTGCAACACCTGATGCGGTGTGATGTGGGTGCCTCATTGGTCGTTGTTTCCACTTTTTTGGATCGAACCCCTGGCCGCTGATCGAAGCTATAGCCGCAGATTCCAATGCTTGTGCGTCTGTCATCGGTGGCAAGATACCGGGTAATCGTTCCGCCAACATGGTTTTACCTGTGCCGGGCGGGCCAATCATGATCAGGTTATGTCCACCCGCAGCCGTAACTTCCAGGGCGCGTTTGGCATGATTCTGGGCACGGACATCAGACATATCATGTTCACTGACGACATCGTCAGCCAAGGGTTTGCCTGTGTGTAGAGGTATTTGCTCATTTCCAGTGATATGTGCGCAGACGTCCATCAAATGCATCGCGGGATGAATATCCAAATGGGATACAAGTGACGCCTCATCTGCATTCTGGACAGGTAAGATTAATTTGCGTTTTTGTAGTGAACAGGCATAAGCGAGAGGAAGAGTCCCTTTGATGACACGAAGTTCTCCGGTTAAAGCGAGTTCACCGGCAAATTCATATTGTTGCATGGGCTCTTTGGCTATTTGTCCTGATGCAGCAAGGATCCCAAGGGCAATGGCCAGATCAAAGCGCGCGCCTTCTTTAGGTAAATCGGCTGGGGCAAGATTGATGGTGATTCGCCCAAGTGGAAATTCGTAATGGTTATTAATGATTGCACTACGGACCCTGTCCTTGCTTTCCTTAACAGCAGCTTCGGGTAACCCGACAATAGAAAGACTGGGTAGACCTCGTGTGATATGAACTTCTATGGTAACCAGAGGTGCCTGGATGCCGACCTGTGCACGGCTATAGGTAATTGCAATACTCATCGTCCTTAA
Source organism: Pseudomonadota bacterium (assembly GCA_022574295.1). Classification (GTDB taxonomy): domain Bacteria; phylum Pseudomonadota; class Gammaproteobacteria; order Eutrophobiales; family Eutrophobiaceae; genus SMWN01. The sequence continues at coordinate 10,659 of JACZSJ010000031.1, forward strand.
TCAATCTGCCTGTTGCAGATCAGAAATCCCTCTCTTTTGTTATTTCAATTGCCTATCCTTAAAAATCGACTGCAGTGACAGACAGTAGTAGTTAACGGCAATCATATGATGGCAAGATATCATGTCAATCAATATTAAATTTAATTTAATGCAAGATTAATAGGGTTGAATCTAGGATTTTCCAGCTTGCTCCAATGTATCAATCTTTTTCTCCAATTCTTCAACAAGAGCACGTGTGCGGGAAAGTAGCTCTATCTGGATATCAAATTCTTCTCTAGAGACAAGCTCCAATCTGGAGAATGTGGCTTGCAATCCAGCCTTAAGATTTTTCTCTACATCTTCCCGAATTTTACCAAGGTCTGATGGCAATGAATCCAGAACCTGTCGAGTTATTTCTTCAAATTTAAATTCGTGTTTCATGTTTTACCTTGATTTGATGTGAATACATCAGAAAAATTGTTTCCGTGCCATTCGTTTGGTCATTGTAGCAAAATCGCCCGGATCGTACTTGTGCAAGCTATCTTAAAGAACTATGCGCGTGAAAAATCTCCGAGTTATTAGAGTGCGCCGCATCAAAATAATGCACCAATAGTGTGCGTTTATGCAATTACAGTTTACTTTTAAGCTCATAATATTGATTAATAAACTAATTAACTCATTGTTAAATATAAATATTTATAACATTGGCATAGCATGTGCAGTAATGTTCCCAAGCCTTTTAAACCAGGGTTTATGGATCCATAAGTTTTAAAAATATTTAGCATGATTTTAGCTGGGAGGAACTTAAATGAAACAGCTTTCTAAGATACTTATTGCAAGTGTGATAATAGTATCCGCGCCAATGACACAGGCGGATTCTCCGCACGAGTTTAGTGCAAATGTTGCATTAACAACTGATTACCGTTTTAGGGGTCTTAGCCAAACTAATGAAGACCCAGCCATTCAAGGTGGGTTTGATTATGGATACAGCGGTGATGCCTTACCTGTAAGTTTCTATGCCGGGGTCTGGGCGTCAAGTCTCGATTTTGATGTCGTTGATCCCGATGATGCGGATCTCGAAATTGATTTCTATGGTGGATTTACCGGGGAATTTGCTGTTGGTAATGGTCTCGCTTGGGATATTGGTGGGCTCTATTACTACTACCCAGGCTCAGATACCGGGCCCGGTGCAGCTGCTTACGACTATGCGGAAGCGTATGGTTCTTTGGGCTACGACTTTGGTTCTTTCGATGTTAAAGCTGGTTTGGCATACAGCCCGGATTATTTCTTTGAGTCAGATGACGCATTGTATGTCTATGGTGATGTGGGTATCCCGCTTCCCCTTGGAGGATTAAAACTAGCCGGTCACGCGGGTCATCAGGATATTGATGATAATACCCAATTTGGTATACCCGATTATTGGGATTGGAAGGTAGGACTTTCTAAGGACTGGAAAATGTTCTCATTTGATCTTTCTTATATTGACACAGATGTGAGCAAAAGTGATTGCCTTGGAGGCGATAACATTTGTGATAGCACAGCTGTGTTTACTGTTTCAGCTAGTTTCTAGTATTTTTAATATTTTCTTTAATTCGAGTCCTGCCCCAGTTAAATGCTACGGGCAGGGCGTATTAAACGCGAGGTGTATTCCATGAAATTGGTTACAGCAATTATCAAACCTTTCAAGCTGGATGATGTACGTGAAGCATTACACGATGTTGGTGTGCAGGGAATGACGGTGACAGAAATTAAGGGATTTGGTCGTCAGAAAGGGCATACAGAACTTTACCGTGGTGCAGAATACGTCGTCGATTTTTTACCTAAGGTAAAAATCGAGATTGCAATTACATCTGATCAGGTTGAGGGTGTTATCGAGGCAATTATCAAGGCAGCCAACTCGGGCAAGATTGGTGACGGCAAAATCTTTGTGTCAGGTCTGGACGAAGTTGTCCGAATTCGTACCGGTGAAACCGGTTCTGAAGCACTTTAACAGCCTGGGAGGAATTTAATAATGAAATCGTTAATCTGTAATTTTAAAAATCATAGAGGCCTGATGGGCCTCACTGTGTTAATGGCAGGGCTATTCACGCCATCATTAGCAATGGCGGCTGATGAGTTAAGTGCTGGTGATACGGCCTGGATGATTACTGCTACCGTGTTGGTATTATTTATGACCATACCTGGTCTGTCGCTTTTTTATGCAGGCATGGTTCGCAGTAAGAACGTCTTGTCAGTGATGATGCAATGTTTTGCCATTACCGCATTGATGACCATCGTGTGGGTACTATTTGCATATAGTCTGGCATTTGGTGATGGCGGTAGTATGAATGGATTCTGGGGTGGTTTCGACAACGCCTTTCTGGCTAACATGACCGCTGACAGTTTAAGTGGCACCATTCCTGAATCTGTTTTTATGACCTTTCAAATGACCTTTGCCATTATCACGCCGGCATTGATCGTCGGCGCCTTTGCCGAGCGCATGAAATTTTCTGCCATCCTGATATTTATGGCATTTTGGGTAACTTTTGTTTATGCGCCGATTTGTCACTGGGTCTGGGGTGGTGGTTGGCTTGGGAGTAAATTTGCCATTCTTGATTTTGCTGGCGGTACGGTTGTGCACATCAATGCAGGTGTTGCAGGTCTGGTCGCGTGTCTGGTGCTGGGGAAACGCAAAGGTTATCCAACGACGGCAATGCCTCCTCATAATCTAACACTGACCCTGATAGGTGCAGCAATGCTCTGGGTAGGTTGGTTCGGATTTAATGCGGGTAGTGAATTGGCCGCTAACGGTACAGCGGGTATGGCAATGGCAGTCACTCAAATCGCCACAGCAATGGCTGCGTTGACCTGGATGTTTGCTGAATGGATGACTCATGGAAAGCCTAGCGCTTTAGGTCTTGCGTCCGGAGCAGTTGCAGGACTGGTCGCAATTACCCCAGCCTGTGGTTCAGTCGGACCCATGGGTGCAATGGTCATCGGCCTTGCGTCCGGTTTCCTTTGTTTCAAGGCTGCAAGCACACTTAAACGCAAGCTGGGTTATGATGATGCGCTGGATGTATTTGGTGTCCATGCTGTTGGTGGTATCGTTGGTGCCTTACTGACTGGTGTCTTTTCTGCCACAACACTGGGTGTATTTTCAGGTCAGGGTCTGGCAGATGGTGTCAGTAGTATCGGTGGACAAGTTTTTAATCAATCTGTTGCTGTCATCGTTACCATTGTTTATTGTGGTGTAATGAGTTTTATTATTCTTAAAGTAATTGATGCGGTGATTGGACTTCGCGTGAGTGAAGAGGAAGAGACAGAAGGTCTGGATCTTGCTTCTCACGGTGAACGTGGTTACATCTTGTAATTTTTCATCTCTCAAACTATCAGGAAAGGGCGCTTCGGCGCCCTTTTTTTGTGCTCCAGTCCGGTTCAAGACAACCTCAGGATGCACCAAAATAAATTTGTGTTAATCTTTGCCGCACATTATTTGTGCGATGGGTTTTAGTTTACCCATGTCTGAAGGTAAAACACCGGGAGAATATGTAAATGAAATTATTAATCGCAGTCATAAAACCTTTTAAGTTGGATGATGTGAGAGACGCTTTGGCAGCGGTTGGCGTGCAAGGCATGACCGTCACAGAGGTCAAAGGCTTTGGCCGACAAAAGGGACACACAGAGCTTTATCGTGGTGCGGAGTATGTGGTCGATTTTCTACCGAAGACGAAAATAGAGATCGCTCTGGATGATGACCAGGTAGATGCTGCGATTGAAGTGATTACCAAGGCAGCCGGGACGGGCAAGATTGGGGATGGCAAGATTTTTGTACAGAACCTCGAGCAGGTCGTTCGTATTCGTACGGGTGAAACGGGTTCAGACGCACTGTAAGAAAATAAAATGGGGAGAGGGGAAATAATGTCTATTAAGAAAGTTATCTGCCTGGCATCAGGTCTATTATTAATGTTGCCCATGACGGTCTATGCCGATGAAGTTAGTGGCGCTGATACGGCATGGGTATTAACGTCAACGGCACTGGTACTGTTCATGACCCTGCCGGGACTCGCTTTATTTTATTCCGGTTTGGTTCGGGCAAAGAATGTTTTGTCCATATTGATGCAGTGTTTTGCTATTGCCTGCACGGTATCTATTATATGGATGGTCATTGCCTATGGTCTGGCATTTGGCGATGGTGGGTCTCTAAACAAGTTTGTTGGTGGTGGCAAGATTTTGATGTCTGGCATCGGTCTGGACAGTGTTAGTGGTACTATCCCTGAAACCGTATTTTTCATGTTCCAGATGACCTTTGCCATTATCACCCCGGCACTCGCTGTGGGTGCTTTTGCTGAACGAATGAAATTTTCAGCGTTACTCTGGTTTACTGCCTTGTTTATGGTGCTGGTCTATGCACCAGTCTGCCATTGGGTTTGGGGTGGTGGCTGGTTAGCTGACCTCGGTTTTATGGATTTTGCTGGGGGTTCTGTTGTCCATATCAATGCGGGCGTTGCTGCGTTAGTGGCAGCATTGATCATAGGCAATCGCAATGGTTTTCCGGATACACCAATGCCACCACATAATATGACCCTGACGGTGATGGGTGCATCCATGCTATGGGTAGGCTGGTTCGGTTTTAATGCTGGCAGTGCATTAACTGCAGGAAGTAGCGCGGGTATGGCTATGGTCGTCACACATATCTCTGCGGCAGCAGGGTCATTGGCTTGGATGGCATGTGAATGGGTTAGATATGGCAAACCCAGCGTATTAGGTATCGTCACCGGCATGGTAGCTGGGCTGGCGACGATTACTCCCGCATCGGGTTATGTCGGGCCTGTTGGTGCGCTGATAATCGGAATTTCCGCTGGAGTGGTCTGTTACTTCGCTACCCAGTATGTCAAGCGCAGTCTCAAGATCGATGATTCACTGGATGTTTTCACTGTGCATGGTCTTGGCGGGATGTTAGGTTTATTACTTACCGCTGTGTTTGCGGCATCACTGGATGGACTGGGACTGGAAACATCGATGGGTGCCCAGTTTGTGACACAATTGATCGGGATAGTAGCTGTTACCATCTGGTGCGCTGTACTGTGTTTCATAATTTTGAAACTTATTGACAAAACAATTGGTTTACGTGTGAGTATAGATGAGGAGACTGAGGGTCTGGATATCGTGCTGCATAATGAACGTGGTTATACACTTTAATCCAAAAGCCTAAGGCTTATTAAAATGGGTAGGGCTATTAGAAGGGGGGCTGGAGCTTTTATCAACATGGTGACAGAGGCTTTATCCTGTAGATAAACCCGGAAACATAAAGGATAATGTCAACGGGTGCATGGTCGCCCGTTTTCATTTTGTGAAAGAGCTTTCTCGCGTGAAAATATTTTCGGGCACGGAAGCGTGGTACTTCATACGGGATCATTATGTTAAAATCCCTGACCTGGAAAAAAACAGTATTAGAAAATAAAAAAGCGGTATGTCTTAGAGAGAGAAAATGTCAGGAACCCTAGTAGATAAAGAATTACTAAAATCTTTTGTCCCGCCAAGCGCGCTAAATGCCGAAAACTTTCAAGAGTTATCTGGTAAGGCCTTTGTCGAAGAAGTTGTGGCGGGCAGGGCAATTTTCAACAAGGGTGACACTGATAAAAAAACGATCTATCTGATCGATGGCGAGGTCACAATGACCTCAGATAGTGGTGAAGTGGTTTCTATCAGATCAGGGACTGTAGCTGCAAAACATCCGCTGGCCAGTTTCCAGCCACGAAGACACACTGCTATCGCCAAATCCGTTTGCAAAATTACTCGAATAGACAGCGATCTGCTGGATATCTTGATGACCTGGGATCAGATGTCTGGTATTGAGGTGGATGAAATTCATAGCGAAGAAGAAGATGAAGAAGGGGGTGACTGGATGACCAGAATCCTTCAGTCAAAAGCATTTTTGCAAGTGCCCCCCGGAAATATTCAGGCAATGTTTATGCGAATTCAGGAGGTCAATGCTAAAGCAGGTGACGTGATCATTAAGCAAGGTGATGACGGTGATTTCTATTACATAATCCAAAGCGGCCAATGCAAGGTAACCAGGACATCGAAAACGGGTTCTGAATTAACGCTTGCGACACTTAAGGATGGGGATGCTTTTGGAGAAGAGGCATTATTGTCAGATGCTAAACGTAATGCCAACATTATTATGAAGACAGATGGTACATTGATGCGTCTGTCGAAAGAAGATTTTAACGAATTGTTAAAAGAGCCAATGTTAACCTGGGTCACCAGAGAAGAAGGTGACGAGATGGTTAAGGATGGTGCGACATGGCTGGATGTTCGACTTGATAGTGAACATAAAAATAATGGGCTTGAAGGAAGCATCAATATCCCATTATTTATGTTGAGACTAAAAGTTGCGACACTCTCCGAGGATAAAAAATATATTCTCTACTGCGATACTGGCAGACGTAGTTCGGCAGCAGCATTTTTATTGAGTGAACGTGGCCTGGATGCTGCCTGTTTGAAGGGTGGTTTGATGGGAGGTGGTGAAGGTTAAAGGGCACCTCCGAAAATGTCTTTTTTCCGCGATGGCGGCGTCAACACCGTGCTCGAATCCTCATGTATTGCACATACACTGCGGTTCTGCGCGCGGTGCTTCCTTGCCCTCACATAAAATATCCTATTTTCGGAGGCACCCTAAAATAAATCCTTCTTTATTTTAGCCTGTAGAGGCTGAATGACAATACGTTTAGATTCATCAATCGATAATTATTGTGTGATAGGAAATCCCGTCGCACATAGCAGATCCCCTCAAATTCATGCTGCATTCGCAGAACAGACCAGGCAAAAGATTTTCTATCAGGCCATTCTGGTTGACGAAGGAAAATTTAAAGATGCAATCAGGGAATTTCAACATCAGGGTGGGAAAGGCTTAAATATAACCGTACCCTTCAAGGGGGATGCATGGGAAGCATCAGATCAGATGAGTCGCAGAGCAGAACGCGCGGCGGCGGTAAATACAATAAGCTTTAATGATGAAGGAAAAATAGCAGGCGACAATACAGATGGTGTTGGTCTGATTCGTGATCTGACTATCAACCATAAACTCTCAATCAAAGATAAAAATATTTTGATACTTGGTGCAGGTGGTGCAGCCAGAGGGATTCTGGATCCACTATTCGATGAACAAGCTGATAGAGTTGTGATTGCTAATCGTACGGTTAGTCGTGCAGAGAAACTTGTCGATATTTTTTCAGACCGTGGCGATGTTTCAGCTTGTGGATTTGGCGAGCTTGCCAGTAGCAATTTTGACATCATTATCAATGCCACTTCTGCTAGTTTGCAAGGCGAGGTCCCCCCCTTACCTGAAAGACTCATTAATAAAAGTACCTGCTGCTACGACATGATGTATTCGGCGGCAGATACTCCTTTTGTTGTGTGGGCCAGAGCGCATGGCGCAGGAATGGCGTTAGATGGTTTAGGTATGCTTGTTGAACAAGCCGCTGAATCATTTTTTATCTGGAGAGGAATTCGACCTGAAACAGGCTCGGTTATTGAGTTAGTAGGTGGTAGGTGGTAGGTGGGGAAAGAGTGACATACTACCTACTACCTACTACCTACCAGTTATAACAGACCATTTAATCTATCCATCAGGTCGGGTAGCCACGTCACCAGAATCGGGAAAAACATCAATAATATCAGGGTCAGTATTTGTATGGTTACGAAAGGAATGATGCCACGATAAATATCCTGAATTCGTATTTCCGGTGGTGCAACGGCCTTCAAATAAAATAATGAAAAACCAAATGGCGGTGTCAGGAAAGATGTCTGCAGGTTAAGTCCAATTAATACAGCCAACCAGAGCAGGTCGATTCCCAGAAGACTGGCAATCGGTGCAATGATGGGTACGACGATAAAACAGATTTGCAAAAAGTCCAGGAAGAAGCCCAGGAAGAAGATCAAGAGCATACTGACAAACATAAATCCCCATACCCCACCGGGGATATTTGTCATCATGTCACGAACCAGTGTATCCCCACCCATTCCGCGAAATACCAAACCAAAAGCGATTGCGCCAATTAAAATCATAAACACCATGCTGGTCAGGCGCATTGTAAGTTGCATGGCTGACTTCATGTTGTCCATGGTAAGTCGTTTGTGGGCAGCAGAAAGGATCATGGCACCAAGCGCACCAACAGCAGCAGATTCTGTAGGAGATGCAATACCGGCAAAGATTGAGCCGAGTACACTTATGATGAGTAACAGGGGTGGGAACAGGGTTAATATGACTTTTCTAAGTAAATTCCCATCTCCATTATTCTCCAGCGTGGGCGCAACTTCAGGTTTTGCCCAGGCAAGACAAAGGATATACAAAAGGAAAAATGTGACTAGTATTGCTCCTGGTATAACAGCGCCGAGAAAAAGGCGACCCACTGGCACACCCATCACATCACCAAGCAGAATCAGTACAATGCTGGGTGGTATGATTTGACCCAGTGTGCCTGAGGCAGCGATTGTGCCCGTAGCAAGTAATGGAGAATAATGGCGCTTGAGCATGGTCGGTAGCGCGATAATACCCATTGTCACGACCGTTGCACCGACGATACCTGTTGTTGCAGCCAGGAGGGCACCAACGATGACGACTGACACAGCCAAACCTCCTCGTATCTTTCCGAATAGAAGCCCCATAGTTTCCAGTAAATCTTCAGCCAGACCTGATTTATCCAGCGTGACGCCCATAAAGATGAATAAAGGTACAGCGAGTAAGGTGAAATTATTCATCATTCCCCAGATTTGTAGAGGAAGGAGATTGAAAAACCCCGGGTCTAAGAAGATGCTACCGAACAAAAGCGCTACGGCACCTAAAGTAAATGCAACCGGGTAGCCTATCAGAAGCATGACCATGAGCATGACAAACATGCCAATAATGGCAACAGTCATGTGTCTTTCCCCAGGAGGGTACTAAGATTTTTTACAATATCCGCAATACCTTGTAATAAAAGGAAAGTGAATCCCAATGGGATGCTTGCCTTCAATATCCAGCGGTAAGGTAATCCACCTGGGTCAGGAGAACCTTCCAGATGAATATATGATTGGACTACAAAAGGCCATGCGGATGAAATGATCAAAATACAAAAAGGTATTAATAAAAATATGCTGCCAAATAAATCTACCCATGCTCTACGTCGATCATCCATGAATTTACTTTTGTAGAATAGATCTAGCCTGACATGGTCATCATGCTTTAGCGTGTAAGAGGCCCCGATCAGAAATATCAGTGAAAACAGATGCCATTCCATTTCCTGTAGCGCAACGGAGCCACTTTGGAAAAAATATCGCATGGCGACATCGTAACTGACCAACAGAACCATCACTAAAACCAGCCATGAAACCAGCTTGCCAGTGCACTCACTGAATTGTTCCAGTCTGACCGAGAGTTGGTTTAACAGGCGTAAGGTAGTTTTTATATGCATGCCAGCTTGAGATAAGTCCTTAAAATTGAAGGCGTATTATTATTTGGAATAAATAGAAATGCTATCTCAATGATTTTTTATGATTATTTGGTGTCGTTTTCTAAAAACGAAATTAGCGATATCATATCTATAATATCAGCTGATGTTTATGTCGTAGATTGTATTTATACACAAGCAACACAAAAGACCAGTTTTCACATATATTTATCGATAGTAGGCACTATTCATAAGATGGAGGTAAATGTATAATCCATTGATATTAAAGGGAAAATATAAATATTTTATGTTGCAATGAAGCAAATGAGGGAAGATACAATTCTGGAAACCAATTCTTGAATAATGAGAATTTATACACAGAGTTATCAACAGCTTAAGCTAGGCTATTATATACTTGACAAAGGTAGTTAAGCTGCTATTATTTAAACACTAAAGGAAAGATAAATACCTATGCCCACAATATCTAAAGAGTTTATTCAAGAGGCGCACGGGACTGTAGATGATGTACGCCAGCAAGACCAAGCCCTTGAGCAAGAGGAAAAGAAAGTTCGCGAACGCCTCAACGAGATCGAGGAAATGCGGTCTAATTTTGCCAAGGTAAATGCTCGTATTAATTCGTACCCACCATCCGGGTGTGAAGATCCTTGCCCTAGATGTTTCATTATCGAGGGAGTCCCCAGAAAAATGAAGCCAGTAACCCCTGAGAATAAGATAGATATGTTCCGATGTTCTCATTGTGAATTGGAAATAGAAGTTAAAGCGTAAAAGGTAAAAATCATGTGTAATTTAAATTCCCCATTCTTTCAAGATGAAGATAAAGCCCGTACCTACCTTGAGGCGCAGCGCTGGCCTAATGGCGCTATCTGTCCTCATTGCGGTGGTGATGAGCGTATCTATCCAGTAAAGCCACAACAGCAGAAAGGCACAAGCATCCGTAAGGGCATATATCAGTGTAATGATTGTGATAAGCAATTCACTGTTACCGTTGGCACTGTGTTTGAACGCTCTAAAGTACCCTTACATAAATGGTTACTGGCTACTTATCTTATCTGTTCTTCAAAGAAGGGTATTTCTACTAAACAGATAGAACGCTCTTTAGGTGTTACCTATAAAACTGCTTGGTTCATGATGCACCGTATCCGTGAAGCCATGCGTGAAAAAGAAACAGGCAAAATGGGTGGCGGTGGTCGGTTCGTTGAAGTTGATGAAACCTACCTGGTTAAGAAAACTAAACGCTACGACAAGAAACGTACTATCTATGATAATGAGAAGGTCATCACCTTAGTTGAGCGTGATGGTGCTGCGCGTTCTTTTCATGTGAAGCGTGTAACCTCTGGAACTGCTAAACGTATTCTTAATGAACAGGTCTTCAAAGATACTGCCATTATTACAGATCAATCTTCTATCTACCCACGCGCTGTAAAAGACTATGCGGGTCACGCTACAGTTAATCATTCAATCCATGAGTATGCGCGTGGTTCGATACACACAAACACGATTGAAGGTTATTTCTCAATTCTTAAGCGTGGACTAACTGGTATCTACCAGCACTGGTCTTCTCAGCACTTGAAGCGTTACTTATCAGAATATGACTTCCGCTATACCTACCGTGAGAAGAACGGCTTTAATGATATGCAACGTACCAACATCGCGTTAAAGGGTATCGAAGGTAAGCGTATTACCTATGGGGGGCATTACGCGCGGTAAAAAGTATCGCTCTCGGTTAGCGTATGAGCGTTGCGTTAAAATGCTTAAAGCTATCGAGTATGAGCGATGGATTGAGGGCAAGGATTAGTCTTTGCCCTTTTTCTTCTTCTCATGTGGTGCTGGAGGCGTATTTAGCATACGCTTCAATACATCATCCATCTGCTTTTGATCGGAATCAGTTTGCTTATCAGGAGATTCTTTTTTATCAGCGTTTTGTCTTAAGATAGCAGAAGGAAAAAATATATTTGAATCCGCAAAATTTGCAAACGAAGTTGCTTCTATTGTTGTCTCTAAGAAATATACAGGCACATGTACAATGGAAGAAATAAATAGTCATAGAAAGAATAGAAATGAATAATAATTTAGATTTATTGTTAATAGAACCATAATT
>JACZSJ010000032.1 GCA_022574295.1 Pseudomonadota bacterium
AAACGAGCAGCACCTGCATTCCATATGCAGGGCCTTTCCTTAATATGATTAAGCCTGCCGGGACACCACTTAGTAAGTATGAAAGCGCTGGAAGTGACATTGCAATCACTGTAAACAGACTGATTACCATCACTGCCTGCAGGCGTCCAATTAGTATAAAACCACCAAGAGCACGCATGATTTTCAACTAAGGCGAGATGTATCTGAGGCAAGGTTCATCAGATACCAAACTCATTGATTCTGGGCTTGTCGATTTAAGTGCTTCTAGTGTGAATCACAATAAGGCATCAACGCGAGAAACCGTGCACGCTTGATTGCAGTCACCAATTGTCTCTGGTAGCGTGCCTTGGTCCCGGAAATTCTACTCGGAACAATCTTGCCTGTCTCGGTCAGATAATTCTTTAATGTATTCACATCCTTATAATCAATTTCCTTGACACCTTCGGCTGTGAATTTGCAAAAACGCTTACGACGAAAATAACGTGACATTTTATTAATCCTCCGTTTTTTCAGTGGTTTCTTCGGGAGCGTCCTCTGCTTTAGCTTCGGGTACTTGAGTAATTTCTTCGCTCTCTACCTCAACAGAGGGGGCGTCTTCACTCGTTGTCTCAACAGCTGGGGCTTCTTCACTTGATTTCTCTGCTTCTGCCCCGTTTTTTTCCTTCGCTTCAGCTTTGGCTTTTTCTTCCGCTTCAGATTTGGCTCTTTTTTCTGCCACAGCCCTGGCTTTTTCTTCTGCCTCAGCTCTCAGTTTTGCAGCAGCCTCTTCTTCTTCTTTCATTTTCGCCAACAACGAAATCTCTGTAACCGCACTATCACGTTTTATAATAAGGTTACGAATCACCGCATCGTTAAATCTGAAAGCACTGTCCAGTTCTTTCAATGGTTCGGCACCACACTCGATATTCATTAACACATAATGTGCCTTATGAATTTTGTTGATTGGATAGGCTAACTGACGACGACCCCAGTCTTCGAGGCGGTGAATAGCACCACCGCTTGATTCAATCATCTTACGGTACCGCTCAATCATTGCAGGCACCTGTTCACTTTGATCCGGATGGACCATGAACACAACTTCATAATGTCGCATAAAGATAATCCTCTTGGTTTTTAGCAGCCCCCTGACTATCAATATCGCTATTTCACAGTGGAGCAAGAATTAAAGAACGCGGGATACTAATAGATTTGCGAGGAATATTCAAATAGAAATAAGTGACTCTTATATTACATTTACTATGTTCCTGTTTTGATCCTTGGCACTGCGGCCAACAGCTTCTGTGTGTAAGGGTTCTGCGGATTAGTCAGCACTTCATCCACGGTCCCCTGCTCTACTATTTTTCCCTGGTACATTACGGCGACATAGTGCGCCAGATATTCAACCACACTGATATTGTGTGTAATAAACAAATAGGCAAGCCCCATATTCTTCTGCAGATCTTTAAGAAGATCAAGAATTTGAGCTTGCACAGAAACATCCAGTGCACTGGTTGGCTCATCACAGACAATTAATTTTGGTTCAACTGCCAGCGCCCTGGCGATACATATTCTCTGTCGTTGCCCACCTGAGAACTCATGTGGATAGCGACTTTTATGCTTCGGTTCAAGACCTACCTGTTCCAGCAATTCGTCAACACGTTTTATACGCTGTTGTTTTGACCCCCCTATTCCCTGGGCGATCATCCCTTCTGCAATCACATCAACTATCATCATGCGTGGATTCATTGATGAATAAGGGTCCTGAAATATAATTTGAATATCAGAACGTCGTTGCCTCAACGCTTTACCTTTTAATTGTGTGAGTTCCTGGCCATCAAAAACAACGCTACCGTCTGTTGCGTGTAATAATTGCAAAATGCCCTTACCCATGGTGGTTTTTCCTGAACCAGACTCACCTACCATCGCAAGCGTTTGTCCACTATATATATCAATAGACACACCATCTACCGCACGTACATAACCCACTGTTTTTTTCAAAAATCCTTTTTTTATCGGGAAGTGTACTTTGAGATCACGCACCTTTAACAGAGCATGCTCATCGTTGTCTTTCTGCTCTGTGTGGCTGGACTGTGCTTCGGAATCTCGTTTGGCCTTGCTTGGAAGTGCAGCGAACAATTCCCGAGAATAGGGATGGCCTGGATTGGCGTAAAATGAATCCCTGGTATTCTGTTCAACGATCTTGCCATACCGCATCACTGCGACATGATCAGCCATTTCAGATGCTACAGCCAGATCATGTGTGATAAATAAAATCGCCATGCCAGTATCTTTTTGTAACTGTCGTAAAATATCCAGCACCTGTGCCTGTATCGTAACATCCAGTGCAGTTGTCGGCTCATCAGCAATTAATAATTCAGGCTCTCCCGCTAATGCAATGGCAATCATAATCCTTTGCTTCATTCCACCAGAGAACTGATGTGGATATTCATTAATGCGTCGATCAGGCTCGGGGATACCTACAGCATCGAGCAGTTCGATCGATCGTTTATGCTGTTCACTGCCACGTAAATTTTTATGACGTTTCAATGTTTCACCGATCTGCTGCCCCGCAGTAAGCACAGGGTTTAGTGATGTCTGGGGTTCCTGAAAAATCATGGCAATTCGTCCACCACGGACATCACGCATGGCAGACTCAGGCAAAGCAAGCAAATCTACACCGTCCAGAATAATATTTCCCTGGTTGATTCGCGCTGCGGCAGGCAATAAGCGCATGATTGACAGAGCTGTCACTGATTTACCACTACCTGACTCGCCGAGCAGAACGAATGTCTGCCCCCGATTGATTGAAAAACTAATACCGTCAACAGCATATTCGACAAGCTCACCTTCGCCAAAAGAAATTTGCAGATTGATTACATCAAGTAATGGTGAACTCATGGGACTATATTATATGGCTTTTACTATCATGTCTGAAGCAGCGACTACGATAGCAGATCTGTATACACCAAGATTATATATTAGGGGCCTTATATCGTCTCACTGTCTAGCCTGGGTGGGATACCACGAGGTTTTCTATTTTCATCCAGGGCAACGTAAGTCAGTTCTGCCTGGGTGACCTTGATTGTTTTCGGGTTACTCGGGCACCTTTGAGCATAGACCTCAACTTTTATGGTAATTGAAGTTCTTCCCACTTTGATTACTTCAGCATAACAACTGATTAAATCACCGACAAAAACAGGCTGATGGAATTCGAATGAGTTTACAGCAACAGTGACCACTCTGCCTCTGGCGCGTTCCAGCGCTGCAATACTCCCGGCAATATCAACTTGTGACATTATCCATCCACCAAAAATGGTTCCGGCGGAATTCGTATCCGCAGGCATTGCTGCAACACGAATCGCAGGTTGTTTATCGGGCAACACTGTGTTTTTCTTATTCATATCGTATGTCCTTCATACATTGCATCAATCTGCTGCTGAAATTTTTCTGTCACCCTGGGTCTTTTGACCTTAAGTGTTGGTGTAATCAGACCCTGTTCTATCGTCCAGGGTTCCAGTGTGCATGTCATTCTCCTGATTTGGGCATAACCTGGAAAATTATGCAGATCACGAGAGATCCTTTTTAACAGGATCTGCTCAACCTTTGATTTGGTAAATTCATTCTCTGCAAACCCCATCCTTCTGGAAAATCGTTTCCATTGCTCTTTTTCCAGTACAGTAATTGCCACTAAATAGGGTCTTGCTTCACCCATGATCATCACCTGTTCAAACAATGCATCATGTGCGATAGCCATTTCCATATCTGCCGGCGAGACCTTTTCACCATTGGCCATGACAATGATCTCTTTCAGTCTTCCCGTAATATAAATGTAGCCATTTTCGATCTTCGCTTTGTCTCCAGTATGCAACCAGCCATCTTTAATTACCCTGCACGTCTCTTCAGGGCTATTCCAGTATCCCATCATCACGTTGTCACCCCTGGCCAGCAATTCATCATTCTCTCCAATGCGGACTTCGACACCCGGAAACACTAACCCAATACTGGCCGGAATATTATGTTTCAGTCGATTCGCGCTGATAACGGGGCTACTCTCAGTCAACCCATAGCCCTGTAATATCGGGATGCCAAGCCCAATAAATATTCTTGAAATGCCAGGTGCAATGGGTGCGCCACCACAAATAGCACCCTTTAAGTTGCCGCCGAAGCGGCATTGTATTTTTTTTGCGACAAGTAAATAGAGTAATGGCCACAGTAATATTGATGGTGAATATTTTGCCCTTCCTTGTATATATTCGAAACGCCTCCAGCCCACATCAACTGTCAGCTTAAACAGCAGCCATATCAATTTTGGTTTGTTATCAAGTTCTTCTTTTATTTTTGTATAGATACGTTCGAATATTCTGGGTACCGTAACCAGGCGTGTTGGTCTGATCCTCAATAAATCTTCAGCAAGTTCAGGAATACTCCGGGCAAACGCAACCGTCGCCCCTGACATCATCGGCAGGTAATAACCTGCCGTTCGCTCGAGCGTGTGAGAGAGGGGCAGAAAGGAAAGGAACGTGTCTTTATCTGTTATATAGATACTTCTTAAGCCACTATATGCATTACACAGGATGTTATGATGGCTGAGCATGACCCCCTTTGCATTGCCTGTGGTGCCTGATGTGTAAACAATGGTTGCCAGTTCATCGGCACCAGATTCATCACTGATTAAGCTATTTTCATCCTTGCTTAACCAATTCTGCAAGCTGATTAATTTTGCTTCATTAGCAGTACCTGTATCTTCAATCGAAACGACACGATTTACCGTATCGAAACAGTGGGGATTCTGACTAAGATTTGACCATTGGTCGATATTATCAATGACTAATAATTTTGCATCACAATCTTTGAGAATATAGGTAGCATTATCTGCACGATCCTGTGTGTAAAGAGGAACAAGAACCAGACCCAAACCCAGAACAGCTTGATCAAATATTATCCACTCACGACAGTTTTTTGCCATGATCGCAACACGATCACCTTTCTCGAGTGATTCTTTTTGTAGTGCTGCCTGACAACGTGCAACTTCAATGCCCATCTCTTGCCATGTAGACTCTTTCCAGATGGCATGTTTTTGATCAAAATACCGATAGGCAATGGCGTCAGGCGAGCGCTTTACTCTCTCTCTGAATAGTCCTGGAATCGTGACAGCAATGTCTGACGAAATCGTCGAAGCAGGGACTGTTACTTCAACTGATGGATCTGGTGTAAGAATATTTTCCTCAGCCACGCAATCGCTCCTTATATCAGTACTTTGAAATCATCCAGTTAGCCGACAGCTTGCCAACCCTTATCTGCAGCAAATCGTTCTCCATACTGGCTTTCAAGTTCTTTTAATCGATCAATAATTACCTGCCGACCTCTATGTTCCATATAGTGCATTGGACCACCTCGGAAGGGGGCAAACCCGGTGCCAAAGATCATCCCAACATCAACCATATCCATGTCCCCAATCACACCTTCTCTCAAACAGGCGATTGATTCATTCAACATCTGCAATATGAGCCGGTCTGCAATATCTTCAGAATAACTGTCTGAACCGTTGGCATTTACTTTCCCTTTCACCTGCTTGCCTTTTTGATATTGATAAAATCCCTGACCACTTTTTACGCCGAATTCCCCTGCTTCAACTTTTTTACGTAATGCCTCTGGGACATTTAAACCTAGTGCTTCACCTAAAATTTCGGCAACAGATAAACAAATATCCAGGCCAACGGTATCAGCTAATAAAATGGGCCCCATGGGCATGCCAAAATCGGTTGCTGCCCTATCGATGATTTGTGCCGGAACTCCATCCTCCAATAATTTGACAGCTTCCATCAGGTAAGGCATTAAAATTCTATTCACCAGGAATCCTGGAGAGCTTTTTACAGGCAACGGCAATCGATCAATACAACGACAAAACTTTGCTGCTTTATTTTTATTTTCCTGGGATGTGTTTTTCCCTTCAACAATTTCCACCAACTGCATCTTGGCAACAGGATTAAAGAAATGTATGCCTACGAGTCTGTCGGGTTGTTGTAACGTTTCACTTAGTTCGTCCAACGGGATACTGGATGTATTCGTTGCGAGAATGGTGTCCGGCTTCAACAGTGATTCTATCTGACTGAATAATTTCTGTTTTGCTTCTTTGTTTTCAATAATTGCTTCGATCACGACATCCGCACTTTTCACACCCGTCCCGTGTAGATCAGGAATCAACCTGTCTTTGGCAGCCTGGATCAGATAAGGCACCTTCAGCCGTTTTTTGAATAAGGCGTGTGCGCGCTTGATTGCGGGGGCAATAAATTTTGGTTCCCGATCCTGCAAGGTAACCGTCAAACCTTTTAAGGCACACCATGCAGCAATATCACCGCCCATGATGCCTGCACCAATCACATGGATGTGTTTCGGTTGAAAATCAACGCCTTTGCCCAGAGACTTGAGTCTCTCCTGTAATAGGAAGACTCGCACAAGATTTTTTGCTGTCCCTTCTGACATCAGCCGCGCCACGGAGATAGCCTCTTCCGTCAACATGGTCTTTTCATCACCAGCATACTTTTCCCATAAATCAATCAGGGCATAGGGTGCTGGATAATGTTCTTCCGGTGCTCGCTTAGCAACCTGCTTACGCAGGTATTTAGCCAACAAGGGTCTTGCCACACCCGTATTAGCGATTGCCCTGATCTTGCCGGCAGTACGGATGACAGGGCGTTTTAATATCAGGATCTTTGCTGCACGCTTGAGATGCCTCTGCGGCGCGATGTGATCCACTATACCCATTTTTTTTGCAGCACGAGCACTGACCGTTCGTCCACTTAGCATCAAATCCATCGCGGCTGGTGCACCAATCAACCGGGGTAATCGCATTGTTCCACCCCATCCGGGATGAATGCCCAGTAGTACTTCAGGCAAGCCAAGGCGTGTCTTTGCTTCATCCAGGGCAATGCGATAATCACATGCCAATGACATTTCCATGCCGCCACCCAGACAAAAACCATTAATCAGACTCAGTGTTGGGAAAGGTAACGCCTCTAGTTTGTCAAAGGCAGACTGGCCTACTCTGATTAACTCAAGCGCCTGCTCCTCGCTTTCAAGCTGGGTGAATTCTTCGATATTTGCGCCTGCGATAAAACCATTTTCCTTGTCCGAGAGAATGATCAAGCCCTTTGGATTCATTTCTGATAATTGATCAAGAACCTCGAAAAACTCCACAAAAACATCTGCAGAAAAGACATTTGTGCTACTCTCGGCCTTGTCGAAGTGCAACCAGACAATATCGTCCTCGTCAGTTTCAAGATGCCAGTTTTTCCACTGTCTTTTTAATATGGGTTTTTTTGATATGGCTTTTTTTGACATTGATTATTCCCTCAAACCAGAGATCGATTTTTATTTATCTGCATCTTGTTCATCCACTATCCCGTTCTAACAACATTGCGCCACCTTGCCCGCCGCCGATACAGAGTGAGGCCATCCCCTTGTTCGCATTATTTTGTTCAAGCAAATGACAAAGATGTAATACGATTCTGGCACCACTGGCACCGACAGGATGCCCAAGGCTGATACCACCGCCATCGACATTCAGCCGGGCCTGGTCAATTTCACCAATTGCTGAACGCGTGTGTAATTCTGAACGACAATATTGACTGTCCTTCCATGCCTCAACACAAGCCAGAACCTGGGCGGCAAAGGCTTCATTGATTTCCCAGTAATCCACATCTTCAATTTTGAGTTTGTTGCGTTTTAATATGGGGGCCATGGCATGTGCTGGACCCAGTCCCATTTGGGCAGGTTCAAGGCCTGCCCACTCACTATCTACCACTCTTGCCAGTACGGGTAATTGATGTTTTTTTACAGCAGCTTCGCTGGCAAGGATCACCCAGGCAGCGCCATCTGTGATTTGCGAACTGTTTGCCGAGGTAACAAGACCAAATTCCCTGTCAAAAACCGGCTTTAGTGTTGCCAGTTTTTCGATGTTTGCATCCGCCCGCACCCCATCGTCATGCTCGTAATATTTGCCATCGCTGTCATACAACACTTCAATTTCAGATAAGCGGCCCTGTTCATGTGCAGCAAACAAACGCTGATGACTCTGTACTGCATAGGCATCCATTGCCTGTCGGGTAATTAAAAAGCGGTGTGCAACAATTTCAGCAGTTTGCCCCATAGACAATCCAACAACTGGATCAGATAAGCCTTTGAGTAATCCGATAACTGGCGTAAGCAAGGAAGGACGAAACCTGCTTAACAGTTTCAATTTGCTTCCGACATCTCTTGCAGATGAAAACTTTCCAAACCATGTTGCCATCGCTTTACTGAACAAAAGCGGTGCATAACTCATTGCCTCTGACCCACCTGCCAGAACCAACTCTGACCTTCCCATCGCAATATTCTGCGCGGCACAATCTATCGACTGCATACTAGATGCACAATTTCTCTGCACTGTCCATGCGGGCACATGTTTCCCACAACCTAGCCGAAGCGCCACGACGCGAGCAATATTTGCCTCTTCAGCACCCGGCATAATGCAACCGAGAATGACTTCATCGAATTCCGCTGGTTCGAATGGTTGCCTGGCGAGTAATTGACGTGCTGAATTAACTGCTAGATCAGAAGCCGTGAAGGGGCCGGGAACACCCCGTGCTTTTAGAAATGGCGAACGACTGCCATCAACGATATAAACTGTCCGACTCGACTTTTTAGATGCCATGATTAGCTCTTCAACCCCTGCTTTAACTCCGTCATATTTCCAGTCAAACTAAATCCTGAAGAATTCACCCCTTAGCCCTATTGAGACTAGGCTTTTTAAACCCTATATTCCATCGATATCTTGGCATCATAATCTATTTTAAGAGCGAGCGCTCGCTTTTTATTACTGGCTAGTTTAGACCAGATTTTAACTCTATGTCTAGCGTTTAATCGAAATAATTCGAGACCAATGTCCGCAGGAGTGACATGGCTTAATCCAGCTCAGATAGGCAGATCTTTCTACGCCCCCCGTATCCTCGGATCGAAGGCGTCACGCACTGCGTCAGCAAACAGATTGGCAGCCAGTACCAGCATAAACATAAAGACAAAAGCCGCGGCCAAAGACCACCAGACAATCGGTTCACGCGCCATTTCCAGGCGCGCACTGTTAATCATATTGCCCCAGCTATGCATGCTAGGATCGACACCGATATTGATATAAGACAGCACAGCCTCAGCCAGAACCAAGCCACTGAAATCCAGCACAATTGAAATCATCACGATATGCATCACGTTCGGTAATAGATGCCGCAGTATGATCCTGAATTGACTCACACCAAAGGCCTGTGCGGCCTGTACATAATCCATCTCTCTCAACTTCATGGCCTCCCCTCGCAGCATTCGGCAAAGCCCTGTCCAACTAGTAACCCCCAAAATGAGACAGAGAATTAAAAGGCGTATATCTGCGCGTTGTGCCAAACCGATTGAATCATCCATATGATTGTCCATATACACCTGTGACATCAGAATCGCCGCAGCTATCAACAAGACACCAGGAATAGAACTCAGCGTAGTATAAAGATACTGGATCACATCATCTATCCAGCCTCGAAAATAGCCGGCCATTAATCCCATGAGTATGGCGAAAGGTAACATCACCAGCGTGGTTAATGTACCGATGACCAGACCGGTCCTGACACTTTTAAGTGACTGATAGAAGACATCCTGTCCAACCTTGTCCGTTCCAAAAATATGATAGTAATTTGACAGGTACAGTAATACCGTCAAGGAGACAATCACAACACCTATGGTGAGATGAATGACTTTCCAGGGTATGTCGTTATTTTTTTTGAGCATACTGTGAACGACACCCATAAATGACAAGCTGGTACGGCATTTACTCGTAAAAACAATGACGCTTGAAACAAAACACCAAACTATCAAACCAATAATAACACCGACAACAGATTTCAATATGATATCAATTGTTTTCCCCTGATCAGGATCGGACAAATGTGCCCCTCCATAATTCAAGCGGGGATATTCGCGTAGTGTGGAACCATCCGACACTTCGATGGTTTCCTTCGAATAGGCATGTGCTGCAAACGGCGCAGAAAATGTTTTTTCGTCCTGCTCTCGCAAATGTGTAACGGTAACATCTAGCAAACTTAATATTTTTGTTGAATATTGTTGCTCTTCATTGTTCACATTCTCCAACTGTGGATGGAAATGAATAGAATCCATGATACCAATCAACAGATAAAAAAATAATATGACCGCCGAGCCCATCGCCATTGGACTGCGTGCAACTGTCCGCCATGGTGCCCTGAGATGTTCCTGTCCACGTGCATACCATACAAAGGAAAATACCATCATAAGTAATAAAAAAATAAGACCATCTGTAATAAATATCACTGGCATCATTTATTGCAACCTGACGCGTGGGTCAACCAGAGTGTATGAAATATCTGTCAGCAATAAGCCAATGATATAAAGAACAGACCCTAAAAAAACCATAGAACGAACAATAGCAAAATCCTGACTACTGATGGCGTCGATGGTGTAACTACCCAGGCCTGGAATAGAAAAAAATGATTCCGTGATTAATGAGCCCATAAACAACAATGGCAATATGACAACCACACCGGTAAGAATTGGAATCAAGCCATTCCTTAACACATGACGATACATCACCATCTGTTCTGACAAACCTTTAGCCCTTGCCGTACGCACATAATCCTTACCCATCTCTTCAAGGAAGATTGTGCGATACCAACGCGTGCTGGAGCCGATACCACCGACCAGACCAATCAATACAGGTAACACAATAAATTTTATCGAATCCAGACCTGTGTCATATCCGGAGATAGGCACCAGATGCAATACTTTACCAATAATAAATTGTCCGCCAATGATATAAAACAAACCTGATATGGACATCATCATCACACAGATCACCACACCCCATATATCGAGATAACTTGCACGAAAAAAAGAAAGCGTAAGACCAAAGGTAATATAGGCAAAAAGCCCAAGGAAAAGACCTGGAAGTGAAATTGACAAGCTGGGCCACATCCGTTGACTGATATCATAGCTGATATCCCGACCATTATCGGAACGACCAAAATCAAATAAAAATAAACGTACTGAATTCTGATAAAAAATTGTGTTGGTGATTTTGTTTTTCCCTTCTGCTTGTGAATCCCAGAGCACAGGTTTATCGTAGCCGCGTTCGTGTTTCCACTTTTCTATTGCCTGTTCAGTCACGCGCTTTTGGCCCAAATGCATACGTGCCATATCGTCTGGCGTGTTCACCACAAAAAACAAAAGAAAGGTAATAATATTCACGCCGATTAAAATAGGAATGGCATATAAAAAACGACGAATAATATAAGCTGTCATAAAGCCGCCGACCTTTCTCTTCTCTTATGATAGCGAATTGCAGGAATGATGCTTAAACACAAAACAATCAAGATTAAAATAACGGGACCCCAAACAGGAGGGTTCCATTTTTTACGTTGTGCCTTGCGACTAACTGGATCAATGCGTTTATATTTTAATTTGTTATTCGCCATTAAATTTGGCTTGGCGTTTTTATACCAACTATGATGTAAGGAAAATGCGACAGGGTGATATCCCCACAGCCAGGGTGAATCTCTTCGCACGATCTCAACCATTCGATCAATAATCAACTGCCGCGCATCACCGTTGCCCATATTTTTCATTTGACCAAACAATTGATCGAATTCCTTATTCTTGTAATTAGATGCATTCTCGCCATTGATTTCAAATTTTGCATTGGGCCCATAGAGTAAAAACATAAAATTTTCCGGATCCGGGTAATCGGCATTCCAGCCCCATTGGTATATCTGTGCAGTCCCTTTCAGCATCTTTCCCTGAAAGCGATTGTAATCCGTGGCCCGTATCACCAGGGTAATGCCAAGCTTATTGAACTGCTTACGCAACCAGTCGAAATTTGCCTTACTACCTGGCCCTGCCGCAGGTGAATCCAGGTAAAGCACCAGACCCTTGCCAGTTTCCACATGCCGTCCGTCAGGATATCCAGCTTCAATCATCAGAGATTTTGCGACATCAATTGATTTACGTTTGGCCTTGCCACCCACCCAGTCATAGACATAGGGATTTATCCCTGCCTCTCCTGCTTGATGCCCGAATATGCCCGGTGGCACTGGTCCCTGGGACGGAAGCCCCCTACCATTGGCAAAAATGCTGATAAATTCCTCAAAATCTACGGCAATGGCAATCGCCTGTCTTAATTTCATGGCACGCTCACTTTCGCCACCAACAATTTCATCACGCATATTAAACCCGGTATAAAATGTTGAGGTCATAACCGCAGTGAGTAACGTAATCCCTTTCTCTTTCATCTCTTCTGTTAGATCTGCTTCGCCCTGTGCATTCAATTGTACGGCTTGATCAAAACTATCAGAGACGATACCGGAAGTATCGTAATAACCCTGCAAAAATTTATTCCATGTGGGTATGGATTCCTTTTCCAGACTAAAAATGGCTTTATCAACAAAGGGCATGGCTTTTCCGGCATCTTCCAATAGGCCAAGTGCTGCATCATTTTTTTCACCTTCTATCGGAAAGGTTTCACCCCGAAAATTTGGATTTTTTTCCAGTACCATGCGTAGATTTGGATTGTTTTCACTTAACATAAATGGACCGGTACCGATGGGGTACCAATCCAGGGTGATATTTCTGTCGGACATCCCTGCCTGCGAATAAAATACATCTGCTTCCCAGGGCATGGGGGAAAAAAATGACATTGAAAGCCAATAAAGAAACTGGGGATATTTTTCTTTTAAAACAATTTCGAAAGTTGTGTCATCAATGGTCCGCGCACCCTCGAAATCATATTTACGTAAGTCAATATATGACGCTTCATCTGTTTGCGCGTTTTTATATTCCTCAGCAAGTTGCTTGCTGAGTTCAGTTAAGCCCAGAATATACTGACTCATCAAGCCCGCAATAGGCGAGTGTATCTTTGGATGTGCCATGCGCTTGATTTGATAGACATAATCTGCGGCTGTTAGTACTCTTGTCCCTGTCTCCTTGAAATCAGCCAGAACATGGACGCCTTTCAGATCATTTTTTTCAAGAGTGTGATAAATATACTCATCCGTTTTCCCGGTGGCCAGGGCCGGGTGAGGTTGATATAACACTCCTGGTTTAATCGTTATTCTGTAAATTACCTTCGATATTTTTTCCGATGGCGACTCTTCATCGATAACATTTCCATTATTATCTTGATAAACAGGCACAGGCATTTCTGTTGCCGTTAAAGGAATAAGCTGATAGGGCCTTTTTAAAAAATGATACTGTAAGGGGGGTTCATAAATTTGACCAAGAAACACATACTCATTTGAGCTATATGAAAGTGCAGGATCAAGATGCTTGGGTCTTTCTGAAAATGTATCGTAGTAGATATTTTTGTTATCTTCTTCGACCGGATACGGATTGTTTAAGGGAGAGTCCGAGCAGGCTGAAATCAAAATAGTCGTCGCCAGAATAAATATTCGATGAATAATTTGCATTTAATTTATTTTTAAATTGAGTTTGAGATCTGCCCGTATTCCATTCGCAACGATAAAGTTAATACCCTGAGCTCAACGGTCTGAATTCATAACCCGGGACAACATGATCATACTATATTGATCTCAATATAGTATGATTCAGAATAGTATTTTTCAGTTCGCACCAATTTCTGTAAACTTTGAGAGCCTGCTAAGAATCAGGTTCCATTCATTGATATACAAAGAATTTCAACAATAGGATTCTAACTATGGGTTTTCTAAATGGTAAGCGCGCATTAATTGTTGGTGTTGCCAGCAACCGATCAATCGCCTGGGGCATCGCGCAGGCCATGCATCGCGAAGGTGCAGAATTGGCATTCACATATCAAAACGATAGACTGAAAGGCCGGGTTGAAAAATTTGCGGCAGAACTAGGTTCTGAACTCACCATGCCCTGTGACGTTGGCAGTGATAACGAAATAGATGACGTCTATCGCGAGCTCGGGAAACACTGGGATGGCCTTGATATCCTGATACACTCGGCAGCATTCGCACCAAAAGAACAACTTGAAGGCAGCTATTTAGACAGTGTCACCCGCGAAGGCTTCCTGATGGCCCATGACATTAGTTCATACAGTTTTGCTGCACTGGGAAAGGCTGCTAAACCTATGATGCAAGGAAGAAATGGTGCCATGTTAACCCTGACTTATATCGGTGCTGTACGCTCAATGCCTAACTACAATGTCATGGGGGTTGCCAAGGCCAGTCTGGAAGCCAATGTTCGCTATATGGCCGCCAGCCTCGGCCCCGAGAATATACGTGTCAACGCTATATCAGCAGGCCCGATTAGAACATTGGCTGCATCGGGGATTAGCGGCTTGAAAAATTTTCTGCATCATGTAGAAGAAGCCTCACCTTTACGCAGGAATGTCACCATTGATGAAGTCGGTAATGCAGCTGCATTTCTATGTTCGGATCTGGCTTCTGCAATCACTGGCGAGATTACTTATGTTGATTGTGGCTATAACTCGATTGGTATGAGCTAGCAATATCAGATAATGTCATTTCAAGGTCATAACACCCTGCTCTGGGCAATCCTGGCCGGTGCTTTAGGAGGAATTTTCTCAGGCTGGTTCTTTGGTGAATCCATGTTGGCCATTGAATGGCTTGGCACTCTGTTTCTAAATGCCCTGAAGATGACCATTATTCCCTTGATTGTCGCTGCAGTGATTTCTGGCGTAGCCTCGATGGGGAATGTACGTAAATTAGGTCGAGTGGGTGGCCTGACAGTCCTTTATTATGTTTCGACCACAGCGCTGGCGGTTTTAATTGGTCTTGTCGTTGTTAATCTTATACAACCCGGCAGTGGCATTACTGAGCTTAGTCATGCTGTCCCTGAAAAAGTCATAACACTTGAAACAGCCAGTTTCACAAACATCATTCTCTCTCTTATCACTCCCAACCTCATCGCATCCGCAGTTGAATTCGACCTGCTTCCCATCATTATCTTTTCTCTACTCTTTGCAGCAGCACTCACTACCGTGGGTGAAAAAGGCAAGGTCGTGATTCGCTTTTTTGATGGTCTGAATGAAGTCATGATGAAACTTGTGATCTGGCTCATGTATCTGGCGCCCGTAGGTATCTTCGCCCTGATTGCTGCTCGGCTGGGAGCTGCGGGTGGTGGAGCGGCCTTCTGGAACGAAATCAGTGCAGTCGGCTGGTATTGTGTCGCGGTACTACTCGGTCTATTGATTCACTTTCTGCTGCTAATTGCTATTCTTCATCTATTCAGTCATCAGGGAATGGCTTATCTAAAAAGCATGATGCGTGCGCTGGTGACGGCATTTGGTACAGCCAGCTCTACAGCTACCCTGCCACTCACCATGGAATGCGCCTTGGAGGCCGGGATTGATAAACGTGCCGTAAAGTTCGTCCTGCCACTGGGTGCGACCGTGAACATGGACGGCACCGCATTGTATGAAGCCGTGGCTGTCATGTTTATTGCGCAGGCTTATGGCATACACATGGGGGCGACTGAGCAGATTATAATATTTATCACGGCAACACTAGCTGCCATTGGCGCTGCAGGCATCCCTCAGGCAGGCCTTGTGACGATGGTGATAGTCCTGACTGCAGTCAATCTTCCGCTGGAAGGGATAGGGTTATTGCTTGCCGTAGACTGGTTTCTAGATCGCTTCCGAACCATGGTCAATGTCTGGGGAGACAGTACTGGCGCAGCAATCATTGAAAGAGTAATCTCTGACTAACCCCACCAGATTTGCAAACCTAAAAGTTTTTAAATTAAAGGATATTTCTACTAATTCGGATTTTTTTGTGGATGCAAGGAAATCCCGCGCACAAGACCGCAGTGTATATGGCATACATGAGGATCTGAGCACGGAACTGACGCCGCAATCGCGGAAAAAGACAATTAGTAGAGGTATCCTAAAGCTTGCTCGAATAAATACTGATACTGGCCTTTTCTTTTAATTCATCGACCACTGATGACCATTCATCATTGGCCTTTGATCGAAGTAACATTGCTTTGGTTTTATCAATATCTTCATCATTTAACGTCATTGGATATTCGATTCTCGAAACAGCGACAACAGCGTAATCTTCTTTGCCAATTTCGACCCCGCCAAACGTGGGACCATCATTTTCAGGTTTCCCCAGTTTGAACGCCGTGCGTAATATTCTTCTGTTGACTGAAACATCGTCACGAGTTACACCTTCAGCCTGAGACCATTCAAATTCAAGCGCCTCTGCTACCTGAGAAAGGCTCGAACCCTGCTTCAACTGTTGAAGAATTTCCTGGCCTTTTTCACGTTGCATTTTACTCGCCTGCTCAGTCTTAAGTATCTGTGCGACTTGTTCCCTCACAGCTTCGAGTGGTTTTTTCTCTGCGGGAAAATGCTCCAATACCTGTAAAACAAGCAGACGATTATTATTTAACTCAATCGCTTCGCTATTTTCGCCTGATTTGATTGCCTCTTTATCAAAACTCGCAGCAAGTACTTTTGGATCTGCCAGTATGCCGGTGGCACTGTCACGATTGAAACGGTCACTTTCCTGAATTTCAATGCCAACCTCCTCGGCAGCAACCTCCAGGGTATCGGCATGTTCATAGGCCAATGTGACCAATGTGTCAGCCAGATCAAAATATTTATGCTCTGCTTCTGACCTTTTATAATCCTTTTCGACTTCTTCTTTGGCATTCTCAAAGGTATTATTGATGCCACCTTTGATACCGTCAACTCTGAAAACATGAAGCCCCCTGTCTGTCCTTATCACTTCACTGAGTTCGCCTTCACCCACGGAGAACACAACTTCATCAATTTCTTTCGGCAGAACACCCCTGACCAGAAAACCGTGCTCGCTCACCAACATTTCCGGTGCTGTACCATCATCATGGTTCTCAGCAATTTCTGTAAATGAAATACCTGAGGCAATTAATTTTCTTATTTTTTCCGCTTTGTTGTTTGCCATCTCAACATCCTTATCTTCAGCATCTGGTGCAAGTTTGAAGTCAATAATATGCACTTTACGTTGTTCCTTTACATCATACTTGTCTTTGTTATCGTCATAATAAGACCGTAACGTTTCCTCAACAATTTCTATATCCTCAGCTAATTTCTCTACCGACAGTTCAAGATATGCAACCCTGACCTGTTCTGGATCTGATAATCCCCGGCTGGTCTTGTTGTAATATTGCTCAATTGCACCATCACTTATCTCGATTGAATCTTTCAGCTCATCTGCTGGTAAAATTATATAGGTCAAATCTCTCGTTTGTTTGTTGATTCGGGTTAACCAGACGGCCTCTTTTTCCGATACAAACACACTGTTTGTCACTGCATACTGCAACTGGTTTGCCATTAATTCCTGACGTAATCGATGTTCGAAAACTACAGTTGTCATACCCATCTGCATGACACCTATCTCGTAGGCACCACGATCAAATCCATTTTCTCCACTAAATACATCAATATTCTCAATTGCTTTTCTGATCCCTGCATCACTAATCTGCAAACCATTATCGACCGTGGCCTGATTAATAATCTCATCCTGGATCAATTTATCCAAAGTCTGTTTCTTCAATAATTCTTCTTCTCCAGGAGCAAGAGATTTCCCAGTGTAATTTTGCATTTGATCACGAAAATTATTGTAGGCCTGTTGAAACTGCCGTAACTTAATATCTTCGCCATCCACTGATGCAACAACTGGTTCTGACCCTTGATCGGCAAAATTAATCCCCCATACGGCGAAGGTAATTATTATCAACCCCATAATGGCACCTGCGACCCAGCCTGTAGCCCAGTTTCGAATTTGCATCAACATAATTCAGTATTACCTATACATTGCGACGGATTAATCTCTTTATTTTCAGGAACAAAATTTTTTATCCCTGGCCCTTAAATGTGTTCATTGTCAAAGCACAACACAATATAACTAAAACCAAAAACGGGCGTACCCTGCAACGGGAACGCCCGTAATATCTATGGCGGAGTGGACGGGACTCGAACCCGCGACCACCGGCGTGACAGGCCGGTATTCTAACCAACTGAACTACCACTCCAGTTGTTTATTGGTGGGTGCTGAGAGGCTCGAACTCCCGACATTCGCCGTGTAAAGGCGACGCTCTACCAACTGAGCTAAGCACCCCAAATATGTTACCAGATGCTATGCACCCCTGAAAGGCGCGCTAGTTTATTGCATCCTTGAGAGCTTTTCCAGGCTTAAAACCTGGTACTTTTGAGGCCTTGATTTGAATCTCTTCACCGGTTCTTGGGTTACGACCCATTCTTGCTTTACGGTGACGTACAGAAAATGTTCCGAAGCCAACCAATGTAATGGTGTCACCACTTTGTAATGCTTTTGTGATTCCCTCAATAGCGGCATCGAGTGCGCGTCCTGCAGATGCTTTTGATAGATCAGCAGTGTTAGCAATAGATTCAATTAAATCAGCTTTGTTCATTATGTATTCCCCTTAGAATGAAAAAAAACCCTCCACGCTGTAGTAGCGGGCTGTGAAATCAGGTGTTCAATAAATTTGGCAAGGTTCATCCCTAGCGCGGATTTTATACCAAGTGCTTAAATATCAGTCAAGCGAATCAGCCTGAAAATGGCAATTTTATTTGCTTTTAATAATTAGTGAGGCCTGATTACGTCGTCCCCTGACTCTGAAGTTACTTCATCAGCTTTAATAAGTCCGCTGGATTTACCATTTTCAGAGAGCATCTTAGGCATACTTGTTAACGCAAGTTCGAACACCTCATCTATCCATCGCACTGGCCGAATATCCAGATCCTGTTTTATGTTGTCCGGAATCTCTACCAGGTCCCTTTCGTTCTCTTTTGGGATAAGAACAACTTCAATTCCCCCACGTAAGGCCGCCAATAGTTTCTCTTTGAGGCCACCAATAGGCAAAATCTCGCCACGTAAAGTTATCTCACCCGTCAGGGCAACATTTGCTTTAACCGGAATACCTGTCAAAGCGGAGACCAAAGACACACACATCGCGGCACCTGCACTTGGTCCATCTTTTGGTGTCGCGCCCTCTGGTACATGAAAATGGAAATCGTGTTCCTTATAGAAATCCGCTTCAATACCCAGGGTTTCACTGCGACTCCTGATCACTGTCATTGCCGCTTCTATCGATTCCTGCATCACTTCGCCCAATTGGCCGGTTTTTATGGCCTTACCTTTCCCCGGGACTATGGCCGTCTCTATGGTCAACAACTCTCCACCTACCTCTGTCCATGCCAGTCCCGTGACCTGCCCAACCCTGTCTTCCTCTTCAGCCCGTCCAAACCGAAAGCGTAGAACGCCAATTAATTTTTCAAGACTTTCAGGGACAACATCAATACTTTCGATAGAAGGTTCATCTAATATTTTCTTCACAACCTTACGGCAAATATTGGCGATTTCCCTGTCAAGATTGCGCACCCCCGCTTCTCTTGTATAGTGGCGGACGATATCACGAATCGTATCTTCTTCTATCTTGATTTCTTCCCCTTTCAGGCCATTCTTTTTCAACTGCCTGGGGATTAAATATTTGATCGCAATGTTGATTTTTTCATCCTCTGTATAACCAGAAAGGCGAATGACCTCCATGCGGTCAATTAATGGACTGGGGATATTCAGTAGACTATTCGCCGTGGTGACAAACATGACTTCAGAAAGGTCATAATCGACCTCGAGATAATGATCGGCAAATGTATGATTCTGTTCGGGATCGAGAACCTCTAGTAGCGCAGAAGCTGGATCACCGCGAAAATCCATCGCCATTTTATCTATTTCATCGAACAAAAAGAGTGGATTTTTCTTTTTAACCTTGGCCATGCTCTGAATAATTCTCCCAGGCATAGAACCGATATAAGTTCTTCTGTGACCACGAATTTCAGCCTCGTCACGCACACCACCCAATGACATACGACAGAATTTTCTGTTTGTTGCGCGGGCAATTGATTTGCCGAGCGAAGTTTTACCCACACCAGGCGGGCCCACCAGACACAAAATCGGACCTTTCATCTTACGCACTCGATTTTGTACTGCCAGATATTCAAGGATCCTTTCCTTAACCTTTTCCAGGCCATAGTGATCTTCATCCAGAATTTTTTTCGCTTTGGTCAGATCACGACTGATCTTGCTTCGACTCTTCCAGGGAACGCTCACCAACCAATCAATATAATTTCTTACCACTGTTGCCTCAGCAGACATCGGCGACATCATCTTCAGTTTGTCGAGTTCTGCAGTTGCTTTCTCCTTCGCCTCCCGGGGCATGCCCAGGGTTTCAATTTTTTTAGCAAGATCTTCGATCTCATTGGGTGCATCTTCCATTTCACCCAATTCTTTCTGAATGGCCTTCATCTGCTCATTCAGATAGTACTCACGCTGACTCTTTTCCATCTGTGATTTAACACGTCCACGGATACGTTTTTCAACGTGTAACATATCCATTTCAGATTCCATCAACCCCATGATATATTCCAGCCTTTCTTCAATGCTGAGCAACTCTAAAATTTTTTGCTTTTCTTCCATTTTGATCGTCATATGTGCTGCCATTGTATCGGCCAATCGACTCACATCATCGATACCAGAAAGCGATGTAATGACTTCGGGTGGGATCTTATTACTTAGTTTGACGTATTGTTCAAACTGATTAACAACAGCTCGGCTTAATACATCAAGCTCCTGTTTATTTTTATGGACTGATTCAAGTCTGCTAGCAGATATCGAAAAACCGTTTTCTGATTCTAAAAATTCATCAACGCTGGCACGGGATGCCCCCTCGACCAATACTTTTATGGTTCCATCAGGAAGTTTCAAAAGCTGTAGTATGTTGGCGATAGTGCCTACAGAATAAATATCATTGACGGTTGGATCATCATCAGACGCACTTTTCTGAGCAACAAGCAGTATTTCCTTGTTACCTTGCATCGCTTCATCCAATGCCTTAACAGATTTATCTCTGCCAACAAACAAAGGGATCACCATATGAGGATAAACCACGACATCCCTTAAAGGTAAGGCTGGGTAAGTGTTCTCGTCTTTTGTACTCATTTGCCTTGTTTCTTCCTATGTGATGGCATGATCGATCTGATTTGTGTCATGTTAGGAACTATATGTGGACACATGTGCTGGTTTCAAGGGCATGGCTCACAAAACCTGAAGTAATGTGCAGTCACTGAAAAATGTCCTTTGAAGAAATATTAGCCGAAATTTAATTTACCCTGGCCCTGGTCGAATTAATCTGCTGCAGCTACAGCTATTTCATTCAGTTCGGGACCGTCATAAATCATCAACGGTTTGGATTCACCATTAATTACCGCCTCATCAATCACCACTTTCGAAACGTCACCCATTGAAGGTAAATCATACATAGTATCAAGCAGAATATTCT
>JACZSJ010000033.1 GCA_022574295.1 Pseudomonadota bacterium
ATAAAATCGTGCATAAAGAATAATTAGGGGTCAGGCCACGTTTTTAAATCAAGTGGGGCTGTGTGCTTGAAATGAAATGTGATTCCTTCTGTCATCCGTGTGTCCTTGTTTGTTTACCGTCTGTTGAATATAGACCTCTTTAGGGAAAGATCAAGAATAGGCCGGGATGTTACTGCTTGTCGTGGTAGATATTAGCCATTCAGAGACATCATCTGCAATTCCCATCGAGCTGTTTCTCCAATGTCCCAATGGGCGTGGTTTATAAATGATTTAAAAGTTGATAACGGTCTGTATTTCTTTGTAATCTTTTCAGTCACTACAGCCAAATATTATGAGCATCTGCTTTCCAGCGCAAGCGGGCATATTATAGCTGTAAATATTGATATACTGTTTTCGAACGTATAATAGTTACTTTTCATAGGTAATAAGCTTGTGAGTGATCAATTTCATCCTACGATGTTACAAACTGGCTATAAACTGCACTGGTATCGCATTGAAAGCGTGCTCGGAAAGGGTGCCTTTGGGATAACCTACCTTGCACATGATGTTAATCTCGATCGTCAAGTTGCCATTAAAGAGTATTTGCCAAGTCAATTCGCTGTTCGAAATGATGATCTTACTGTTCATCCGACCACCGATGATCATAGAGAAGATTTTGAATGGGGCTTGAAACGGTTTGTCAGCGAAGCAAAGATTTTAACCAAATTTGAACATCCTAACCTTGTTCGGGTTTTCAATGTATTTGAAATGAACAATACAGCATATATGGTTATGAATTACGAAGTAGGGAAAAGTCTACAGCAAATATTGAAAAGTAGAAAAACCCTAACTGAATCAGAACTCATGAAGATAATCATCCCACTGTTAAGTGGTTTGGAAGTCATGCATGAAAAAGGATTTGTACATAGAGATATAAAACCAGGAAATATTTTCATTCGTAGTGATG
Source organism: Pseudomonadota bacterium (assembly GCA_022574295.1). Lineage (GTDB taxonomy): Bacteria > Pseudomonadota > Gammaproteobacteria > Eutrophobiales > Eutrophobiaceae > SMWN01. Next base: position 947 of record JACZSJ010000033.1, read on the forward strand.
GTAGCCCTGTGTTACTTGATTTTGGTTCGGCACGTCAAACACGTGGCGAGCGAGGGCAAGAGATGAGTGAGGAAGCGCAGACACTAACGACGCTAGTATCACCTGGCTACGCACCGATTGAACAGTATGGGAGTAGCAGCAATCGTCAGGGGCCATGGACAGATATCTACGGCTTGGGTGCGACTATATACAAAGCAATTACAGGGAAAATTCCATTGACTGCTGTTGATCGAAGTGAAACGATTGTGCATGACATGAAAGATTGTTATCTGCCTGTTTCCAATCTGGCTAATGATCGATATGCAGCACAATTTCTTGCGGCCATTGATCATGCTATGGCCTTCAAAGCTGATGAACGGCCACAGAACGTAGCTGAATGGCGTACCGAATTCGGTATCTCAGAAGATGAAATCCTCACGGTGCCAGTACCCAATAGCAAGATTAGCTATAGTAACGAAGCCACAGTTAAGTTAGATCAAGCGCAAGATGCTGTCACGATCAAAATAGCGAGTGGATCGGAAGAGGAAATAGAGAATATTGATTCGACTACAATCACTGGTGTTCCTAAACCGATCTATCTTCAAACTAAATGGTTGGCAAGTGCTGCAATAGTTGTCGTTTTCATTGCATATGGAATCATTAAATTATCAGATGAAAAGGAAGATAAAATTACACCTGTTGTTCAAGTATTGCCTGAACCTGAACAAGTCGTAGTAGAAGAAATACCTGAAACAGAAGAATCATCCGCACTTACTTTAGAGGAACAAACAAAGATAGAAGAATTGCTAATATTGGCTGAAGAAGATATCACTGCACTTCGCCTTACCAGACCGAATGAAAATAACGCCTTAAACAAATATCTATCAATATTGATGATCGATGAAAATAATATAAAAGCGAATGAAGGGATTCGTTTGGTTTCCGATAAATATATTTCACTCGCCTATGGTGCCATACAATCAAATAATCTGGCAAAAGCCGATAAATATATAAAGAAGGCAAAAAGAATTTATTCTGAATCAGATAAAATTGCACCAGCACGTAGTGCATTGCAGGCAAAATACGAAGAACAGAAAATCTCCGAGACCGACCCGGAGCCGGAGGTTGAAAAACCAGCGGATAAAACTGAACAAATATCTGATACAGAAGAAGAATCTAGTGGGTTTTGGGACAGCATTAAAAAGTGGAACGAGGAAAACAAGAATATTGAATATGAAGAATCAGAGAGTGATAAGGTTATTAAAAAACATTTTAATCTATAAAAATCACAATAAGTAGGGTCAGATAAGAATTTTTACATCTTAAGCTTGTCAGCCACTTCTTACAAACGATTGAGTTCTTCTTCAAGAGTATTGTTGGGTATATCCACACCAGCATGATATCCAGCTGCAGATTCATAGAATTATGATATTGTGAAGACTGTTATTTTAATAAATTCATTTTATTCTAAATGCTAAAAAGAATTCGCTACTTTGCAGAAAGTATGTTGGCAAAGTTTGCATACTGTATATTCAGATTATTACCTTTTAATGTTGCTTCATTGGTGGGAGGGGTTATTGGCAGAACGCTGGGGCCGTTCTCATCCAGAGATAAACTGGCGCGGAAGAATCTGCAACGTGCAATACCAGATCTGGATGAGAAGCAGGTCGATGAAATCATTACCGGTATGTGGGATAACTTAGGCAGGATGGTTGCTGAATTTCCGCCTATGAATGATATGAACAAGCATGCCTTTGCAAAAATTGTGGAGGTAGAAGGCGTAGAACACATTGAGCAGGCAAAACAAAGTGCCAAGGGCAGCCTGTTCTTTTCCGGTCATATTGGAAACTGGGAGATGGCACCAAAGACGGTCGCAATCCACGATTGTCCACTTGGCCTGGTCTACCGCCAGGGGAATAATCCGGAGGTAGATAAACTGATACAAAACATGCGTGGGCATTACCAGTCTGAGGGTATCCCGAAAGGAAAGGGTGGCTCGCGACAATTGATAAAGATACTGAGGCAGGCGGGACATATAGGTATTCTTGTTGATCAGAAAATGAATGAAGGCATTGCTGTGGATTTTTTTGGCAGGAAAGCAATGACCGCGCCGACCATTGCCTTACTTGCCCTCAAGTATGAGTGTCCTGTGATTGCCACCCGGGTGATTCGTACGGAGGGTGCACACTTTAAAGTAACGATTTTTCCGCCCATGGAGATTGAAAAAACCGGCGGTCAGGAAGCGGACGTACTTAATCTGATGACCCGAATTAACAAGGTTATTGAGGACTGGATAAGGGATAATCCGTCCCAGTGGATCTGGGTACATAATCGCTGGCCGGATGAATAATAGTTCCCGCATAAACCAATGAGCGTGATCACCTTTCCCTATATCAGTAAAACTTTTGCTCCTTTGACAGTGTTGTATTTCAGTTCCAGTAATGCCTTGTTTGCTTCTTCCAGTTTATAGCTTGTGACTTCGGGTTTTATTGGAATGGCTGCAGCAAGTGGTAGAAATTCATCAATATCCTGATGGGTGATATTGGCAACGGTCTTGATTTCTTTTTCCATCCATAGGTGCTTGTGATAACTGAGATTGAGCAGATAGTCCTTGTCGGTATCCTCTTTGCGAATGGCATTGATTACCAAACGCCCCGCCGGTCGCAGGTTGAGGAGTGCTTCGACTAGCGGTTTCCAGGCTGGGGTGGTATCGATGATGGCATCAAGGGCTTTAGGTGATCGTTGCGCCGTATCACCTACCCATACAGCACCTTGTTCAAGGGCAAAATCTCTTGTCGCCTGGTCTCTGGCGAAGACATACACATTGCTGTTTGGGTACATGTATTGTGCCAGTTGCAGCACGAGATGTGCCGAACCACCAAATCCGGTCAGGCCCAGTAAATCACCGTCCTTGATGTTCGCCAACTTTAATGCGCGATAACCAATTGCACCGGCACACAATAATGGTGCCGCTTGTTCATCAGAAAATGTGTCAGGAATAAGATATGCATAGCCTTCCGATACCGTCATATATTCAGCGTAACCACCGTTGGTATCCCTACCGGTGGCACGAAAATCAGCGCTGAGATTTTCATCCACTCCACCGGTTGATTGGTGGATCCAGCCGACACCGACACGATCACCTTTTCTAAATTTAGTTACTGCCTTTCCCAGTGCCTCTATCTTTCCAACAACCTCGTGTCCCAAAACTATGGGGAATTTGGCTGGCATCGTCCTGCCTTCGATCTCATCCAGTTCGGTATGACATACACCGCATGCACTGACACTAATAAGCACCTCGTCCTGTTTAGGGGTAGGAATCGGGAGATCTATCAGATGTAACGGGTTCTTGACCTTATCAAGGGAGACGATTTTAGGTAATATCATTGCTCGCATGGGACACCAGTTTTAAAATTAACCGTCGCTAAGCTATCCTTTTTTTATCCAGCTTATTACTATTTTTTATAACCAATACTTGAATAGGTGAAGTGTAATGGGTTTAACGGACCTCGTAACAGAGGGACATTCGCTCCGGAGGCATCTAATGACTCAATGGGCGTGATTGGTAAATAATTGATAGGCTGACGAGGGCTTGAATTTGTTTGCAATTTTTTCAGTGACACCATTATCTTCAGGTTTTAGTGATAGGAGGGTTATAAATTATTTTTAATAAAGCATTCCACTCTGTTTCCTCCATTCTTTTTTGCAATATCTAACGCTTTATTTGCCATATTGAATATTTTAGCAGTATCAATTTCCTCTTCAAAATATTCTTTACATGACACAAGGCCAATGCTAACTGTTATATTTAGTGTTTCTTTAATCTCCTCTAAATCAAATTTGATTCTTTGTATCAATCCCAGCAATCTTTTACTTGCAAACAAGGCTGATTCAAGATCGGACTCCGGCATGAGAGAAACGAAACTATATTTACCATAACGCGCACATATATCATGAACCCTTGTGTCGTCTGTAAATATTTCCCCTATATCCTGCACAACTGAATCGCAAAATTGATCTCCATATTTATCTTTTATTTCATTGATATTATCAATTTCTATAATCGCACAACTAAGATTTCTATCGTGACGTTTAGCTCTTCCCAATTCAGATTCAATCAAGGTGTCAAAAAATTTTCTTTTATAAAGATGTGTCAAATCATCCATATTTGATATTATTTTTATTCTTCTGCGTAATTCATTCCTTTTTTCAATAAAGTTTTTGGTGATTATATAGATTGATACAATGAGGATAATAAGAATGGCCACAGAAAAAACGCTTGGCTCCGCCAAATTCTTGAATAAATCATTCAGATTTTCCACAATTATTTAACCTTGTCTTCCAATTACATTAATATAACAATGTATTTTATTAGCAATTTTAGCATTATCTATATTTTCAGTGTTCGTATAACATCAAAAGGCCACATATCGATAAAAAAGAATGTTAAATGTATCACAAAACATGTGATTAATTATCGGGATCGACGAAAATTTATTATTTGCCCCCTATTATTTGATGACCAGTGTTAAAGACGTATTTTCTGCGGGGATATGCGATTGGGGAGTTCCGCTTTGCCCACACAAGAGTAGGCAAATCCGTCATACCGGTCTTGAGCCGGTATCCACAACTGCATGGATGCAGGAGGTAGAGCGATGCAGGAAGCCAAAACCGAGGAGTTGTTACTGCTTGTCGTGGTAGATATTAGCCATCCAGCCTGGTTCTCCAATGACCCAATGGGCGTGGTTTGTAAATGATTTATAATGATAATTTAGTCGCAATCAGACGTTTATCAGTAGCATGGATTGCAGTTTCTGGTTTACACTTTGATAGATATATTGTTAAAACAAGAACAAGACTAATGAGGTAAATAATATGACGAATCAAAAACGTCACGATAAAGGCCAGTCAAAAAGCAACCAAAGATCACTCGAAGATCGCAGAAACCAGGATGAAGATTCACTTGATCTAGAACGACCACCTGATCTAGAACGTAGAAGTGCACAAGAAAGAAGAACTCAAGCTGAGCGATAATAATCTATCAGTTAAAATTTAATTATTAGAATACATGAGAATCCGCTTTCAGTATCAAGCGGACATTCATAGTTTGTTTACTGTACTTATTTTTTTAAATCGGCTGGGGAAGTGAAGGATGTTCCGCAATGTTGTCGTTACTATAGTTGCCTTATTAATTCTATCGGGTTGTGCGGGGGGCCTCAGTGGTATTGTGAGTAGTTCATATCCTGGACATTGGCTAGTGTATAAAGTGAGTTATCCAGAGGACGGAAGGAAATTAGAACAATCCTCAGAAGAGATTTTAGAAAATCAGCTACTCAATCAAGGTTTTAAAAAGATATATGGTTGGAGAAGGCCCTGGTTTAGCGATGTTAGTGTTGCTACATTCAAACAAAAATACAGGAGTCATTACATCAGTATAGATGTTGAAATTTCACAAGAATTAATTATCATCATGTCTACTTCATATTTTGATGTGACTAAAAAAGTTTTTGATACGCTTGAGTCAGCATTAAAAGAAATATTTGATGAATCCAGTGTTGAAAAATGTTTTGGCACTAAAGATATTTATGGTCATAGTTGCTTCAATGCGCTAAGTGGGTAAATCAAAGGGGCCAGTTGTACTTGAAATGAAATATGATTCCCCCTTTTATCCATGTTCCGAAAATTTGCACTACAAGGGCAGGCTTCGCGCTCCCGACATTTTCTCGGTCGCCGTTCCAAATGTGACTCTACCTCCTATCTCCATATAGTCGTTCTTGTTTGTTCACCGTCTGTTGAATATAGTCCTCTGTAAGGTAATAGCAACTTCTGGCGGGGTCAACTAAAGAGAGTCCAACCCTTTTCCCCTGGCAGAGTTTCCATTACATTAGATAACTCGTGTCATTAATACCTGGGGTACTATGAACAACCAAAAACCGGCAATGCTTTTGTACGATGGAAAGTGTGACATCTGCCGGGAATGGGTAGATTATTGGCAGCAACTGACTGGCGACAAGGTTAATTACAGACCTTATCAGGAAGCGACAGGCGACTATCCGGATATTGCTGTTGAAGATCTAGATGCTGCCATCCATTTAATTGAATCCGATGGGACAATCTACAAAGGCGCCAGGGCGACCTATAGTCTATACCGGGATATTCATCCACAATCCATTTTGTTGCTTTTTTATCGTTTCCTGCCTGGCTTCGCGTTTTTTAGTGAACTTTTTTATCAATTTTTTTCAACACATCGTGGCGTATTGGCATTTTTTACTCATCTGTTTTGGGGGAGGAACTTTGAACCGCCTCGTTATCAAATTATCACCTGGTTATTCCTGCGTCTTTTAGGTTTAACCTATCTCGTCGCATTTATCTCATTTGCCGTGCAAGCCAGCGCATTGATTGGGGGCGATGGTGTATTGCCAGTGGAATACTATCTTAATGCTGTCAAAGAACAATTGGGCACAGATGCTTATGCGCGGTTACCCACACTATTCTGGTTTTCTCATGTTGATGGTTTTATCAAGTTTGTTTGTATCGCAGGGATTGTTCTTTCGCTATCTCTGATCACTGGTTTCCTGTTGCGAACCTGTCTTGTCATGCTTTATGTTCTATATCTATCATTGGTACATGGTGGTCAGGTTTTCATGAGCTTCCAGTGGGATTTCTTATTACTGGAATGCGGTTTTCTGGCGATCTTTCTGCCATGGGGATCGACGATCATCGTATGGCTATATCGTTGGCTGGTTTTTCGCTTTATGTTCCTTGGGGGTGTTGTTAAAATCGTTAGCGGTGACAAGAGTTGGGATAGCCTAACAGCACTTAGTTATCATTTCGAAACACAGCCGCTGGCCACGCCGCTGTCCTGGTACGTACATCACTTACCGGAATCAGTGTTAATGGCGGGTACCGGGATGACGTTAATCATCGAGTTGCTAGTTCCATTTCTAATATTTACGCCGCGTCGGTTTCGACATATTGCTGCATGGTGTTTCCTAATTATCGAGACGTGTATTTTGCTGACTGGCAATTACAATTTTTTTAATCTATTGACGATATTCATGATTCTGTTTTTGTTCGATGATGCTGCGATAAAACATCTAATGCCTTATCGTATATTGGCAATGATATCGGATCGCAAATATCCAACAGTTGGAATGGTTGCTTCAAGCTGCGCTTTGTTGATGGCAATCACCAGCATCTATATGGGGAGTACGCAGATAAAATGGGTTATGAGTCGCCATAAGGACTCTCAGTTTTCAGCGGTTTATCGCGTTCTGGATCCGTTCGGTATTGTCAATTCTTATGGTCCATTCGCGGTGATGACCAGGGTTCGCAATGAAATCGTGATTGAGGGCAGTGCAGATGAAAGTACATGGCAGGAATACCAGTTTAAATACAAACCCGGGAACCTGGAGAAATGCCCCACCTGGGTTGCCCCACATCAACCACGTATTGACTGGCAGATGTGGTTTGCGGCATTGAATAAACCGGAACATGAACGTTGGTTATTTAATCTTTTGATAAGGCTGTTACAACACAGTGAGCCGGTTACAGCGATATTCAAATATAATCCATTCCCGGATGATCCACCTGCGAGTGTTCGTGCACGTTTCTATGAATATACCTTCACAAGTGCTGAGGAGCGAAAGAAAACAGGCCAGTGCTGGAACAGATCTCTGGTAGGTGAATATTATCCGCCGATCAGCATAAAGAAATCTTTTGAATCAATAAATTGAATTACGTGATCAATAAGGTGGAGCCAGATAAGATTTTTTACATTTTTAGCTTGTTAACCATCTCATACAAACGATTAAGTTCTTCTTCCAGCTTATTGTTGGGCATATCCTCACCAGCATGCCTATACCAATATGTAGCATTACTTATATTACCTTCTACTCGATGCAGGTATGCATGAATAAGACAGCACAAATCATCAGAATATTGTTGTACTAATTTATGAGACTCGTCCCAGCTTCCTTCACGAGCAAGGTCTAAAGCTTTGATATGATCACATCCCATATATTCCTTATAGACCTCAATAGGGAAAGATCAAGGTTTAGGTGAATGGATGCGTCGTAATATGGATATTAAATTTTCAGCAAAAGTGTTAGCAATTGTTTAATATGCTGGATATTATCTTGATGGTGCCTGAGAGAGTGTAAGAATGGTCAGAAATCACATATTTATAACACTGTTGTTATGTCTAATTTCTACAGTAACAATTGCTGCTCCCTGGCAAGATCCAGATAAAGAACCTGGTAATGCTGTCGGGGACGTTGCAGGGGAACCAGGGAAACAGGTAAAAGATCAATCTGAAGATAATAGTCGAACACCATCCAATATAAATTTAAGTGTTGAGGAAACAGAAAGACAAAAAATTATCGCAGAATTGACTTATCGCCTTGAAACGAAGTTAACTTGTACACGAAAGCTAACATGGTCCGATAAAGGATCTGGTGCTGATATAGATGGATATTTTTTTAGTCCTTCAGCAGAATCCTCATATTATATTGTTGGTGGAGTCGCCAGTAGAACAGGTAATCCTAACTCTATAAAATGTGTCATCTCAGTTAGGCAGTCAAAAGACAATCCTGAAGAGACGCCAGTGCTTTTAGTTCCCCCGAGTGATTGGTCATTAATATGGACGGATAAAGGTAGCGGAGCCAACACAGATGGATCAATGTGGAATGGTGTTCCTCCTGATAAAGAATATAAATGCCTGGGTAGTGTTATACAAAAGGGCTATAAGAAGCCAGTCTTGGCAAATTATCGTTGTGTGCACTCAAGTTTAACCAAGAAAATAATCAGCAAATCTGTATTGTGGTCCGATAAGGGGAGTGGTGCAGACAGGGATGTCACCGTCTTCAAATTACCTAATTCAAAATCTTTTTTCGCAGTTGGAAGAAAGACAAACAAGGTAAAAACACACGACCTTAATGATACTGCTTCGGCAGAACCAGATGCAGCTGTTGTTGAAAAATTGCTTGCGCAACGAATGGAAGAAATTAATAAGATTGAGGAGGTAGAGAAAAAGCGTCTTACTGACGATGAAGCAAAGAAGCAGATAGCTGAACAAAAGCGTATCGCTGAAAGCAAAAGAATGGCTGAAGAGAAACGTATCGCTGAGGAAACAGAAGCACAGGAGAGACTTAGTGAAGCAATTGAGAATCAAAGGCTAGAGCAGAAAGCGGAGGAGAAACGAAAAGCTGAGGAATCAGAACAACAAGAGAGACTTGCAGTAGAAGCAGAGCAGGAAAAGTTGGAACAGGAGACAGAGGACATACAGAAAGCTGAGGAACCACAACAACAGTCGGCTGCTGAGGTGGTTGTGGTCCAACAGCCTGATATGAACAAGGAAATTAATCAACAGCAAGCAATAGAAAAAATAGGTGAAGAAGATTCAAGGATAGGACTAAAAATACTATTTGCATCTTTACTGCTGTTACTGATATATATCATCTACAGATTATTTAGAGCCTTTATAAACATAATAAAAGGAGATAACTAATTATAATTTTAATGAGTACAGTTTTATTTTTGTAATTCCTTTCATTTACTATGGGTTCTCTTCTCTTAATACTCAGAAACCTTTATTTTAGGGATGAAACGATTAGGATGTTAGTTGGTTTTATGTGAATCTTCTTGATTACTCTTCCTGTAATTGGGACATCCATTCCTCAAACATATCTTTTATCTTTTTTTCTGCAGCTTCACTACTCGCAAAGATCGGATCGGTTTTAGCTAAAGGTTGCTCAGCATCGTCGGGGCAATACAATTCTGCATACACTTTACCCGTATTTGAATCAGTTCCTGTTTCTATCCTGAATTTTGTCAATTTCAGAGCTCCTTAGAATTAATTTAGAAAAGATAATGTTTTATTAAAAACTTGTACTCCATGCACTTGTGACACTCGCATATCCTTATGCATCGTCCGTACAGGCATCCATCTTTGAAGGTTGTCTTTTCAATATAGACCTCTCTGTGGATATATCAAGGACAGGGTGGGTTGCTTCTATTCTTCGTGGTAGAGTCTGAGGCAATTTATATAATTTGAAACGAGGTATTCGGTATGGGTTTTGATGTTCAGGGTAAGGTGGCTTTAGTCACAGGGGCAAATCGTGGGATTGGTAAGGCAATTGTGGATTCTCTCACCGAGCATGGTGCCAACAAGGTTTATGCTGCGGTACGCACGCTTGAGTCTGCACAGGCATTGGTTGATGCCTATGGCGAAAAGGTTGTGCCTATCCATATCGATCTGGAAAAGCCTGATACCATTACGGCGGCGGCTGAAGTCGCAGGGGATGTTGAACTGCTCGTGAATAACGCCGGTGTTTTAGGGACTGCGTCGCCGTTGGCAGAGGATGCACTCAAGACATTCGAATATGAAATGAATATTAATGTCTTTGGTTTAATAAGGATGGCTCAGGCTTTCGCACCGATACTGAAGGCCAATGGAGGTGGTGCATTGGTACAGCTCAATTCGGTCGCCTCCATGAAATGTTTTTCTGATTTTGCTACCTACTCTGCATCTAAGGCTGCAGCATACTCCATCACTCAAGGGCTTCGTGACAAACTTGAAGAACAGGGGACTCTGGTTATCAGTGTACACCCGGGACCCATTGCCACAGATATGACGGACGGCCTTGGATTTGACGACATTACTGAATCACCGACTCTGGTGAGTGAAGGAATTATCGAAGGACTCAAATTGGGCGAATTCCACGTTTTCCCCGACACGCTGGCCAAGCAAATAGGTGAGCAATATGAAAATTTTGCGAAGAATATTATTGAAGTGAATCTTAAGGGGTAATGGATTGAAAAAATGTCCTTTCTGTGCAGAAGAGATAAAAGATGAGGCTATAAAGTGCTGTTTTTGCGATGAGCATCTTGTCGATTCGCATCAGCCAAAAACAAAGTGGTATTTTTCGACTTCTGTTGTTGTTATCGTTCTTCTTTCTGTTGGCCCATTTGCCTTGCCATTGGTGTGGTTACATCCACTTTACAAAAGAGTTACCAAAATTATCCTGACAATCATTATTATTGGTTTAAGTATATGGTTGTATTTTATCACCAGGGATCTCTATCTAGATTTAATGCATCAGATAGAGGTGTTGGGTCTGTATTAACACATTGATATAACCTGACTATTTATAAAGAATTCAGGGTCAAAGATAAGAGGAATCGGGCCATCAATTGAATAGACTGTTTGTTGCCTTGACTATCCCTGATTCTGTTTCCAAACAGTTGACAGCGTTACAACCGGAGCCTGTGAAACAGATTCGTCTGGTTAAACCTGTGAATATACATTTAACACTACATTTCATTGGACAAGCGGATCTTGATAAAATTGTAAATGTCCTGGAACAGGTCTCTGTTCAACAATTCACAATTGAGTTAAAAGATCCAGATCTGTTTCGATCTAAAAATGGCTCAATTACCTTTTGGATTGGGGTTCAGGAAAATGAAAAATTGCTCGCGCTCTATCATGAAATCGCTTTTGCACTGGCTGATGTGGGTTATCAAAAAGAAGAACGAAAATTCAGTCCACATATCACTCTGGCTCGTTGTAGAAAAGGTATTTCCAGACCGATCATAGATAAATTTCTGCAACAAAAAGACAGTGTTTTCTCTGTACTACAAATCACACAGTTCGGCTTGTATTCAAGCAATCTTACGAACGCAGGTCCAATCTATAAGCTTGAGCATGTCTATCCATTGAATCTATAGCAGATCGATAGCAATAAAGGGCTGAGGCCCCTTTATTCTATTAAAGATGAACCCTTCGATAAGGGCCAAGCACAAAGTTGGCACTATGGATTTCTATATCTTGATCCCCAATCAAGTCATGAACTAATCTTGAATCAGATATGGGAAAATCATTTGTTCTTGGTAAGTGCCGATAAAATATTTTTTCATCTATATCTATTATCCATTTTTCCTGGGGTAGTTCTTCAACATTAATATTATTGTCATCTTTTCCCATCTTTATCACCCTTATATATTATTTAGCTGACGTATCATTATCCTATTTAAATTAATAATTATGAACACTGTTGATTATAGTGCATAGATTGCTGTTTCCAAGCCTAAGCGGACATCCATAATATTCAGACGGTTATGTATATGCAAAGTTAGCCCCTTTTATATATACGGGCATTTCATTTTTGATTCGTGACGCTTGTACTATACTTGAGTTATGTGTGGCCGGTATCAACTCTCTAGCAAACCCAAAGATATGCGCATGCACTTTAATGTTGGGTCGCCTTTTACTTTTAAGCAAAGCTACAACATTTCACCTTCCAGTTATTGCCCGATTGTTCGATTGAATAAAGAAAAGAATGAAGTGGTTTCATGTTACTGGGGTTTGATCCCTTCATGGGCGAAAGACAGGAAGATTAGTCCTGTCAATGCAAAAGCCGAGACCATCAGAGAGAAACCTTTTTTTCGAGGTGCTTACAGGCATCATCGTTGTATTATTCCAGCGAACGGGTTCTATGAGTGGAAAGGCACTAAAGGCAATAGACAGCCATTTTATTTTTATCCTGAGGGTTCGGATTTCTTTGGCTTCGCGGGTTTATGGGAAACCTGGGAACGCCCTGATGAGGTGATAGAGTCTTTTACTATCATCACTACAGAAGCAAATGCCATCATGGCACCAATACATCAAAGAATGCCAGTGATCCTGAATCATCAGGATTATGGTGAGTGGTTGCACGATGGCGAGTATTCTTTACTCAAACCTTTTGATGCTGAGGGGATGCATTGCCATTCTGTCAGTAAACAAGTGAATAACCCAGTTAATGATGACACAGATTTGATCAGCAGAATATAAGGCCTGTCGCCTTGATATGGTCACATTCAATATTTCCCCTCTTAAGGGTTATATTTGTTGATAAATGTCAATGTTTGGCGGATGATTCGCGACGGCAGTAGAAGCAACAATACTTTTCTTTGATATTACTGGGGGAATACCATATGTCTAGTTTAATTGCACTATCTGTAAGTATTGGAGTTCTTGGCGGTGTCGCTACCTATCTCTCATTGGGGCCACTGGCAGGTTTTATACTGATTTGGGGAATATTCATCGGTTGGGCCACATTTTTTGCTTTAGGTGGTGATAACGCAGCACTCAAAAAAGGCATCGCCTGTAATGTCTTTGGTGTTGTGTGCGCATGGCTAATGGCTATTATATTACTAAATACTCCTTTGGGTGGTTTGGGGGCAATCGGTGCGGGCATCGCTGTTGGTTTAACGGTCTTGGGAATGTGTCTGGCTGCACATCTCCCGGCGCTGGATTCTATTCCGGCAAGTGTTTACGGCTATGCTGCTACAGCGGCTTATCTGTTACAGACTGACGGCGCACTGGATATGGGGCCTTTAGCCTCAACTAATTTTAGCAATGCCCTGATTCTCATTTCAGTCTCATTAGTTGTCGGCGCGCTCTTTGGCCTGGGATCTGGAAAACTTGGAGGGGTGCTAACGAAAGGTGACTAAAAATCAGCTAGATAGAAAACCTTAATTCTTACCCCGCTTCGGCGGGGTTTTTGTTTGTATAACGAATACGAACTTAAAATTAGAATAATAGGGGAGGTTCATATCCCTTTAATTCTCAGTTTGATATTCTGATTGTTTGCATTAACATTGTGAAACACAATAAATCTGAAGGTTTTATATTTTTATGCTGATTGTTATTTCCCCGGCGAAAACGCTTGATTTTGAGACGGCGCCGATTACGAAGATCCACACTCAAGCTGAGTTTCTGAAGGAATCCAGGCAACTTGTCTCGCAACTGAAAAAACTGACACCTGCTGAGGTCTCTTCACTAATGAAGATCAGCGACAAACTTGGCTTGCTTAATTTCCTTCGCTTTAATGAGTGGAAAACACCGTTTACCTTAAACAATTCCAAACAAGCCTTACTGGCATTCAAAGGGGATGTCTATACTGGCATGAATGCCGAATCATTTAGTAATCAGGACCTCAAGTTTGCGCAGAAGTATTTAAGAATATTATCCGGGCTTTATGGCGTATTAAAACCGCTTGATTTGATCCAGTCTTATAGACTGGAAATGGGGACGCATTTTGAAAACAAGAAGGGCAAGGATCTGTATGAATTCTGGGGGTCGAAACTTACTGATCAAATCAATCAGGATCTCAAGGCCAGTAAAAGTAAGCATCTGATCAATCTGGCATCGAATGAATATTTCAAGTCTTTACAGGTAAAAAATATAAATGCCGAGATCATTGTTCCAGTATTCAAAGACTATAAAAATGGACAATACAAAATAATCAGTTTCTATGCCAAAAAGGCCCGTGGTTCGATGAGTGCATATATCATCAAGAATAAATTAAAGAACCCAGAAGATATAAAGGCCTTTAATGTCGATGGATATAAATTTAATCAATCGAAATCTAATGCAACGAATTATGTATTCCTGCGCAAACAATACTGAGCAGTGATACAAAAAAAGCAGAGATTAGTCTCTTTTGGACACTAATGGAAGCAGGCCATGGAAGGCTAGTGACTTTTTATTTGGACTCTTCTCTCAAAAGAGACATCCAGTTCTCAAACATTTCATTTGCTCGCTGTACAGCGATATCACTATTTGGGAAAATCGGCTCAGTCGTCGCGAGAGGGATTACTGCATCGTCAGGGTAGTACAATTCCGCATAAACCTTGCCAGTCTGATAAGTTATCGTTTCTATCCGCAATTGAGCCATGTGATTACTCCTTAAGAGTTAATGTTCGCAGAATAATAGGCTTAATTCTAGGAAGGATTGTCACAAATGAATGATAAATGCATCACAAATTAGAGCAGAAGAATGCCAAATGCATCACAAAATAGTCAAGTGGACTGACTTTTTTATCAGTTTTTTTCTGGTGCAGATTGTTTAGCAATCATCGTAGTAATTGATGAAATTGGCCATGCAATAGCAGCAAGGTTCGGGTGGCTTGTTTTAGTCACGTAAGCAGGCGCCCATTTATTCATGTGAATCATGCAAGTAGTAGTGTCCTATCATCTAAAATTAAATATCTTTTACAAAATGAATAACTATAGAATTCCAACATCACTTCTGACAGGGAGCCTGATTTGTTATATGACTGCCTGGATACACTAGTGCTAAGGATAAAATTTGAGATGGCAGGAATAAGTAGAATGATAAGATCAATTTCTGTGCCCCTGCTGATAGGTGTGTTTCCTATTGTCGTAATTAACATTACTTACCTGGTTTCGGCCAGCGAAGGCTATGTTCCCTGGTGTGTGCCCTACTGGGATAGCTGTACATCGATTAGTGCTACCGGGCGTAGTGGCACAGCGTTTTTTATTTTCAAAGCAACCATGATCCCGGCTGCGATGCTATTAATGTGGTACTGGATCCTGGCAGCAAGGAAGTTAAATAGATTTGGTAAGACTGTACACGCAATCCCTGTCATTGGTGTGATCGGTGCAATATTTCTGATAGTTTATACCATTGCTCTTGGCGCTGAAGGCGATATGTTCCAACTGCAACGACGCATTGGAATCATTGTATTTTTTACCTTCACCTACCTTGCGCAGCTACTATTTACTTACCGTGTTGAAAAACTTGCATTATCAGATCCTACCTACCCAATACAGTTGACACTATGTAGCATGGTGTTGGCTATAGGCTTATTGACACTGATATTAGATGTCACACTAGAAAACTATGATGACTATGAAGATGCGTTCGAATGGATAATTGCTCTGTTATTGCAGTGCTATTTTATTGTTAGTCATTGGAGCTGGAAGAATTTGCAAGTCAAAAGGGGATAGGAAATTTCTTGATGATTAATTGGCATTCATTGGTATTTTATAAATCATATAAATCCCAGGTCTTCCGTTCCCTGGACTTAGGAGATGTTTGATTACACTACAGTGGGTAGTCTTATCCGTTTGGTGGTGCCTGGTCTGTTATGGAATTCTGCATCAGCCAAAGTTTTGTATATGGATTCAGACAATGAGCCGGTTTCGTTGAAATCAATCGTTGCCTTTCTATGGTTAATTTGTCTGCTTGTTCTGATTTGTCAGCTGTTTGTGTGAGTTGGAAACCGTGGGTTGACACCCCTCTAATCTCAGTCAAGGAGCGTTTATCATCCTATTATATATATCGTTATAATATAATTAATCAATTATATTAAACAATCTATCCCCCTTATACTTCCTTAGTAGAAAGAGATAATTTATTTGTAATGACCATACGAGGCATTTGAGATGCGTTTAATTAAAGTTGTTCCCTTCATACTACTGTTGGGTTTTTCATCGGTGCTTAGTGCTAATGACTTCCCGACACGTGATCGGGTTGAGTATGTGCTTAATTGCTTTCAGGAACTTGGTAGAAGATCTATGGACGATTTACAAACATGTTCATGCCGGATTGACTCAATCGCATCAAATCTGTCGTTTGAAACCTATGATTATGCAGTCACCTATGAACGTAATAAGAGAATGGGAGGTGAAAAGGGCGGCGTCTTCAGGGACAACGACGCCGGTAAAGCATTTGCGAAACAATTAACGACAGCTAAGGAGACAGCCATAGGCCAATGCCAACAGGTTGTGCAGATTGTGGCACCGACGGATCTGACCGGGGATGAAAGATACAGTAAGATCAATGAAGTCGAGGAGGATTACGGAAACCACAGATATTGAAAACAGAGGCTTCAAATTTCCTTCTATTAATGGCAGAACCAAATAAAAAGGTGGTTTTCTGGAGCGGAATGCGATAAATTTCAGATATTAGCGGTTTTTGTAACGGTTTTGGTTAGCTCCTAGCAGTGTATATCAGCAAACATTCCGTGATATTTCGTAAACATTATGCATGCTAATACATTGTTCTATTAATAATTAATGAGGTAACCAATAATGGCTACAGGTACAGTAAAATGGTTTAACGACAGTAAAGGTTTTGGATTTATTACGCCGGAAGACGGTAGCGCTGATGTATTTGTTCATCATAGCTCTATCAATGCCGAGGGATTCAAATCACTTTCCGAGGGTCAGAGTGTGAGCTTTGATGTCGAGATGGGAGCTAAAGGGCCCAGTGCAACCAACGTGGTTGCGCAATAGACTTTACAGGCGATTTTTTAGTCTGGGACAAAAGCCCCGCTTTAGCGGGGCTTTTCTTATGTAAAAGAAAGATCGTTTTTAGTTTAAGTAATTAAAACTATTTATTAATCCAATTCCCTGCCTTTTCTGCACATGCACGTATTTTTTCAGCACGTTGAGCTGGATCCCCTGTGATATTCAAGTTCTGGTTGCGGTTGTCATCTAGAAAAAGCTGAACAGCTGCATAGACTTCTTCGGATCTACCGTATTTCGCTGCCCAGCAATCGGCTTCATCTTCAAGCATGGCCGGGTAGGCATCAGGTGGTAAAAGTATATGGTTACGATGCGCATGTGCACCTGCGTGCTCTATAAAGAAACCACAGGCTACCCCGATCTCCTTACAGGTATCAGGGTTGTATATCACTATAGTAGTTTCATTAGGATTTTTTCTTACCATTGCGATATATGGAAGTCTTGTGTCAGGAATTCCCCAATATTGAGCAGCGGGGACATTTTCACTTAATAGGCTACTCAATAATAGGCTGGGTAGTAGTATTGTTCCCATCAAAATGCGAATCATAATTTCTAACTCCTATTATGTTCTCGAAAAAGGTTCCACTCTTTGGCAACTGCTCGTAGACTTTGTCTGGAAATTTAGCTCCAGACATTTTTTACCCAAATATGTCCTATGTACGTCCTGAGTCGTTGTATCTCAAGAATGTGTTCCAGACATTCTCTACCTCATCCATCCATAGAGTCGTCCTGCACATCCCTTAAGGGGTACCGAGGTCTTTGTAGCCGTGCGTTGCTCAACTACTGTACTTCCCTATACATATGACCACGCCTCTTGTCTAAGTTCACTCGTAAGAATATAACCCTCAATACAGAAATAGCAAGATTCGGGTGGGTTGCTACTTGTTATCGTGTTAGATTCCGGAGATGACTATAATTGATCCTTTTATTAAAGAAAATTAAATGGTTGTGAACCATGGATAAATACTCAGGTTACGCTTATTTAGAAAATATTTTCATAAAAATGGAAAGTTGGGTGTATGACAATGTATTCATCTATAGCAATCTCATCCAGTTATGTTTGATTGCATTAACACTACTTGTTTGTTGGTATTTAACGCCGAGTATAAAAGAATGGCGAGGTAAGGATGTTGTAGATAGAAACAGATCGATATTTCGATTTATACCAACTTCCCTTTATAAACACCAATCTCTAATTGCTTCACTGATACTCCCAACAATTTGGTTGTTGACTCTGTCATTATTGCTATTAATTGGTGCTGCTATAGAGACATCTTATCATTTGATAAAAATCGCCGTTAGTCTGTTGGCTGCCTGGGTCATTATTAATCTGACAACGGGGATGATTAGAAACAAGGCATTATCAAAATTTATTGCGGTCGTTGTCTGGACAGTTGCTGCACTTAATATTTTAAATCTAATCGACCCTGTAACAGATGTACTGGATAGCATTGGACTCACCCTGGGTGAATTAAGAATATCAGCATTAACCTTGATTGAAGGGTTTTTTATACTCGTTGTCCTCCTGTGGTTGGCAATATTTATTTCACAGTTCATTGAGCAGCAGATTAGAAAATCTACTGATATCACGCCCTCGGTCAAAGTCCTGATTAGTAAACTGATTAAATTTTCATTAATCATCATTGCTGTTGTTGTGGCGATCTCCAGTGTGGGGATTGATCTGACTGCCTTTGCTGTATTTAGTGGTGCAGTGGGGATAGGTATTGGGCTTGGCTTGCAGAAATCAATTGCTAATCTTTTCAGTGGTGTGTTGTTATTAATGGATAAGTCTATCAAGCCGGGAGATCTCATCACAGTTGGTGATACGTATGGAACAGTAGAATCATTAAATGCCCGATACGCATCTGTAAAAACAACGAACGGTACCGAGCACCTGATCCCTAATGAAACTCTGATTAGTCAGGAAGTCATTAATTGGACACATACTGATAAATTAATAAGGCCGGATATTATCATAGGCGTCCATTATCAATCAGATGTACGAAAAGCAATGGAAACCTGTGTCCAATCAGCAGTAGAAGTACAACGTGTGCTTGACACCCCTGATCCTGAATGCTTTTTAATTGGTTTTGGTGATAACTCAGTGGATTTGAAACTCCGTTTCTGGATCAATGATCCAGAAAGAGGCATTCTTAATATAAAGAGTGAAATATTACTAAATATATGGGATCAGTTTCGTGAACATGATATTGAAATCCCCTATCCACAAAGGGATTTGCATATTCGATCAAGCGTGATTGATTTCATCCCTGATGCGAGTAATAAAAAAATACCGGAGTGATCCTACAAGGGCGAGGATTGGATTCCTTTGACTCATCAAAGGCTTTGATAGATGAATGTGAGCCATTTATCTGCTTTAATAAAACCGGTTTCCCAGGATTTCAGGTCGTCCGGTAGCCCGTTCTCCAATAATTGTTCTAGCGTCATGCCTTGATTAACATTCTGTTGAACAATTTGGATACTGTCTTGCAACATTTTGTAATAGCTTATTAATTCTTCTTTATTCGACAAGGGCCCATGACCTGGAATAATCCTCACATCATCCGGGACGCTATCAATTATTTTTTTTATATTGTCTGCAAAACTCAGGACATTTCCACCGCTGTCGATGTCGACAAATGGAAACATTCCTGCAAAATAATGGTCGCCCATATGCACAACATTTGATTCAACAAAGTAGATAACTGAATCTCCATCCGTATGGCCATTTGGAAAATGCAATACTTTAATTGTTTCACCGTTAAAATAAATGGTCAGTGATTCATCGAAGGTAATTACCGGCCAAGCTTCTTTTGGCCTGGCAGGCGTTGTTGCAAACATATTACTTTGTTCTTCCATCAGACGTTTGCGCACATTGTCGTGAGCAATAATAGTTGCATGCGTGTTGAAGTTGATATTTCCACCCGTGTGGTCACCATGCCAATGTGTATTTAACACAAACCTGGGCTGTCCTGGCTTCAATTTGGCGAGGGCTGCTCTGATTTTTTCATTCATTTCTGAAAATTGATCGTCCACGATCAAGATATCATCATCACCGATTGAAACACCTATATTGCCACCAGCAAAACCGTGAATACCTTCCAGCATGTAAATATTGCCGTGGACATGAACTGTCTTTAATTCAACATCGGTAAAATCTCGTGAGGGAACTGATTGGCTGATAAGTAAAAATAAAATAATAAGCGAGTGTAATTTCATGTATTGCTTTATCCCCATAAAATTAAAATTGTATCTCGAATATCGAAATAGAGAGAGATTATTATCGTTGCAAGT
>JACZSJ010000099.1 GCA_022574295.1 Pseudomonadota bacterium
CCCTGACAATATGTTCAAGCAGATCCTTAACTACACTGACATTCCCCCGCTGAAAAGGTTTAACGTTACCTTCACGATAAAATGCCTCACCTTCAAGCACCCAGTCGGAATAGTTTAATGCGCCATCAAATACAATATTCGCTGGTTGTCTTCCCGCTATGTCTCCTTTCCAGACATATTGAAGATCAAAAAAAACATTGATATAAGCACTAAGATCACTTGGGCGTATCAGATCATCACTCGTTAAATTACTGTAAGAGGGCCTGAAGCTGATCACTTCAGTTTTTCTTAGTTCCGCCGGGATATCCAGATGCAACTCCAGCTTTTTGCTGTCATAACGGGCGGTTATTTGATGTGCGTTCAATCGCCCCAGCTTGATGTGTTCCTGCCCAATAACATCCTGGCTTAATGCATTCATCACATCAGGTTTCAGAATATCTTTAATCTGCTTGAGCAAATCATTCACTTTGACTCGGGTTTCATCCTGTTTACCAGCGAATACAATCTGTACCTCACCACGATCACGATTATTAACCAGTAAAGGCACTGTCAATAATTGAGTGCTGGATTCTTTTTTTTTCCGAAGGCTTTCAGGTATAGATCATCTTCCGATTGTGCGTAAGCTACGCTGGCGAACAATGAAAGGATCAGAGTAATCGCGCAGGTGATACTGAAAGATTGATAAGTCTGGATATTGCTCACGATAGAATTTCTCAAGAAGATATTTAATCAACAGCAACCACTATTGACCGTAGTACTGGAGTTCTACATCCAGTGAGCCCGCTTGTGAGCCTACGGGTGCGGGTAAAATAAACTTTCTTGAATGACCGACCAGGATGTTTGCCCCAGCAAGGCCAGGCAATTGTTCAGTACCCAGTTCAAATGAGCTTGTTGATGATTTTAATTTGAGCGTTGCATCTCTGAGGATGGAATGCTTAGTCCCCTCATTCTTTACAAAGACCACCAATTGATTGACTTCACCTCCTTCAATATAGGCATCCGTTATTTTTACATCCGCCTGTAATCTTCGTTTTGGCACAATATAAACAGAGGCCACATAGCGAAACAGTACATAGATACGGCCACCATCAATGACTTCTTCATCAAGATTGAGTGGTAATTGTTCGGCAATTAGTCGGTAAGCAAGCTCCCGTTCAGGATCCTGCTGTCCTAGCCATTGCAGACGAACGACCTGTGACTCCCCCGGCATGATGATCATCTGTGAAGGAAATACGACAAAATCATCCTCTTCTTCTGTCAGGACATCCTCACCATCCTCCGTCATGCTGCGAACAAATACCTTCATTTCAACAGCAATAGGCTTTGCGCCGCTGTTATCAACAACAAAACTCTCAGTCGCCCCACGACCTGAAGGTGCCATCTTTACTGACATGGGGACGAGCTTGAATGCATGTACCGTAATTGGAGTAACTAGTGCAACGACCAGGCAGAATAATAAAAAGTGATAAGCAGAATGTTTCATAGTATTTTCCATAGTTTTTGATTAAGAAATAAGATGTTAAAAATATTCCTTGCTTGTTCTTAAAGAAATGGACCACGGTTCATCCATAGGCGACATCTTATGTTTTGGTTTTAAACAAAGTCCCATTGCCAGGTTATAAGCCAGGGTAGGATTGTCTAACTGGTTTTTCCATACGAGTTGAATGGCCTGAAATACACGGTTTTTCATACTATCTGCAACAGGTGAACTCTCAATTAATCCCTGGATATCCTGAAGTACAACTCCACGACTGAAGTTATCCGAAGCCTGATATGCATCCTTGGCAAATAATTTACAGGAATTTATTGTGAAGGTTCTGCTGGTGTAATCAATTCCCTGCCCCATTACAGCTTGAGTTATCATCATGTAAGACGTTATCAAACTGATAATTATGAGTTTCATGATATTTCTCATTAAAAAAAAGGCGCATCTCAATTAAGGGGAAGGAGGAGTTGAGATGCGCCTGGATTTTCTTATACTAAATCGACAAGATTAATCCACAACAGCAACAGTCGCAGTGATCGTATCTGACCATGTGCCTGAAGCCAGAACACCAGTATTAGCAGCTAACGTCATCTTTAGAGCAACTACATTAGATTCAGTGCCCGCTGAATAAGTTGTCGTTCTATCGACATTCAGTTCCTTTTCAAAAATGTCGTTGTAACTAATTTCATAGCCTTTCTGCTGAGCAGCCACATCTGAATTTTGCAAAACACCACTATTGGCTGAACTGAATGTGACGGTGTAACCGTCCATGTCATTACAGATTTCAGTGATGGTCGCAATCGTAGTGTCTGCTTCACCAGCTACAAGATTTGGTGAAAAACTAGATGAATTACTTTCGATTGTGCAAACGGAATCAACGGTTGTGCTCAATGCAATTTCCTGGCTCGCTCCTGCTGCGGCGAACGCGTTCAAAGAGACCAGGCCCAATACTGCTGATAGTACTACTGTAATTTTCTTTAACATTTTAATTTCTCCAATGTTAAATAACCTGCTCCCTTGCGCGTCCATTGAGCAAAAATCCTTATCCGACTAAGCTTGTTGCAAAACAAATGCCACATACTGACTTTCTGGAAAATTAAAAATATTTATTAGTAAAAACAGTGGGTAACATGAACGTCAAGATATTAGTTCGTAGCATAATCGGCAGAATCATCGGGGGGAAGAAAGGTGCGGTTTGCAAAATGCAACGCAAAATATAATTAGATTTAAATAATGCAAATAATTTCTTTGCAATGAAAGTGGGAGAAAACAATCAGGCTATGAATCTTCTCGTTCTAACGTGAGTGAATCTTACGGTAGCTATTAAGCAAGCATTACTTCTACCTGAACGACCGCTTTCAGTATTAAACACACATTCATCGATTAGTAGACTCAACTAATCCTCTTTCAACAACCGCTCTCTTAGACTAACCACTATCCAACTATCATTATCAGGATTATCGTCAGTATTCTTTATTACCGTAAATACCGTGTGTATGTTACTTGCTATTCTTATCGGTAACGGTATTGCAGCTATTGCTGCGCATCCGTTAAGTAGTAATAAAATTGATGCTAGGCCAAAATATTTTTTCATGGTCTAAGTCCTGTTATCGGCTATGGGCTGACGCGTTCAAAGAAACCAGACCCAATACTACTGATGGTACTGCTGTAATTTTCTTTAACATTATAATTTCACCTAAACTTACTACAACAGAGAAAGATTTTAAAAATAGCGAGCAAGAAGAATTCGCCCTTTACGCGTGAGATAGCCTTCGGCATTAATAAAACCGCCATTTTCAGCGATGGATAACAATTGCCTGGGTCTTGTCCTGGGAAGATAGACCATGCCGTCGCCATAACGACATTCTAATAATTCGACCATTTGCCTCTCTTCCAGGTCTAATCCATCGGTTGACAAAACAGCATTCAAGATCATTTCTCCTATGTTAAATAACTTGCCCGCAAACGCGTCCATTGAACAAATATCCTTTCCGATTTAGTACAAGGCAATTTAGATGCCAACATAGTTGGCTTCTGGATAATTAAAAATATTTGTTAGTAAAAACTGTGAGTTAATAGGGACGTCAAGATATTAGTTCATGGCCTAATACGCATAATCATCGGGGATAAAAAGCTGTTGTTCGCAAAATGCAACGCAAAATAAAGTTGCTTTAAATTATGCAAATAACTTCTTTGGAACGGCAGGGGGAGCAAACAATCGGGCTAATGAATATTATCGTCTCGACGTGAGTGAATCTTGCGGTAGATTGTTGAAGGGCTGACACCCAATTGGACAGCAGCCTGTGGAATATTTCCCTGGTGTTCATCAATTACTTTTTTAATATATTCATCTTCCAGTTCTTTCAAGGTTTTAAACGATTCACCTATCGCATTATCCTTCACTTCTGGTGATTTGTCCGTAGCATGGGCATTTGAATATTGTATATTGTCTTTTTTAACCAGGCCATCCAGTGGTGATGGAAGCATATCTGGCGTGATCAAGCCGCCCTTATTCATAACAATGATATTTTGTATGATATTTTTTAGTTGTCGGACATTACCGGGCCAATTATAGTCAATCAATATTGACTCGGCGTCAGGTACAAGACCTGTAAATTTTTTCCCTTCTTGATTCGATATTTCTTTTATAAATTCTGCTGCAAGCTCTGTTATATCGTCAGCGTGTTCGCGTAATGGTGGAAGTGTTACT
The DNA here is from genome assembly GCA_022574295.1 of Pseudomonadota bacterium. GTDB lineage: Bacteria > Pseudomonadota > Gammaproteobacteria > Eutrophobiales > Eutrophobiaceae > SMWN01. Next base: position 4,197 of record JACZSJ010000099.1, read on the forward strand.
GGAATAACATTCAATCGATAGTATAGATCTTCTCTTAATTTCCCTTGTTTAATTTCAGATAGAGGCTCACGGTTTGTAGCACTGATAAACCGCACATCAACTTTTTCAGTCTTTTCGCTTCCCACTTTCTTAATCTCTTCCATCTGTATGGCACGTAATAATTTAGCCTGTAGCCCGATATCCATTTCACAAATTTCATCCAGAAATAATGTTCCCCCATCAGCACTTGCCAAGGCACCTTTACGATTTGAGGATGCACCGCTAAATGCCCCCTTTATGTGGCCAAATATTTCGCTCTCCATTAATTCAGTGGGAATTGAAGCACAGTTAATTGCGATAAAGGGTTTATTAAATCGTGGGCTATGACTGTGTATCGCTTGGGCGCATATTTCCTTACCCGTCCCGCTTTCGCCAGTAATAAATACCGAGGCCTTACTCATTGCGGCGTTATCTATAATCTGATACACAGCCTGCATTTTAATCGAAGACCCTATAAAACCATGAAACCGGGCCAGGCTGGCATCCTTCATGGTATCAACTGTATCGGTAAGATTTTGCCTTTCAAGTGCATTTCGTAAAGTGATCGTTAACCGATCACTGCTAAACGGCTTTTCAAGAAAATCAAAAGCGCCAGCTTGCATTGATTTTACTGCGATATCGACTGAACCATGTCCTGTGATAACTATGACAGAGGCAGGGATCTGTTGTTCAGTAATGTGCCTAAGTATATCCATACCATCCATATCAGGGAGATTTAAGTCTAGCAATACGACCTGGGGAAGTTGAGTATCCAGATATGCTAATGCATCATTACCATCTTTGGCATGATAAATGTTGATTGATTCATCCTTCAGATTTCCCCGAATCAGACGTGCCATTGCTGCATCATCTTCAACCAGTAAGACGATCGGCTTCATTATTTATTTTTACCTGGTTAGTTGATTAATTTCAAATATTTAATGGAAGAAAGTTTTTAAATTGATATTATTTTTCTAACTGTTCTTCAATACAGGTGATTAATTCATCAATTTTAACCGGCTTGGCTAAAAAGGTACGTCCTGCTATTTCAGATCCTTTGGATTTTATCTCACCCTTTGTCACGAGTGCCGTCAAGAAAATAATTTTAATATCGTTTAATTCCTCATCGTCCAATAATTGTTGAGCTATCACATCACCGCTTATGTCCGGCATCATGATATCAAGAATGATAAGATCTGGTTTGAATTCACGGGCCGCATTTAATGCATTTGTGGCGAGATTCTCTGTCCTGATTTCATAATCCCCTGTTTGTTCAAGATTTAGCTTCACCATTTTTGTAAGGCGCTCTTCATCATCGACAACCAGAATTTTAGTTTTCCCCATAATTAGTGACCTCCCTCTGCTCTAAATACGACAGAAGCTCTGACACCGCCATCTTCTTTATTTTTGATATTAAGAATTGCATTAAGATTTACAAACCTAGATTTATTTTTAATAGGGTGGTTTAGTTGTATGGGGTGGTATGTTACAATAGACCAAACGGGCTCAAAAAAAGAATTATG
>JACZSJ010000034.1 GCA_022574295.1 Pseudomonadota bacterium
GTCCAACCTGTCATTTCGAGCGCAGCGAGAAATCTTGTAGCCAACTGATTTTACTTAATATTTTCAACTTAAGATTTCTCCCGTTGGTCGAAATGACAACTTGATCAGAGGTTCCTTAGATGTTGTCATATGGTGCCGAAGAGAGGACTCGACAAATCTGACTGGATCAGATTTGGACATGCGAAGCGTGCCCGCAGGGCTGATGCCAGGGATGGTATCAGTCAGCATCCGACCTACTATTTACCAACTAGTTGAAAAAAGCGACGCTCTGAAACCTTGGAACTGGTGCCGAAGAGAGGACTCGAACCTCCGACCTACTATTTACGAAACAGTTGCTCTACCAACTGAGCTACTTCGGCATTACCTCAAAAAAAACGCTGCGAGTATATACCCAAACTGCCTGAAGATGCAGATACTATCTTCAGGACTGGTTTTTTACCCGGATGACGACATCAATCCCTGTTAGAACTGTATCTTTGGGCAGCTTTGGGGTCGCTCGAACGAGCATCTCCTGATCATCAATATCCTGTAACAAACCGGTATCTTCATTATAGAAATGATGGTGTGGCTCTGTATTTGAATCATAAAATACATAGCTGGAATCGATCAGCACTTGTTTGATTAAATCCTCATCAACAAACAAATTTAAAGTGTTATAGACGGTGGCCTTGGAGACCAGATCATCTTTTTTATTGACCTGACTAAAAATCTCTTCCGCCGACAGATGTTGCGGTTTCGCCAGCAATACCCTGGCAATATCAATCCGCTGTGATGTTGGTCGGATATTGTGATTTTCCAACACGTGTTTAATTTGATTCCTGTCAGAAGTGTATTTTGTATCAAATTTCATCACAGCAGTATATCCAAAGGCAACTCATTCTGCACTATTCGCATGTCTATATATATGGGCATCAGCAGACCATTTCAGCTATTTTTCTGGCACAGACCGGGGCCTGTAGTATGCCTTTTCTAAAATGCCCGGCATTGATATAAACGTTTTCATAATCTTCCAACTGTCCCAGGTATGGCTTGCCATTATCTGTGGCGGGTCGTAACCCAGACCAATGTTTAATAAACTCTGCCCTGGCAATATCGGGCCAAAGCGTACAGGCCCATTCCATCATGCCATTCCGCGCCTTTTGCGTTATCGCTTTATCAAATCCGGCATGCTCCATGGTACTGCCAATCAACACATGCCCATCCTTTCTGGGAATAAAATAATGTCCTCCATCCAGAACCATTGTTTCAAGCTGTTGCTCGGCAAATTTCACACAAAGTATTTGCCCCATGACCGGTTTTATTTTTATCCCACAATTATTTGACCCAAGGATCTGTTCACTCCAGACACCTGCAGAAATAATAAATGTATCCGCATAATATTTTTCACTTCCAAGCTGCACAGATTTGCATCTGCGCTTATCCAGTTGCAGTCCAGTAATTGCAGTATTTTCAAAAATGGTCACTCCAAGTTTTAACAAGCTGGCATGCAGTGCCTTTAACAATCCTGGAACTCTGACCTGGGCAATCTCGGGTAGAAATATCGAATTGGCGGGAATTCGCATATTTGTTGGATAATCTTTGTAATTTTCAGCAATGATAACTTTATTTTTATCGGCCCATTGTCTGGTTTGCTCAACATCGTCCTGATTGATCATTAACAATCCGCATCGATAATATTCTGGGTCAATACCTGTTTGCTCTTTCAACGCTTCTACAAAATCTGCATAACACGACTTGCCCTGACTTGATAACTCCGCTGAAAAAGGATGCTCCGACCAGGGCCGCATAGGAGATAGAATTCCTCCGGCCGCCCAGCTGGATTCCATGCCTAATTTACCTTTATCAAACAGTGAAACTGAAAGACCGCGCATGGCCAATTCTCGGGCTGTAGCCATCCCGATAATACCCCCTCCCACGATGATGCAATCTTTTTTACTCATTTTAAAATGCCAAGTAGTTCACAGAAATTACTCCAGGGCTTGCCGTTTGTCAGGATTAAAATACCATTTATCAGGAAACAGTCAAAAATACCAAATATGTTTGTTATAAGGACTTTGCGATGAACATGTTCGGATATATATATGCTTAGATACAAAAACAAAGATCGGCAATCCGGTTTCAACCTGATGGAACTAATGATCACGGTTACTGTAGGCGGAATACTGCTTGCAGTAGGCCTCCCTGCACTGATGGGCCTTATCAATAATGGTCGCATTACCACGCAAACAAATTCTTTAGTGCTCGCGATGCATCTTGCACGGAACGAAGCTGTCAACCGTGGCCATAATATCAGAGTGTTACCAATCTCTGGTACCACAGATTGGGCGAATGGTTGGCAAGTACGGCTAGACGTGGACAATGATGGTACTACCGACGCTGATGATATTGTGCTCAGGAATTTTGATGCAGTTAGAAAAGCGACACTGGTTGGAACTGAAACTTCCGTAACATATGAACCCACAGGATTTGTTCAGACAGAAATTGATCTCACCCTTACTGCCACCGAATGCACTTCTGACCAACAACGTCTCATCGAGGTGAAATTATCCGGCCTTGTCTCATCTGAAAGACAATCCTGTCCATAAGGTTATGAGGAATACTCATGCGTAACAATATCACCTGTCACAAAAAATATTATCTGGATGGTTTCACTCTACTGGAGGTAATGGTCTCATTACTTGTCCTCTCCGTTGGCCTGCTCGGGCTTGCTGCATTACAAGCAACCACGCTCAAGGCGAACCACGGTGCCTATCAGCGCACCCAGGCAATCTTTCTCACTTACGACATGATGGACAGATTACGGGCCAACCGCACCGCTGCCCTTGCGGGGGAATGTGACATAGACATGGGTGATACGCTGTCCGGTTCGGGTTCAGCCATGTGTGACGCCGACGTTACCGATTGGCAAGATAACTTCGTTGGCTTATATCTGCCATCTGGACAAGGTTTAATTGACTGTTCCACCACGGCTACCGTCTGTGTTGTCACGGTGCAATGGGATGAAGGCCGTCAGGGAGGCACTGCAGCGGATGCGTCAGCAACCACAATCCAATTTACTATTACTGCCAATCTCTGAGAAAACTTATGAAATACTTAAAACATCAAAAACAACAGGGTTTTTCGCTGATCGAGATAATGATAGCACTGGTCATCGGTATCGTGTTGCTTAGCGGTGCTGTCTCTATATTTATCAGCAATAACCATGTCTACCGCCTGGAATCAGAACTGTCACGTATGCAGGAATCTGGTCGTTTCTTGATCGAGGTCATATCAAAAGAGATCCGCATGGCCGGCTTTAGCGGTTGCTCAAGCCGTGGCACGATCGATGTCCATACGATGACCAAAACCCCGCCGCCGGTTGATTTCAGTGGAGATAATGCGGTGTTTGGCTTTGATGACAGTGGCGCTGATACGTGGGATCCGGTACTGACCGACAACCTCAAGATTACGGTTTACGATATCGACGGTGATTCCACAAGGGACATCGTCAGCAATACAGATGTCATCAATATCCAGCGTGCAGATACGTGCGGGGCATCACTTGCTGACGATTTCGACACAACGCAATCCGCCAATCTCAAGGTCAATGGGGACAATACATGCGGTTTTAAGCAATACGGAACCGTCATGATCACAGACTGTGTCAGTGCCGAAATTTTCACGATCCAGAATAACCCCGGCACCGATATTTCTGCGGACAAACAGACACTTACGCATTCCGCCAACCTCAACAATGGAAACTTCATCCAGACAGCGTTCGGTCCTGATTCCCAAATCTTTAAAATGCGCTCGAATACCTTTTTTGTCGCCGTCGGTTCAGCCACCGATAAGGGCGGGACGGCCAAATCGTCACTTTATCTTTCCTCCTGGGACCCATCTGACAATAACTCGGTCCTGACGTCCGCTGATTATTCGATCCTGGAACTGGCCGATGGTGTCGAAGATATGCAAATACTCTACGGCGAAGATACCGGTGGTGGTAATGAATATGCCGATACCTATGTTGATGCTTCCGCAGTCGCTGACTGGTCCAATATCCGCAGCGTACGTGTCAGCCTGTTATTGCGTAGCGAAGATGACATTACCACGGAGGCACGCCCTTTTATCTTTAGTGGCGCAGATGCGAATACCAGCGACGACAAAAGATTACGTATGGCATTTTCCACGACCATTACCATACGCAACCGGCTACCTTAAGGAATTTTTTATGATGAATTTTAGAAGCACTCCAACCCAGAAAGGCGCTGCCCTGATCATCAGCTTAATGATGCTTGTTGTGATGACCATACTAGGTATCAGCGCAGTGACCACCACCACCATGGAAGAAAAAATGGCGGGTAACCTCCGCAATAAACACCTTTCATTTCAATCAGCTGAAGCCGCCATACGTACAGGTGAGATTGATGCTGAGAGTGTGTCCCCCGACACAGTTTTTAGCGACGCTGGCACCAATGGATACTACTCACGTTCCGATGCAGGTGACAATAATTACCCGATCTGGGAGTTTGAAGGAACACCCGCAATCAACTGGCAAGCAATTACAACGGACACAGGTGCAGTACAAAAAGCAGAGTATATTATCGAAGACTTTGGCACCTCTTATCGTGACGCATCTTGCAGTCTGATCGTGCCACTTCCTCCTGACTGTGAACTGCCAATATACCGGGTCACAGCGCGCGGCTGGGGACTAAACACCAAAGGCTTTAGCATGATCCAGTCTACCTACAAGCAATTATGATTTATCGACTAATAACATCCATTACTCGGAACAAGCCACATATTATGTGCACTCTCGCTGCAATTTCCAGGAGAAGTTGGTTATGAACAACATCACCAAAAAGTTAAGGACATTCACTATTACAGGTTTACTCATCTGTTTCACAGGCATAAGCCAGCCCAGCTATGCAGATATTGGATTACCGGACAGCCCATTATTTCTGGGAACATCGGTACAACCCAATATCTTTCTTGCCCTGGATGACTCCGGCAGTATGGATTGGGAAATTTCCCAGACAGATTTCACCACCCTTCCTCAAGGTTCGAATGGTCTTCCCGATCTGACGGGTCTAAATAATCCATCTTGGGGCTGGTGCTATACCGAACCCGTCGATGATCAAAATTATGGATCACAGTCAAACTGTCAAACTGCCCCGAGCCCGACTTGGCTTACGTCTGAAGGAAAGACCGACGCTGCGACTGAAGTCAAATTGTTCTGGAACCACAACTTTAATGTAACGTTCTATAATCCAACAGTAATATATACCCCCTGGATAGGTGAAGATAACGCTGGCAATGCTTATGCCAACGCGTCAACCACTGCCGCACGCATCCATCCCTATGACCCGTCTCGTGGGACACAGAACCTGACTGTGGATTACAATGATTACTCCACAAAAATAGGAACCGTAGACGGTTTCCATCCTGCTCGTTATTACACCTGGACTGATGACGGCGATGATGTGATTGAACCCAGCTTTGACTCCGGCGATACCTATGCCCTGGTTGAAATTAAACCAGCCACGGCCACTTATTCAACCGATGGCGGCCTGACTGACAGAAGCAGTCGTACTGACTGTGCTGCTGTGCCGGTTTGTACCTACGCCGAAGAGATCCAGAATTTTGCCAACTGGTTTAGCTATTATCGTAAACGTCAATACGTACTACAGCGCGCCGTCTCTGAACTAATCGATGATTCTGTCTCATACATGGGACTGGCCACTCTGCATGATAATAATGATGTCGGCACGCCTATCGAAGATATGCTGGATCAGACCAAGAAAGATGACCTGCAGGAGAAGTTGTCTCAGATGGATTCAGACCGCAGTACCCCACTTCGAGAGCTGCTAGACAACGTCGGTCAATATTTCGATGATACTGATGGCAGCGGTGCACCTTCGGCCTTGGGCTTCACTAATAGCAGCCCAATCCTGACCGAGGCAGAAGGAGGCGAATGCCAACAGAATTTTGTCGTACTGATGACAGATGGGGAATGGAATGGTAATACCCCAAGTGACATCGATAATCAAGATGAAAACACTGCAAATATATACGACGGTGGACCTCATGCAGATACGTTCGATGATACTCTCGCGGACGTGGCCATGAAGTACTACAAAAATGACTTGTCCAACTTGGCTGATAACGTACCGGAGTCCACCTACGTTGATAGTACCAATGGTCTCACTTACACAGATGACAACCCGGCCCAGCATCTGGTGACTTATACAGTAGGCTTCGGATTAACCGGCACCGGTGTGGACACCCCAGCAGATCACGATTCAGGCACGAGCCCACCCACTGGTGGTTGGCCCGAACCTACAAACTCAGCAACGAAACTCGATGACACGCAACACGCCGCTTTCAATGGCCGTGGCGCATTCCTGAGTGCTTCTGACCCCACTGAACTAATTGATGGTTTAAATGCAGCGCTTGGTGATATCGACCAACGCACCAGCGTGTCGGGTTCTGCAATTGCGATTAACAGCACTGTCCTGAAAACCACATCCAGGATATTCCAGGCTTCCTTCAATAGCGTGGACTGGACAGGTGAATTGGCAGCTTTCTCCCTAAACGATGACGGAACAATCAACGCGGAAGTGTGGGCAGCCACAGACAATCTGCCTACCCCTGCCAATCGTGATATTTTTACCAGCGTTTCAACAGGTGGAATTGAATTCACTGATTCTCCTGCTAATGCAGAGTTGAATACGGCCATCGGTACCTTAACTGTCGGCGGGACGACCTATAGCGCAGCAGATCTTATTCAGTATATTCGTGGAGATCAGACAAATGAGCTAGTCGCGACTGATCCCCTGCGTGAGCGCGAGGAAATATTGGCTGATATTGTCAGTTCTTCCCCTATTTCTATCGGTGACCAAGATCTAGGTTACAGTAATCTGCCAGGCTACCCTGATGCGGATGGGGTTGGTCAGGAGGGGGCCAAATATGGCGCATTTCTTGCCGACAAGTTTGAGCTGTTTACCGATAATAATGATGACCCACAGACGGCAGTTTATGTCGGTTCAAATGGCGGCATGCTCCATGCCTTCCATGACTCCCAGTCTGTCTCAAATGATGGTAATGAATTGTTTGCCTATGTTCCTAGCTCGCTGCACGGGAAACTCAAAGAGTTAGCTGACCCGACCTATGGTCATAAATTTTTCGTCAATGGTGGCCAAAGTGTGGGCGATGTCTGTTTTGCCAGTGCCGGTTCTTGTACCTGGAAGACGATATTGGTCGGCACACTTGGTGAAGGTGGTCGTACTGTATTTGCACTGGATGTCACGGATCCGTTCAACTTCACTGCAGGTGACGTATTATGGGAATATAACTTTGACGATAACCGTACCGGCACGCCAACTAGTGCTGAGATGGGATTCATCAAAGGCGCGCCACAAATCGTACGACTCAATAATGGCAAGTGGGGCGTCGTCTTTGGCAATGGCTACAATAGCGATAGTGACACGGCCAGTATATTTATCCTGGATGCGGAAGATGGTACTGAGATTGCGGTCATGGATACTAATATTGGTGACGCCAGTAATGAGAACGGTATGGCAACACCGCTGATTGTTGACGAAAACGGTGACCGGATCGCCGATACGATCTATGCCGGTGACCTGTTCGGTAATCTGTTTAAATTTGATATCTCCGATGCTAGTGAAAGTAATTGGAAAAGTGTGTGGGAGGGCACAGGCCAACAAAAAGGGGTTGCCGAACCTTTGTTTCAGGCATTAGACGGTAGCGATGCTCCACAGGCGATTACCACGAAACCAACCATCGTGATTAATACCGAAGCTGGTTTCAATATCATTTTCGGTACCGGCAAATACATAGAAACATCTGATACCGTCGTGCTGAACCCCTATCAGATACAGACCATGTACAGCATCTGGGATGATGACAACGATAACAACAGCTCACAAGTAGGCGGTCGATCGGATTTACAGGAGCAGTTTATCACAGATGAAATTGATGTTACGGTCGATGGTGAAATTCTCACTGTACGAGTCGTTTCCACTACCGACATCGATTACAGTGTCAATAATTCGAAAGAAGGGTGGTTTATGGATGCGTTGGAGCCAGGTTTAGTCTCCCCTTTTAGTGGTGAACGCATTATTGCTGACCCAATTACACGCTTTGGACGGGCCATATTTACGACTTTTATTCCGCCTGAAAATCCCTGTGATTCGGGAGGGACCTCTGTCCTGATGGAAGTTGATGCCCTCACTGGAGCACGTCTGGAAGATTCTGTATTTGATATCAATGGCGATGGGATCATTGACGATAAGGACTATGTGACACTTGCAGATGGCACCACCAAGGTCCCTGTCTCCGGTATTTATATTCCGGGCACCCTGACTTCACCAGCAGTGATCTCATTGGGAGATCCTGATCAGGAAGCCAAACAACTCTCAGGCGTTGATAGTGAAACGACGACCATATTGGAAAGTACGGGTGGTGTTACTGTAGGCCGCCAATCCTGGCGTCAATTGAAGTAATTATTAAACTATAAATAATTAAACGGTGAGATTTATGAATATTAAACGACTCTTTCCTATCATTTTAGTACTAGCAATGTTTGTCACTGAGGTCTATGCAGCAAATCATAGTATTGGTGTGATTACCAACTTACAATTGCATAAAAGCGAAATTTTTATTGATAATCAAATTTACACTATAGATCCTTCTGTAAAAATAGATTCCCCAGAAGATCCTGACATAGTAAATATATATCAATTAAAAACAAACATGGGAACTGAGTTCAACTATCAGCTTAACTCTGATGGCACAAAAACAATCCTAGATATGAAAGTATTTAAGGAATTATTACCATAAAATATGGGTAGTTCTCTTAAAGAGGTATAGTACAACCTGGAGATGTTCGATGATTAAAATAAAAAAATTCAAGACCAGTAATAAACCAAATGGATTTACATTGATTGAACTAATGATAGTCGTTGTGATCATCGGCATCCTGGCTTCCATTGCTCTCCCCCAGTACCAGAATTATATTATTAAAACGAAACGAGTGGAGGCGAAGGGAATTTTGCTCGAGTTAAGCCAGCACCTGGAAAGGTTATTCACAGAAAAAGGAGATTATTGCAATGAGTCACCAGCGACTGATCCTTGCACAACAGACCCGACACTGCCCTTTACGCAATCACCCAAAGCTGGGAACGCGATGTACACAATTGTCTTTTCCGGCAACGTGACACCAACAAGTTTTACCTTGCTAGCAACACCACAGGGTAGTCAGGCTGCGGGTGATACCATATGTGCCGCGTTAACGCTTGATCAGACAGGCGCAAAGTGCATACTGGGTGGGTCAAAATGTTCTGATGTTGTTGCACAACAAGATGCGGTTGGTGACTGTTGGTAATTATTTACTGAAGGTAATCTTCAATTGCACCATTTCTTAATTTTTTCCTGAGCATCTTTGATTCTTCGTTGCCTCTCTTCTTCCGTGGCACGAATCACGTTGCCTTCTTCATCCACAGCCCTGATCCGCCCGCTGCTCTGAACATTCTCGAGTTTAGCCTTCGCCTTTTTACAATTTTCCTTTATTAAGTCAGCGTGTTCTTCCTGTCTAATTCGCTCTTTTTCTTCTTTCTCGGCAGTCTCAGACCGCTCTTGTGCTTTCTTTTGTTGCTCCTCAAACGACTTTGTAGCTTGTTCTGTATCAATATTAACGGATGCAGGTAGTTTGATATCCTCTGCTGCAATCCCATCTGGCGGTGGTTGTTGCGTATAGTGAGTATTACCATCGGCATCTATCCATTTATACAACCTGGCATGCGATTGAGAGGAGAGCCCCAATAAACAAACAAGACTAAACATCATTACATACCGAATTAAAGGTGTATTTTTTTGCATAGCAACATTTACTTGCACCAAATCTCTTGAATATTAAGTATACGACTTAAAAAAACTATTGTAACCTATTGATATCAATTACGTATATGCTTACATAACAGCACCGACAAATTAGACTATATATCAATCCAGAGGTTTAATTAGTTTTTGTTTTTTATTTCTGAGTATTGGGGGAAAAGGTTTATATCATGAAACACTGTCTCAAGATTTTATTTGCCACAATGCTGGTCACCTTCAGTTTGCAGGGATATTCTGCAGTCAATATCGTTGAATGCGAAGATGAGCAAGGCGAGCGATCTTTCCAGAAAAATTGCCCGCCAGGCAGCACTCAAGTGGGTAGTAAAAGAATCAGCACAGGCGGTTCCAGTAAAGAGGGTAACAATCCCGTTATTCAAGCAACACTTTATGCTATTCCTGAATGCGGAGAATGTGACGAGGTTAGAGAATTCCTGCAAGCAAAAAATGTTTCAATCACCGAAAAAAACGCAGATGAAAGTATTGAAATTCAAAATGAATTAACCGAAATTTCAGGTGATTTAAAAGTACCTACCGTTGTGATTGGTGAAGAAGTGATCATTGGCTACAAACGTTCGGAAATAGAAGCGATCTTGCTTAAGGCGGGCGATGAATAAGCTAAATTTCCACGGAGTAGTCGCCGAGTGATGAATACTCAGGAGCTCCTGTTAATATTATTTGCAAGTGTGCATCTTCATTTAGTTAAGGAACCTCTGATTAAGTCAGAGGATTCCCTAAATCGAATAAAGCTTTAACAAGGTTTTTTTGAGTGATTCACAGTGGAGTGTGTTCAACTTTGGCAAGTTCCTTCGGTAGGTAAAATACAACTTTCTCGATTTCCCCGGGAGCTTCTTCAACTGAATCAGCGCCCCAGTCTTGCAACTGCTTAATCACATCGTCTACTAATACTTCCGGGGCTGATGCGCCAGCAGTAACACCGACACACTCCTTGCCATCTAACCATTCCTGTTTAATCTCAGATGCATTATCGATTAAATAGGAGGGTACACCGACTTTTTCCGAGATTTCCATCAAACGTGTTGAGTTGGAACTGTTGGGTGAACCAACCACCAGGATCAAATCACACTGTTTGCTCAGGTTTTTGACTGCGTCCTGTCTGTTCTGTGTCGCATAGCAAATATCTTCTTTCCTGGGTCCGGCAATACTTGGGAAACGATCGCGTAAAGCATTGATCACTTCTGCCGTATCATCCATTGATAATGTCGTTTGTGTGACAAAGGCCAGAAAATCAGGGTTTTTGACAACCAGATTCCAGACATCTTCTACAGATTCAACTAAATACATTCCGCCTTCATTATCTTTAGGTTGATATTGCCCCAATGTCCCTTCGACTTCCGGGTGTCCCTCGTGACCAATCAAGATACACTCCCTGCCCTCATCCTGATAATGGCCTACTTCCATATGCACTTTTGTCACCAGGGGACAAATTGCATCATAAACACGTAATTTTCTACGTGCTGCCTCTTCACGCACTTGTTTGGCAACACCGTGTGCGCTAAAAATCACGGTTGTATCGTCCGGGACTTCATCCAGTTCTTCGACAAAAATAGCGCCTTTGTTTCGCAGACTATCCACGACATACTTGTTATGCACGACTTCATGTCGAACATAAACGGGGGCACCAAACAACTCCAGTGCCCTTTCGACAATCTCAATCGCACGGTCGACACCGGCACAAAAACCTCTGGGATTGGCCATGACTATTTTCATTGATATTTACCTGATAATTTAATTATGGTTGGCATACGAAGTAAGCTACGTTGCTTTGCAACATGTGTCAATTATTCTGAGAATTCTCTGAACCTTCTTCACTGAACCAGATCGCATCAACCATGAGCATCACAGCACCGATAAAGATAGACGAATCAGCAATATTAAATGTCGGCCACGGGTTAAATATTCTCCAGGGCATAAATCTCAGAGTAATATCAATGAAATCAATAACATATCCAAGTATGAGTCGATCCCAGAGATTACCTATCGCGCCACCAAGCACCAGGGCCAAAGCGCATGCCATCCATCGTTGACTGGCTTTCATGCCATGAAGCCATATTAAAATAAACACACTCACGGCAATGGTCAGACAAACAAAGAACCACCGTTGCCAGCCACCTGCTTCACGCAGGAAACTGAATGCAGCCCCTGTATTATGCATCAGCGTGAGATTAAAACCCGGTAACACTGCAACAGGTTCGTGCATTTGTAAATACTGGCTTGCCAGGCCTTTGCTCAACTGATCAAGAAAAACAACCAGCATTGTTATCCATAACCATTTTAATCCTTTTAATCCGGGGAAATAATTAAGCATCGCAGGTAATCATATTATGCGTAACGTCTTGATTCACCTTCTCCGTCGACATTCTCGACACAACGGCCACATAATTCCGGGTGCTTGTCATGTCGACCAACATCTTCTCTATGGTGCCAGCAACGTACACATTTATCATGGCTGGAAACAGTCACCTTGATTTTAAGGCCGTTGATCTCGGTCGCCACGGCATCATCAGGACTTTCGGACAAAGGAGTCACTATGGCGGAGGATGTGATCAATACGAAGCGTAATTCATCTTCAAGTTGCTTTAATAAGGATGATTGTTGTTCATCGCAATAGAGGATCACTTCACTGTCTAATGCTGAACCAATCTCTCCTGCTTCACGTAATTTTTCCAACTCTTTGCTGACTTCATCGCGAACACTGGTCACTTGCTGCCAAAATCCAGATAGTTCCTGTGAGGAAGTTTTGTCAGGGAAATCTTCATACCAGGTCTCGAGAAATACCGAATGTCCTCTTTCACCTGGAACATGCTGCCATAGTTCATCAGCGGTGTAACTGAGTACTGGTGCTACCCATCGGACAAATGCTTCAATGATATGATACATTGCCGTTTGTGCAGAACGGCGGCCCAAACTATCTGCCTGCATGGTATACATGCGATCTTTGGTAATATCCAGGTAGAAACTACTCATTTCTACTCCACAAAACTGTTGTAACTTCTGAAAAATCTGATGGAATTGGTAATCGTGATATGCCGATTGTATGTCTTTCTGTAACAGGACTGCTTGATCAACTGCCCATTTATCCAGTTCCAGCATCTCGTCAAATGCAACACAATCAGTCTGCGGATTAAAATCATCAAGGTTGGATAATAGATAACGCGCTGTGTTTCTTATCTTGCGATAGGCGTCTGCCATACGTTTAAGAATTTCATCCGAGACATGCATCTCATTACGATAGTCTGTTGCAGCCACCCATAAGCGTAAAATATCAGCACCCAATGAATTCATAATTTTTTGCGGTGCGACGACATTGCCCTTGGATTTGGACATCTTCTTGCCTTGTGCATCTACTGTAAAACCGTGAGTCAGCACACTTTTATAAGGAGCAACCCCATTGATGGCGATTGATGTCAATAAAGATGACTGAAACCAACCACGATGTTGATCCGATCCTTCAAGATACAAATCCGCCGGAAATGTTAATCGTTTATCCGCTTCCAGCACACTGGCATGGGTGACACCGGAATCAAACCAGACATCCAGTGTGTCAGTAATTTTTTCGTAATCATCTGCATCCTTACCAAGTAATTCTTTGCTATCAAGTTCAAACCAGACATCAATGCCCCCTTGCTCTACACGGGTCGCAATTTCCTCGATCAAGTGCTGAGTTTCAGGATGCAACTCACCTGTTTGTTTATGCACAAATAAGGGAATAGGCACACCCCAGGTCCGTTGACGAGAAATACACCAGTCAGGACGATCACGTACCATGCCATCGATACGTTGCTGTCCCCAATCGGGCATCCATTCGATATTTTCAATTTCCTGCAATGCTTTTTGTCGCAGGCCATTTTCATCCATACTGATAAACCATTGTGGTGTTGCCCGGAAAATAATCGGTGTCTTGTGGCGCCAGCAATGCGGGTAACTATGTTGCAACTGTTCATGGTGCAACAACATTTGTTTTTCGATTAAGACTTCAATGACATGCGCATTGGCCTTGAAGACATATTCACCGGCAAAGATTTCAGTCTCGGGTAGAAAACAACCATTACCGCCGACAGGATTCTCTACCGGTAAATTATATTGCTGACCGACTACATAGTCGTCCTGACCATGTCCGGGTGCAGTATGTACAGCACCTGTGCCAGCCTCTAATGTGACATGTTTACCGAGAATCACAGGCACTTCACGATCATAGAACGGGTGTTGCAGTTTGAGTCCCTCCAGTGATGCACCATTAAATGATGCGATGATCTGATAATCATCAATACCGCAACGCTGCAAAACAGACGCATGTAATTCCCTGGCCAGCAATAAACGTTGCGGGCCATTTTCCGTCTGACACTGGATAAGGTCATATGCAAAATCCGGATGCACACAAACAGCCTGATTGGCAGGCAAGGTCCACGGTGTCGTGGTCCAGATCACAGTAGAGAGTTCACCCTGCCCTTTGTGTTGAATTGCTTCGTCTGTGCATGACCAGATTGCCTCCTGATCGACGAAAGTAAAACGCACGTCAATGGCAGGTGAAGTCCTGTCTTCATATTCAACTTCTGCTTCAGCCAGAGCAGAGGCACAATCGATACACCAGTGCACGGGCTTTGAACCTTTGTGCAAATGACCGGCATCAACAATCTTCCCAAAGGCACGAATAATATTGGCCTCGTTTTTAAAATCCATTGTCAGGTAAGGTTTGTGCCAGTCTCCCAATACCCCCAGGCGTTGAAAATCAACACGCTGTTTTTCAACTTGCCTGGCCGCATAATCACGACAGGCATTACGAAAAGTGTGTGCATCAACTTTGTGTCCGGCCTTACCGATTTTTTTCTCCACCATCAGTTCTATGGGTAATCCATGACAATCCCATCCCGGCACAAAAGGTGCATCGAAATCACTCAAACCTCGTGATTTGACAATGATATCTTTCAGAATTTTATTAACTGCGTGACCAATGTGGATGTCACCATTGGCATAAGGTGGGCCATCATGAAGAATAAACGTTTGCTTGCCTGACTGACGCTCCCTGATCTGACCATAGAGATCCATCTCCTGCCATTTTTTGAGCATTTCAGGTTCGCGGTTGGCCAGATTCCCTCGCATAGGAAAATCTGTTTTAGGTAGATTCAATGTATCCTTGTATTCAGACATTTATTCAGACATTTATTCAGCCATTTTTTATTCGGTTTAACCGATCTTGTGCCATGAAATATCGGCCGTAAATATCAGCCGTAAATATCAGCCACGGAAGTATAGGGATGTACGATTAATATTCAATCTCACTGTTATCCTATCTAACCCGTTTTCATCATATCCACGAAGCTTGTGCCGGCCTACGGGTCGATACTGCATAGCGCTTATCCAGTACAAAGCTCGTCATACCCGCGCAGGCGGGTATCCAATGTAGAGTCCGTCATACCCGCGCAGGCGGGTATCCAGTCAACAATTGATTTAGCTGGGCAAGAATTGTTCCAGACAATTCTATTGCATTCCCACCCTCCGTGGCGATCATTCCGGATAACTCTTGCAGGTTTCCGGAATGACGAACTGCTTTTTTCATTTTCATGTCTTCCTGGAAAAATATTGCCGTGCATTTTCAATATCTGTGGCAATGGCTTTTATCAGATCATCAACATTTGAAAAATTATCCTCTGCCCTCAATTTTTTCAGGAAGACAACTCGAATATGTTTTGCATATAAAGACTCATCAAAATCCAGAATATGGGTCTCGAGACGCATCCCTTCACCGTCAAACATGGGTCGTGTGCCGACACTGGTCACGGCAGGATGAATTGTCTCATCTGCCCCCTGGCGGCGGCGCATGATATGAACGCGTGTGACATAGACACCTGCGACCGGACTATGCAATCGGTGTAACTCCATGTTTGCAGTTGGAAACCCCAGAGACTTGCCCCGCTTATCTCCATGAACCACCCGTCCACTAATCGCATAATCCCTTCCCAACAACTCTCTGGCCAGATTTAGATCGTCGTTTGCAAGTGCTTGCCTGATTCTTGTGCTGCTGATTCTCTCTCCCGCAAATGAACAGGTAGCGGTATGCTCCAGTTGGTAACCGAATTCATCGGCCATCTTTTCAAGGGTTGCATAGTCACCTTGTCGATCTTTACCAAATCGAAAATCATCTCCCACCACGAGATGACGAATATCCAGTCCTTCAATTAATAATCGCTTAACAAAATCTCTGGGCGAGAGACTTGCCAATTCACTGTTAAACCTGAGGCAAATCAGACGATCGACAGACAGGCGTTCCATCTCCTCAATTTTTTCTCTGAGACGGGTTAATCTTGCAGGGGCATTCCCCGGAGAAAAATATTCTTGTGGTTGTGGCTCGAAGGTGATAATCACCGTGGGCAGATCGTGTTTACCTGCAATTTCCTTGAGCTGCGAAATGATCGCCTGATGTCCTAGATGTATGCCATCAAAATTACCAATGGTTGCGACACATTTTTGATGATGATCTCTAAGATTATGCAGGCTACGTATCAGTTCCATAAGAGATATTGGCCTTAATCAGCTTTCAGTGTCATTGTTTTTAAGCGCAAGCCAGTCAACCATAACGCCGCAAAATAACTCATCCCACCAGCGATAATCCAGAGACCTAGCTGCATGACACGCGTAGATAAATCCCACTCAGTCCACAAAGAAATAGCGGGCAACATGAAAAATAACAATGCACTCATGATTAATGAGGCAAAAACAATCCTCAGAATAAATACCAACCAACCATCTTCAGGGATATAAAACTCTCCCTTGCGTAGAAAGTAAAAAAGCAATCCAGCATTGATAAAAGCAGCAAGAGACGTTGCTAAAGCCAAACCTGCGTGTACAAGTGGGCCTATAAAAATGAAATTCATGATGATATTTGAGAACATCGCAACCACGCCGATCTTGACGGGTGTTTTTGTGTCCTGCCTGGAGAAATATCCGCTAACTAATACCTTGGTCAAAATAAATCCGGGTAAGCCAATCGCATACATTAATAAACTCTTGCCTGACATCTCGACATGAAAAGGCGTGAATTCACCATGCTGAAAAATCGTGGTTAACATCGGCCCCGCCAGTAACATCAGACCCAGGGCGGCTGGGATACTGATCAAAAACACCCACCTCAAGGCCCAATCCATCATCTGCATAAAATGACGGGGTTTGCCCTGTGCATGTTTCTCCGATAGATTTGGCAGAATCACCGTCGCCAAGGCAACACCGAAGACACCCAATGGGAACTCCATCAGTCGATCAGAATAATACAGCCATGAAATGCTGCCAGTCACCAAAAATGAAGCCATTATCATATCCACGATTAAATTGATTTGAGAAATGGACACGGCAAACAGGGTGGGTATCAGCAATTTCAGTATTTTACTGACACCCGTATGACCTTTTCTCAATCGGGGTCGTGGCATTCGCTTTAAACCCATCAGGAAAGGAATCTGAAAAAGTAATTGTATTATCCCCGCAATCAAAACTCCCCACGCCAATGCGGTCACTGGTTCATCAAGAAATGGTGCCAACCAAATAGCACATACAATCAAAGATATGTTTAATAAGACTGGCGTAAATGCCGGTATGGCAAACCGTCCATAAGCATTTAATATGCCGCCTGCGAATGCAGTGAGTGATATAAACAATATGTATGGAAAGGTAATTCTGAGCATATAGACTGATAGCCCAAATTTTTCCTCATTGCCTGCAAATCCAGGTGCAAATATCATAATGACTATGGGGGCAGCGATGACACCGATCACTGTCACACAAAAAAGTATCAGGGCTAGCCTGCCGCTGACATGATCCAGTAAATCCTGTACGCCCTTCTCATCATGAAGGTTCTTGTATTCAGTTAATACCGGCACAAATGCCTGTGAGAACCCTCCTTCAGCAAATAACCGTCGTAGGTAGTTCGGGATTTTAAACGCCACGAAAAATGCGTCAGAACCCGTGCCGGCGGCAAAATAATGGGCGATCACAACATCCCGTAATAAGCCAAATACACGCGAGATGGTTGTCATAAAACTGACAACGAATGTGGATTTAAGTAATTGTTTTGACAAGCTCGGAGTTGACCAAAGTTGAAATATTTAAGCTAATCTAGCGATAACCATGCTATCTATCTGTTTATTATGACATTTATGCCTTAATACGCAGGATAACATATCCAAGCTAAATAAATCAGATGAATCGTAGCGAGGGCGTCTAAGGTACTGAAGATAAAATGTTTTTATACTTATTTTGGACGATAGCGTAGCCACTCTTACGGTGAGTTCAAAATAAGTATAAAAATACTTTAGATTTAGTGCATTAGGCGTCCGCAGTAGATTCAACTGATTTATTTAGCTTGAAAGAGAAGGATTGACAAATAAGAGCAAGATAAGCATAGTTACGCGCCTCGAAAAGCATTATTTTAGAAATCAACATAAACAAACCAGGAGTTTAACATTGGCCAATATTGCCTCAGCAAAAAAACGTGCACGCCAGAGTGAAAAGCGACGCCAGCACAACGTAGGTTACCGTTCCATGCTAAGAACTTCTATCAAGAAGGTTAATGCAGCGATAGAAAGCAAGGACAAGGAAGCCGCTAACAGTGCATTCAAAGCTGCCATCCCAATCATCGACAGCATGGCGGGTAAAGGTATAATTCACAAGAAAAAGGCAGCTCGTCACAAGAGCCAATTGAACGCCCGCTTACGCGCGCTATAATCGTTATTGATTTCAATGGTTCAAAAAGCAGTCGGCAATTGCCGGCTGCTTTGTTTGTTCAAAGCAGAACCAGATCGTCACGATGAATCAGCTCTGCTGAATCTACATAACCGAGTAATTGTTCAAACTTATCGCTGGACTTCCCCATAATTTGACGTGTTTCTGATGCACCATAGTTCACCAGACCACGAGCAATCTCCTTCCCCTGAGGATCGACACAGGCGACGATTTCACCTCGCTTAAAATCACCATCAACCTCAACAACGCCGACAGCCAATAAGCTTTTCCCTCGTTGGGACAACATATCTGCTGCGCCCTGATCAATCTTTAATGTGCCGCTGATTTGAGACTGGCCCACCAACCATTGTTTGCGTGCCGTTAACGCTTCCTGATGACTACACAATAAAGTGCCGCACAGTTCACCATTGGCAATCTGTTCAAGTACATCGGGCACCAGACCTGAAGCAATCACGGTATCGGCACCAGATTTTGCAGCCATTGATGCTGCTTTCAGTTTTGTCAGCATGCCTCCCCGGCCCAACGTGCCCCCTTCGCCTGCATATTTTTCGAGGGTTTTATCTCCTGCAATCGCCTCGTCGATAAATTTTGCCTGAGGATGTCGGCGTGGATCCGCTTCATAAAGGCCTTCCTGATCAGTCAATATAACCAATAAATCTGCATCAACCAGATGCGTCACCAGGCCTGCCAGGGTATCGTTGTCACCAAAGCGAAGTTCCTCGGTCGAAACCGTATCATTTTCATTAACGACCGGAACCACACCCAACTGTAATAAGGTCCTCATCGTGCTCCGCGCGTTAAGGTAGCGCTCGCGATTTGATATGACTTCATGGGTCAACAATATCTGCGCAGTATGGATATTATAATTCTGGAAACATGACTCCCATGCCTTGACCAGCCCCATCTGTCCCACTGCGGCGGCGGCCTGCAATTCGTGCACGGCATGTGGTCTTTTTTTCCAGCCAAGACGAGATATCCCTTCGGCGGTTGCCCCTGAGGAAACGATGACGATTTCGTAACCTTTTTCTCTTAATGCGTGAATTTGTTTCACCCAGGCATCCATGGAATCAACACGCAAACCACAGCCTTCATTAGTCAGTAATGCACTGCCTAATTTAACCACCCAACGTCTTGTCTGTTTTAATTTTTCCCGTGATTCACTCATCATTAAAATTTTCCTGTGAGTGTTCCTCAACCCACCGATAAATGTCCTGTGCTAATTCTTTACAACCGGCCCCTGTGACGGCTGATATTGGATAAACAGGCATGTCTGTACCCAGTTGTTTCTTCAATTCACTCGAGAATTGTTCAGCCTCCTCAGCGAGTACTAGATCAATTTTGTTCAAAATAATCCACCTGGGTCGGTCTTCCAGCCCTCGACCAAACGCGTGCAATTCCCTTTCAATGATCTTTATATCATTGGCAGCATTGTCTACGCCACCTTCACAGCCAATGTCTACTAGATGTAGTAACAAATGCGTCCTCGATAGGTGTTTTAGAAATTGTATGCCAAGGCCCGTGCCTTCGGCTGCACCCTCAATCAAACCGGGGATATCCGCAATCACAAAACTCTGCCCTGCAGAAATCTTAACCACACCCAGATTAGGATACAGGGTGGTAAATGGATAATCCGCGACCTTGGGTTTCGCCTCAGAGACTGAACGTATAAAGGTTGATTTACCCGAGTTCGGTAGACCGAGTAAACCAACGTCTGCCAATACCTGCATTTCCAGAAGTAAGGTACGCTTTTCACCAGGCGTCCCTTCTGTTGTCTTTCTGGGCGTCCTGTTGGTACTACTTTTGAAGCGAATGTTGCCTAGACCATGCCAGCCCCCCTTCGCCACCAATAAGGACTCACCTTCAGTCACCATGTCACCAATGAGTTCATCCGTGTCTGCATCTTTGACCAGGGTTCCCAATGGAACCTTGATGGTTAAATCATCACCCCCTTTTCCATGGCATTCTCTGCCCATGCCGTGTTGGCCCTTGCCAGCACGAAATAATCGTTTATGGCGAAAATCTACCAGGGTATTCAGACCTCCGTCAACAACGAGATAAACGCTGCCGCCATCGCCGCCATCGCCTCCGTCTGGTCCACCACGAGGCACAAATTTTTCACGGCGGAAACTCTGGCAGCCATTACCGCCATCGCCTGCTTCAACCTTGATTGATGCCTCATCTACAAATTTCATATTAAAACCTTCGAATTTCGTTCCAATATCTATTTTTAACAATATACAGACGCCGTAAGCTGCTGCGATTTGAGCGTCACTCCCGCGAAGCTTATGCCGACCTACGAGCCGATAGCGGGTATCCAATCAAATAGTGTTCCATTGAAAGCGGAACTTTATCTTACTGGATACCCGCCTTCGCGGGTATGACGGACTTTGCACTGGATGACCGCTACACGGTGCCGGCCTACGAGCCGATAATCGTCACTCCCGCAGAGGCGGGA
>JACZSJ010000100.1 GCA_022574295.1 Pseudomonadota bacterium
GTCGATGTCACACCCCTGGTCATTATGGGCATAGGATATCGTTTCGAACCTCGGTAGGCTATTTGTCATTTCGAACCTCGGTAGGCTATTTGTCATTTCGAACCTCGGTAGGCTATTTGTCATTTCGAATCCCTTTAGGGTGAGAAATCCGCCGTAGGCGTCCCGAATAGATGTGAGGGATCTTATAAAGATCCCTCCCTTTGGTTCGGGATGACGGTAGGAGGGACAGGAGTTCGGGGGAAGGCCCGGGGACGATGTCCCATGCCCTTTTTGACTACGGGACGATGTACCATTCTCTTCATAATTACGGTATGACAGGTTTATCTGTATCATTTTCACGCTCGAGTCTGTCCAGTCGATCTTGAAGAAATTGAAGTTCATGAGCATCTGTAATTGCACCACTTTCCAATAAACCACCGATCAATATCCTGGCACTTTCAATCTCGCCCATATCTTCAAGTACATATATCTCCATTTGCTTTACCCAGGACGGGATATTTTTGACCGTTACCTGCTGGGCAACTGCATGCGCATACTTTAATGCCAGGGGATAATCTTTAAGCCTGTGCTTGGCAACATATATCGCATGCATCATGGATGGCCACCGCCGATTTGGATCTTTGGAAAATTGTTCGTAAATAAACGCCAGCATTTGCCGTTTTCTTTCATCGTCTGCAACGACACCATAAATACGACCGGCAGCCAGTAATGGATACTGACCTTTAGGATCCAGGGCCAATATTCTTTCCAGCCAGTTAATGACACGGTCATAATCAAGATTTTTAAATGGCACACTGACCCCGGGTTGATTATCGAATGCCTGCAACCAAAGCATGAATATTTTCGAAATCATGATGGAATCACCCAGACCAAAAAGTTGCGACTCTATTTGTGAAGGAGGCTCAGGAAGTTTTTTGATATTTATCGCAGACAGAGGCTTTGAGCTTGACCAATAAATTTGGCACAGGAATGCAATGACTAAAATGATGATGATATGAGCAGGAACATCTTTTACTGGACGTTCATCTGATCTGTCTATTAGTTTCCTGAAAATCATACGTTATCAGCACTCTATCGATCTAAGGAATCTCTGATCAAGTACGCACTTCGTCATGCTGGTGAATACCAGCATCCAGTAATTTATTGTTTTGACTGGATTCTGGCATGCGCCAGAATGACAATTTAATGTATTCTGGGATTTAATCAGAGGTTCCACAATTCTGGTAAGAATAATTGTAAAAAACATTAAAAATTCTTTCTGTGTAAATCAAAACATGCCGCAGCAAACAACAGGGTGATATAGATGACTGTCTGTCCAGCAACAAACAGATATTCACTGCTGCCAGCCCCTCCATATACCAACCATTCAGTTTTACTGAACTGATCCAGTGCGGGGAGTAAAAATGCAATAGCATCAACGACCATGGTAATGACTTTATGTGAGAGGGCCGTGGACTCCAGGATCGGACTGCCGCCTATCAATTGGATTGTACTGATTGTTCTTGCCAGTAAATAAAACGCCATCACAACAGAAAATGCACTGGTGACATTCTTGAATGTGATCAGGCACAACAGGGACAACGAAATAAGAATCCATAATTCACAGATCAATGATAGACACCATAATATTAACTGCGAAGCGGGACTGATTAATACCAGTGGGATACTCACGATAATGGCAATAAACACAGCAAGTAGACAAAAACCAGCCATCTTCCCCGCAAGATATGAATATCTGTCGACCGGCAAGGAAATAATCAGTTCAAACCCCTTGTCGTTAAATTCCCTGATCATACTTGTGATAACAAAGATACAAACAATGAATACAGCAAAAAGCCGCAGAGTCATGGCCGATATCGCACTTTGAATTTGAACAGTTTCTGTGACTGCTAATTCGCCGATAAACAATGTTAGACCGAACAGACACACCACACTCAATAATACCAATGTGAACAGGCGGTTCTTGATGCTTTCAAGTAAAGTAAACTTGGCTATCGTTAATATTACTTGGCCCGTCATTACTAATGTCCCATGCCCGCCATGACGACGGGATATATTTTCAGTTTGCCTTCTATGGAGACTATACTATAGCGCAATCAAGCGGATGGTACCCCTGATAGGAAACCCAGATTAAAAATTAATAAGAAAATGGTAACGATACCCAAGATACTAGACGAAAGACTGGAACAGATCGTTCTAGTCATCATGCTGGAAACACTCCACTTCGCGACATGGTATGACTTTGGGGGTTATTTATCGCAGTCATTATTGCTCATTCATTTTGGCATGTTCCTTATCTGGCAACCTGTACAGAGAGGAGATAGACAGATACCGTGGCTCGGCAGTTTGCTGTTTATCGTGTTTACACTCGCCTTAATCTACTGGATCAACTGGACCTCAATTACAATCTGGCTGGTGTTACTTATCGGCTTTGTCGGGGGGCGCGTCACTATTCGCCGCTTTGAACGTAATGTTTATATGCTTGTAATGGCATATCTGATGTTTGAATTACTTATTTCCAATATCCCGCAAATGTTTGCTCTACACCTAAACAAAACTATTTTTAACACTTTTCAAATGGGGTTACCGCTTTTACCACTGGTATTGCTGCTGACTTCAGGCAGATTGATCAAAAAGACCAGTGAGTCTGTCGACATACTGCTTGCGACAACCATTTCTTTTCTGGCAATCATCCTGGCACTTGGTAGCCTGGTTTTGATGTATCACAGCGGCACTGATTATATCGCCGCCCTGATCGTGTCGTTGATTGCTGTTGGTCTTGTTCTGATTGCTATCAGTTGGTTATTATCACCGCATAGTGGTTTTAGCGGACTCGCACAACTCTGGACCAGATCGTTGCTCAATATTGGCACACCATTCGAGCAATGGCTTGCCAATCTTTCTGAACAAAGGCAAACGCAACGATCAGCACAAGCCTTTCTGGATACGGCAATGGGTGAATTAGTATCACTCCCATGGATAGCAGGCGCCAAGTGGTCAGAAGGGACGACAAATGAAATTTATGGTGAGGTAACAAGGCATGAAATTTATCTGACTATCAGCGATCATCCTGTCACCTTGTATACACATGTTCCGCCTGCAGGTGTTATGTCGTTACATTGCAGCTTGCTTGTTCAGTTAATCGATACTTTTTATACGGCAAAAAAACAAGAGCAGGAATTGTCACAAAAAGCACACTTGCATGCAATCTATGAAACAGGTGCCAGGGTCACACACGATATAAAAAATCTGCTTCAGTCACTACAGACAATGACAACACTGCTTGAAACAGACTCAGAAGAAACAAGAGAGAAATCTCTGATGCTATTGAAAAAACAACTGCCCCACATTAGTCAAAGGCTGCAACTTGCATTGCAAAAATTACAAGCGCCGGAAAAGGAAATATCAAGCCAAATCCCTGCCTCTGCCTGGTGGCAAGAATTATCAACACGCCTGGAGGAATCAAATATCAAATTTAGTGATGACATAAAGCACGACTCGCTAATTCCCGAAGAATTATTCAATAGTGTCGTTGAAAACCTGATAGAAAATGCTATTCATAAAAGACAGCTTGATGCAGATATCGTTATTACCGTGACTTTAAAAACAGACACAGAAACAATTGTTCTTAACGTCACTGACACGGGTCATGCGGTCGATGAGTGTGTTGCAAAGTCTATACTAAAAGAGCATGTCCCTTCAGATAGCGGACATGGGATAGGGCTTTATCAGGCAGGCAGGCAGGCCGAATCACTAAACTATTCTTTACAGCTTATAGAGAACCGGGACGGAAACGTCAGCTTTGAACTATCTAACCTGAACTGTGGATAAGAGATAGGCAAACAAAATACGGTTCATCGACTGTCATCCCAAACCCTGTCCCGAACTGCAAGGAGGGAGCATATGATGGATCTTGCACTATATTCTTTATATTGTCCTCCCGAACGAATGTGAAGGATCTTTCTATAGCCTCTTCTTGTCATCCCGAACGAATGTGAGGGATCCTTGTCTCGACCGTAGGGAGAGATCCCAATGAGATCCCTCACAAGTGTTCGGGACGCCTACGGCGGATTTCTCACATTCGTTCGAAATGACATGTGCCCTAATAAAATTCGAAACAATGTGCCTTTACTCATAAATAACCACAGTATGACAAGTGCCCAGTCCGTGTTATTTTAAACAAATATCAATTGTCATCTCGACTACTAAGGAGAGATCTTCTTTAAGGCAGTATCCCGGATTTTACAGCCATGGTTTTCAGAACATAAGGTGATATCCAGATCAGCATATCATCAAATTCAGAACCACTTTCCTGGCTATAATCCTTATCTACAAATGTAGTATCAGAATTGAGATTTTCAGTTTCATCCGCTGAAGGAACATTATCCGAAAAATTTTTCCCATGTGAGACAACAATGGCAGGGATAAAAGCTGCAACGGTATTCGTGGCAGCAGCACTATCAAACACAGTAATATTTCCATCTGAACAAAGCGAAAAAGAAACATTCAGGGTGGCGGATGTGTTTACGCAGCCTGCCTGCAATGGTGTCCCATAAGTTGCCGCAATATTTCTGTCTGCAAAAGTATCGTCAACACGATACGTAAAAATATTAAGCCACTCATCTGTGCTTTTTACCCCCAGGGTAACCCAGGGTAAATTGCCTACCTCAACGGCACAAGTATTAGCTAAAATATCTTCAACACCATCATTTGCGGTTTGAGCCACGCAATCTGCAGTATTATCACTACAATCCGGGCAGGGAAGATAAGCATTTTGCAACACATACCCGTAGAGAACTTCTTCTATCTCATCAAGTTGAATTTGCGTATTATCTCGTTCCTGTTGTTCAACTCGTGCAGCCAGAGGTGCCAGGAAACTTGACAATAACAGACCCAAAATAAGCAGAACCATTGCCAGTTCGATCAGGGTAAAACCATTATTGATTTTATGCATATTGATTACTTGAAAATCTATAACTCAGTTTATAATTTTTAATTGATCGTTAAAATTCAAGCTCGTGGGTAATTTTACTTGCTGGAATTCATCGTCATTAGGTAAAACACTAGTATCATCACAATTTTTCAATTCAAAGTATTCGTTCATTGTGCCAGTGGAACGATCCTGATCGACTGCTGGAACAACACTACAGGTTGAATCAAGAGTAGTTTGTACTTCTTCGCCTGCAATTAATACAATTGCCCTGACAGCATTATTACTCAATGTATCCACACCATCCGTTTGCTCAAGCGTTAGGCAGTCAGTGCCCACAATACATATCGCTCCGCCATTTGGACTATATCCAGCACTGTAAGCAATATAAACCAGTTGATGCCACTTATTGGTGATAAACCAGCCAGGGATTTCTTCATCAGCCTCCCTTAAATAATAATCTATATCGCTCAATCTCATGCTCCCCGAAGTTGATCCATCAATCGTAATCGTTGCCGTTGATGCTGTATTTTCAGTAATATCTAGCAAATCTGTGATTGTGACTATGGCAATATTATTATTGGATGGCAATGCAGTCGCTTGTGTTGTCGCTGTTGGTGAACAATCAGGATTACTTGAAATATCTTCATAACCAATACAAACATCTC
>JACZSJ010000101.1 GCA_022574295.1 Pseudomonadota bacterium
AGCCCGAGAAAGCAATTGGGAGTCAGCGGGCGAATAGCCCATGATGGCCCTGCATCAAAATATTGATGCTTTATTTGAGGCCGGATAGTCGTGAGCAGTCGTACCCAGTCATCATGAAAACGGAGTGCTTGCAGTTGAGGAGGAGTCCATATACGGACGTTCAGCTCTTAACATTGATATACTGCTAACGACCCAAAGCGGACAGAGTATAAGTAGAACTAACACCCTTTTTCCTGCTACTTTACCCTAAGTATCCGGCGAGCGGCAATTGTTTGGCCGTCGGCTGGCTTTATGTCCACTATTGGCCGATTACAGACTTCAGAATATTGCTACGCAACCCCTCTTAAAACAATCCGTATCTTTTCTTCATTATGAATACTTCTCGCGTGTACGCGAGGTATCTCTTTGGTTAAATTCTACTATTATTACTCTTA
The DNA here is from genome assembly GCA_022574295.1 of Pseudomonadota bacterium. Lineage (GTDB taxonomy): Bacteria > Pseudomonadota > Gammaproteobacteria > Eutrophobiales > Eutrophobiaceae > SMWN01. Next base: position 435 of record JACZSJ010000101.1, read on the forward strand.
GTGAGACTCTTCATTACAAGTCTAACTTTTCAGAAGTCTCTCTTAATATGTAGGGCAATTGTGTCTCATATGTATTGACGGGATACACATAATAAACCAGAAAAAAGGAGTCAAAAGATGACTATCCAGGTAAAAAAGAAGGACTATCGATCCCTTGTTAAGGGGGGACAGGTAATAGGGCTTGCGTCGCTGCTAATGTGCGCAGCAACACAAAATATTTATGCAGGTGAAGAAGTAAAAGCGGGGACGCTGTATGGAAATATGAATACAGTGACACAAAGGATGCTGGACCGAGCGGGCAGTGATGCAAATAATTTTCTACATACCAACGGCAACTATGACCAAACACGGTTTTATCCTGCGGAACAAATTAACCGGGGAAATGTAGATAAACTAAAACGTGCATGGAGTTTCAAGATGGAGGTTACGGATTCTCTGGAAACTTCACCTATCATTGTTGATGGCACAATGTATGTCACGTCTTCTTTCAACCACGTGTATGCGCTGGATGCAAAAACCGGCAAAGAAAAATGGCATTACAAACACAAAATGGGTCCAATCACGACATATTGCTGTGGTCCAAATAATCGTGGTGTCTTCCCTTATGGCGGTATGCTGTATATGGGAACATTGGATGCCAAATTAGTGGCAATCGATGCGGCAACAGGCAAAAAGGTATGGGAAAAACAAATTGCAGATCCTGAATTGGGTTATAGCGAAACCATGGCACCTACAGTTGTCGATGGCAAAGTGTTGATCGGCACCAATGGAGGTGAATATGGGATCCGTGGTTTCGTAAAAGCATTTGATGCAGCATCAGGTAAACTCCTGTGGACATTCCACACAATTCCTGAGAACTCAGTCGGTGTCTGGGCTACGCATGATGCAACTGGCCGGGATATGCTTAGAGATATTAAAGCTGAAAAAGCAGCGCTCAAGAAACATGGCGACCCATACAAAACATTGGGTGGTGGAACCTGGCAGAATATGGCTGTTGATAGAGATACAGGCCGTATCTATTTCATGGCTGGCAACCCGTCTCCTGATCTTTACGGTGCAATACGCCCGGGCGATAACCTCTACACCAATTCACTCATTTCAGTCGATCTGGAAACAGGTAAATATGCCTGCCACTTCCAGTACATTGCTCATGACGTCTGGGATCTTGATGCCGTTAGCCCTCCAATCCTGACACAAGTCAAAGATAAAAATGGCAAAATGGTCAAAGGTGTTTTACATGGTGGTAAGACGGGTCATGTCTATGTCCATGATGCATCTGATTGCAGCTTGATTCGTCATTCTGAAGCCATGGTACCTCAGGAAAATATGTGGGTACTACCTACCAAGGATGGCGCACGCATGCTGCCAGGTGCTAATGGTGGTGTTGAATGGTCACCGATGGCAATTGATCCAGGTCAGGGTCTGGCTTATGTAATGAATATACATCAGCCAATGACCTATCATGTGGAAGCAACTCCTTATCCGGGTGGCAAGCTCTGGTTAGGTGGTGCCTTTAAGGTAATTGCCTCTGAAGAGCAGTGGGGTAATGTGACTGCGGTTAATTACAACACCGGTAAAATCAAATGGCAGGTCAAGACACATCAGCCTATGATAGGTGGACTCCTGGCAACTGGTGGAGGACTTGTATTTACCGGTCAAGGTAATGGGCTGTTTCAAGCCTTCAACTCATCCACGGGTGAATTGATGTGGCAGGATCAAACTGATGCTGGTGTTAATGCACCACCAAGTTCTTACAACGTTGATGGAACTCAATACATCGTCGTTGGTTCAGGTGGTAATGTACAAATGAATTTCAAACGCGGCAATGAGATTATTGCCTATAAACTAGGTAATTAAGAAAATCTCCTTCTCTTAATTTTCTAATTACAGTTAGATAAACTATTGGCCGCCTTTAGCGAGGCGGCCATTTTTTTTACAAATTTAATGAACTATAGCACTAAAAATAGTGCCTAACTAATTTACAGTAAGTAAAATAAAATAATGAAAACCAGAAAACTAAAGTGTCTAATTTTACTATTTGCCTCTATTTATAGTGGTAATGTTATTTCAGAAGAAAATAGAATTGCAGAAGATAATTTCGCATCAGTACGCGATAAGCTTCAGACTTGTTTCGTATGTCATGGAGAAAATGGCGCATCAACACAACCTACATATCCAATTCTTGCAGGACAAGAATTTTACTATCTCTACGTACAGCTGAAAGATTTTAAATCCGGTCTCAGAAATAATGCAATTATGAGCCCGATAGTTGCCAATATAGAAAAACAGGATCTACGTCTGATGGCCGAATATTTTGGTGAGCAGGAATGGCAGGGCGCTGAATTCACCGCCTCGCCAGAACAGATCTCAGCCGGGAAAAAAGTGGTCGATGCCGGTCAATGTGTCGCCTGCCACCTGGGTGCTTTTAACGGTAACAGCAGGATCCCAGGGCTTGCAGGACAACATTTTGAATATTTGAATAAGACTATGCTCGATTTTAAAAATAAACAACGCAACAACGCACAACCAATGAATGCATTATTCGGCACATTCTCTGACGATGAAATCAGGGCCGTTTCACAATACCTGTCTGGGTTCAAGGAATGAAGTTTTATATTAAGGAAGAATCATATTTAGCTATAGAAAGTCGAATGCTATGAAAAAAAACACTGCTATTTTACATGGCATTTTGTTCATGTTCTTTCTACAAATATCTACTGCATACGCTGATGGTCGTCGTGATTTAAATTTTGATCTTTTTGAAGCAGCAAAAAAGGGTAAAAGTGAACAAGTTATAGATTTACTAGAGCAAGGAGCCTCAGTAAAAGCACGGGACCGTTTTGGTAATTCAGCGCTTTTATACGCAGTAAAAGGCAGTTATTTTGACTTATCAAAATATCTTATTGATCAAGGGGCAGATTTAAACTTAATTAATACAAAAGGAGAAAATGCATTAATGTTTGCCTCAAGAACAGGTAATTTTAAACTTGCTAATTACCTGGTAGACAATGGCGGTGAAATAAACAACTATAGCTTAAAGAATATAACTGCATTAACTGAAGCTGTTTACGGTGGCTATATCGATATCGTCCAATTATTGCTGCAGCATGATGCCAATGTTGATGTTGTAGATAACACTGGCAAGACAGCGTTAATTTACGCAGCGGCAAACGGGAATTTAGAATTAATTAAACTTCTCCTCCCCAAAACGGGAAATATAAATCAAAAATATGGTCATGACTTAACTGCATTAATGTGGGCTTCAGGGTATGGGCATATTGATGTTGTGACTTTGCTATTAGACGCAGGCGCAGATGTCAATCTTCAGGATGATCGTGGTCGAAGTGCATTAATGATGGCTTCCGAAATAGGGTACGCAGATGTCGTCGAAACATTGTTAGAATATAATGCCGAATCCGAGCTGAAAGATAATGAGGGTAAAACGGCGCATGATTTGGCCGCAGGGACCTAGGCTAGATGATCATCCTGGATTAAGTGATCTTAGATTATAGAGAATTACATTAACCTCTTGAGTCCCAATTTGGTTTTTGCGCGTATTCTCATGTTCATTATGTGTCGCAAGTACCCCTTTTTTTCTAGCCCGAACGTCTGCTTTCAGTATAAAGCGATGTATGGACTCCACCAGCCTAAATTGATTAGGCTGGTGTCGACGAAAACAAAGGAGTCCATACAATGCAAAATTCTAACGTAATTGGTATTGATTTAGCAAAGAATGTTATCCAGGTATGTAAAATAGATAAGCATGGAGAATTGACATCAAACAAAGCCATGAGTCCCAGCAAGCTAAAGGCATTGCTGGCCAAATCAATCCCTTCCATTGTTGCGATGGAAGGATGTGGATCTTGTCATTTCTGGGCAAGGCTAGCGCAGACTTACGGACATGACGTTCGCATCATTAGTCCTCGGAGGGTCAAAGCATTTCTGCAAGGGCATAAAACAGATGCCAATGATGCCTTAGCCGTCGCCATCGCATCAACCCAGTTCGGCATGGTATTCAGTCAAATAAAAGCAGAAGAGCAACAATCGTTGCAAACATTAGAAACCAGCCGTAAGTTTTTAGACAAAGAACTGACCGCACTCAATAATCACCTTCGCGCTTACCTGTACGAGTATGGGATCACGATGAACAGGGGTCAGAAAAGCTTGAGAGAAACGATTGTTATTGTCCTTGATGATCTGGATACACGATTACCCATGTGTCTCAAAAACACGCTGAAGGTCTTATGGGAACGTTATCAATTAACCGTGATCCAGTTAAAAGAAACAGAACAATACAGAGCAGTACTGGTGAAGCAATTAGAACCTTGTAACAGGCTAATGGCTCTGGAAGGTATCGGGGAAGTATGCGCCGCAATGTTGTATGCCAGCATGGGTGATGGCAGAGAATTTAAAAACGGTCGTCAAGCATCCGTTTATATTGGATTAACCCCGAAACAGTATAGTTCAGGTGGTAAAGTTTATATGGTGGGGATCGATAAACGAGGTGGCAACAAACCATTAAGAGCGGCACTTTATCAGGGGGCTTTATCGGTTATTTCCCGATTACCCAGTGAACCCCGTACCGTTAAAGAAGAATGGTTGTTGAAGTTAGTTGAACGAGTGGGTATTAAGCGTGCTTGTATTGCTTTAGCCAATAAAACAGTCAGGACCGCCTGGGCATTATTAGCCACCGGGAAATCCTACGAACCTGTTTTACTGAGTCGGTGATGAAGAGCAATCTATTTAGATAAGTTAAGAATTGAATTAACACAAGAACATTCTGCAATGATAACGTAGCATAAAAGGTTAAACCAACCTGCCTAAAACCTGTAATGTCCGCAAGCCCTCGAGGCTACTTAAGCGAAAAGGAAGGCAGGTGCGCAAACATCGAAGGCTAGAGGGTAGCTTCCTCAACAAGAAGCCGTATATACGCAAGCAGTTTACATTTTTATGCAAAGTTAACGTTGTAAAATAGGTGGAGTCCATATACGGACGTTATGTGGACTGCTCATGGTCTTCATCAAACCCGACCGAGATCACCTTTCGCTTAGGGTACAAATCCTTCGCTGCATTACGAAGCCTATCGTGTACCCGTTTGACTGAATCAGTGTTCTCATCAATATGTTTAACAATGTTCGACGTCATTTGCTT
>JACZSJ010000035.1 GCA_022574295.1 Pseudomonadota bacterium
CAGTATTATCTGTCTCATAATAATTCTTATTCATCTTTACACCAATACTTTCTAACATTGATTTTCAATTTCGTCTGTAAAACTATACCACCACTTTAATAATAACCACCTATACTCATCTTCATTTGTCATAGTACATTTATAAGCATTAGGTTCAAATTCTCTTCTATAATTCCATATATCCGCTAGTTCCGAACATAAAATTTTAACTCTTTCTTCAGCTTTGTAATTCTTTCAACTTCAAGGCTAGTCCGGATGAATAGACTAGGCTGTCTAGGGTTCCGCTATGAGATTTCCCTAACATTTTTAATGGAGAGTTACTTCGATCATCATGAATAAAGAGCATATCAAGGCAGATACCGTTGAACGTGATTACTGAATACGCGATCTCTTTTGGTTAAAGTTTCTGGCTTAATATTATTCGCAACTCTATTATCGGAAACCACCTGGCTCCCTCAAACCGACGATTATTCTTATGCTTCAGTGGTTACGCACATAAACACTTCTTACTAGTGCGACAATATGCCCTATTTTGGTGTGTTTTGGCAAGTTTTTGTCTTGTCAGCTAGATTTTAATCTCGGCGTGTGTTTTTGCGCAAATTTAACCTAATATCTGGAGCTGGCTACTGGCGACTTTCAGATCAAAACTCTCCATATAAGGCAGGCTGCCTAAAAGTGGTGCATTAATACGCATCTGTAGCGTAGTCATGGTTGCTTTTAGGCAGACATAATCCGGATCAAGCTGACTAGTCACCCAGCCATGCAATCTGGCACCATCTGCCCGGATTGCCCTGTCCGTAGACAGGGCATGATTAATACAGCCCAGACGCAGTCCGACGATCAGTATCACCTCCAAATCAAGACGATTGACTAAATCTGCCAGCATGGTCTTATCTCCCAGAGGGACGCACCAACCTCCGATCCCCTCAACAAGCACACAGTCGTAATCTTTTAACAACTTATCAAATTCTCCTGCAATTTTTTCAATATCAATCATTACCCCCGCTTGTTCTGCCGCAATATGGGGGGCAATTGCTGGCTCAAAAGCATAAGGATTGACGGTTTTATAATCTAGCGATTGATTGGTCTGTTTAAGAATTTTCACTGCATCATCATTGCGTAAGCCGTCTCTAGTTTCCTTGCAACCACAGGCAACAGGCTTCATGCCGGCGACAACTTTGCCCTTATTTTGCATTGCCTTCATCAACGCTAGCGTTGCCCAGGTTTTGCCCACGCCTGTGTCTGTCCCGGTAATGAAATATCCTGACATTCCTCTCACCGGCCCCGCTTCTTCGTCCTGTTCTTCAACGTATCCTTTAACGACGATATTGGGAAAAAAGCCTCGTTGACCAGATCGCCGTAAACATTCCCTGGCACGGTTTCCTGTAATGGTGTCCAGGCGTGACCATAAACAATTTCATAGGTCGCCGGCAACCGTCCTTCAACCCGGAAACTCTCATAGACAGCGATCATATCTTTTATTTTGTTTTTCCCGGTTAAGCTTTTACGTCTCTCGACATCTGCATTGCTGGAACCTAACACCTTTAAATCTTTCATCAGCGAGAAGCAATCTTCATATGTCATGGTGATATTTTCTACGTCCATCACAGGCTCAACAAAGCCTGCACGAACCAAAGCATCTCCCACATCGTGCATATCAATAAACGTATTGACGTGAACTCCATCATCCACCACGGCCCAGCTTGAGCGTAATTCCTTCAAGGTGTCAGGGCCCAGGGTGGCAAACAGAAACAGCCCTTGTCTTTTGAGTGTGCTTTTGATCTGGCTGAATGCTATGTCAAGGTCATTACACCATTGCAGCATCAGGCTTGAGAAAAATAATTCTGTCACATTTTTAGCTAGCGGTAATTTTTCAACATCAGCACAGACAAAATGTTGCCTTGAAAAAAATCGAGAGTCCAGAGATCTTGCCTTACACAACATGTCAAAGGACAAATCCAGCTGAATTACTTCTGTCCCTCGGTACATCTTCTTTAATTGTCTAGCGGCGACCCCCGTTCCTGAGCCGGCATCAACAATCACCTTTGGCACGATACTGACAAGTTGCAGCCTTTCCAGCAGGCGTTCAGTCACCATCTTCTGCAGCACCGCATGTTCCGCATAATTATTCGCAGATTTGCTGAAGCTTGCGGCTACCTTGTTTTTATCAACCGTCATGATTTACAAAAGATTGCGCCTGAGTTTTGTCAGGGCATCTGCTGTTTCCTGTGGCTGTGATAGAAACGGTGCATGGCCTGATTCTCTAATCTCAATGGTGTTGATGTCTGGTCGTATTGCTCGTACGGCCTCTGCTGTTGACCGCCTCACCAACACATCATTTTCACCAAAGATCATGCCGATCGGACAATGTCGGTTTGCCATGGCCTGGCGCGTATCTTCTTTACTTAATAACTCCAGACCCGTCCGCAGTGTTTCAAGATCCGGGGCCTTGTCTCCGATGCATTCGCTTAGCCTGTTTATTGTTTGCCTGGGTTGTTTGTCACCCGCCGCTACCAGGCCTGCAAATTTTTGTAGCGTTGCTGTTTTATCTTTGCTGAGCCGGCTTGTCAGTTGATTAAAATCGACAGGCTCAACCCCATGTTGCCAATCAGATTTTTTTAAAAAGCACGGGCTATTCGCAATAAGCACCAGGGCCTTAACATCCTTTCTGACACTGGCAAGTTTCATGGCGATCAAACCACCCAGCGACCAGCCAACAAGTATAGAGTTTTCAGGTATGTCTGCATCGATACGCTGCACAATTTGATCAATATCTGCTTTATCGTTGTCTGCAATCACTAATTTTCCCGATGTGCCATAACCTGGTAAATCAAGGCTTGTTACGCACCAATGATCCTCAAGACAGGGAATAAAACGATCCCATACCCAACTGCCAAAACCCCATCCATGTATCAGCACGAGATCGCATAAATTATTTTTATTGGAGCCATTGCCTTTCATAACAATCTGCCCAGCGTCTCTAGCAGACGATCAACTTGTTCTTCCGTGTGACCAGCCGTCAATGTAATGCGTAAACGCGCACCCCCTTCAGGCACTGTGGGGGGTCTGATGGCAGAGATAAGAAACCCTGCGTCGAATAATTCATCACTGATACGTACTGCGTTTTCTGAATCACCGATCATCAATGGTTGGATTGCTGTCTCTGATGATAAAAGATCCAGGCCCAGGGCGTTGGCCCCGGAACAAAAATGTTTTACCAGGGCCCCCAGCTTTTCTCTGCGCCATGATTCAATTTCGAGAACTTCAAGTGCCGCGAGCGTTGCACTAATCAGTGCTGGGGGCTGTGCCGTTGTATAAATATACGTCCTGGCAAACTGTATCAATGTTTCAATCATTATCTGATCTGCTGCAATAAATGCCCCGGCAGTGCCTAGTGCTTTACCAAATGTTGCAACGAAAATGGGAACGTCCCCGACTGAAATTTCTTTTTCTTCCAGTAAACCACCGCCGTTCTTTCCAAGCACACCAAAACCGTGCGCATCATCAACGACGAGCACAGCGTTATTTACATTACACACGCTGATTAATTCATCTAGTGGGGCCTTGTCACCATCCATGCTAAACACGGCATCAGTAAGCACTAACTTTTGATCGGCGGAGGATTGTTTAAGGGCCAGATCCAATGACGCTGGATCGACATGCTGATATCTATGCAGCCTGGCATTTGATAAACGCGCCGCATCGATGAGAGAGGCGTGGGCCAGTCGATCAAGGAACACCCCATCTGCCCTTCCTGCGAAAGTTGTCGCAACAGCTAAATTAGCCATGTAGCCGCTTGGAAATATCAGGGCGGCCTCTCGTCCTGTTTTCTCTGCGAGCCTTTCCTCGAGTCGCTGGTGTAAATCACATCTGCCACACACCAATGATGAGGCACCACTGCCAATACCATATTGGTCGGCCGTCTTTTTAAACGCTGACACTACCTCTGGATGATTGGCCAAACCAAGATAATCATTACTGCAAAAATTTATTAGCAGGCGACCGTCAATCTTAACCGTGGGTCCCTGGCACGATGTCAGGGTGTGTCGTTTGCGAAAAAGATTTTGTACTTTACGATCCTTTAGTTTTTGCTCCAGCCTGTCCTTGAAGCCATCCTTGCCTGAATTATTTTTCCTGGAAATATTTTCCTCGGAATTATCTTTCCTGGGACTATCGATCTGGCGACTCATTGAAAATTAATTGATAGAACAGTTTGCTTTATTGCAGCGCATTGATACCAAGACGATTAAATAACAGACGATCTTTTTCAAGCGCCGGATTGTCTGTCGTCAAAAGTTCTTCACCATAGAAGATGGAGTTTGCCCCAGCCATAAAACAAAGTGCCTGATGTTCATCATTCATTCCTGACCGTCCGGCAGACAGGCGCACATAAGCGGCTGGCATCATGATCCTTGCAGTGGCAATCATGCGCACCATATCGAAAGGATCGATATCTTCCATATCCGCCAAAGGCGTCCCTTTGACTTTTACCAGCAGGTTAATGGGAACGCTCTCCGGATGTTTTTCCAGATTGGCTAATGTACATAACATTTCCGCACGGTCTGATTCTCCCTCGCCCATACCAATGATACCGCCAGAACAAACGTTAATACCTGCCTTGCGTACGCTGGCCAAAGTCTCGAGCCGATCACTGTAGTCTCTGGTGCTAATAATGGTTTCATAAAATGATTCAGAACAATCAAGGTTATGATTGTAATAATCCAGACCGGCCTGTTTCAGCCTTGATGTTTGATCGTTATTTAACATGCCCATGGTGACACATGTTTCCATTCCCAAAGACTTAACTTCCCTGACCATCTCCAACACTACTTTGAAATCTTTTTCTTTGGGACTGCGCCATGCTGCACCCATACAAAACCGTGTTGCGCCTTCCTGCCTGGCTTTTTCCGCAGCATCTTTTACTTTATCTAATGACAACATCGCCTCTGCATCTACTTCAGTTTTGTAACGAACACTTTGCGGACAATAGGCGCAATCCTCGGGGCAACCGCCTTGCTTTATATTTAACAGGGTACTGAGCTGCACCGTGTTGGCATCAAAATGCTTTCGATGAACAGACTGTGCCTGAAACAGCAGATCATTTAATGGCTTTGTCATTAATGACAAAGCTTCTTGTGTCTGCCAGTTATGACGTACTTCCTTATTTTTCTCTAATGCTTGAACACAATGTGACATAGACGTAGTCTTGTTAGCCTCTGGTTATTGAAAATATTTTAGACAGGGATCATTAGGAATCATATGCGTAAAGGACTCGCTGTCAACCTGAAAGACCATATAAAAGTTTACAACATATTCGTCGCCTTGTTCTCCGGCAACCGTTGTTTTTTGTGTGCTAATCGCAGCGAAGGTCACGAGACGATATGCCCTGCCTGCCTGGACGATCTGCCTTTTAACACGACCGCCTGTCCTGCCTGTGCCAAGCCCAACGCCACATCAAGGTTGTGTGCCGCATGTCTAAACCATCCTGGCTCACCGGGCCGTTCTGGCCGCCCAGGGGGTTTCATCAATAAATCCAGAGCGTTATTTCAATATCACTATCCGGTAAATCATCTTATTCAATGTATGAAGTTCAGACAGGGCCTTGAGCTTGCGAATTATCTGGGAGGGATAATGGGCGAAGTATTTTTCAATGATGGCTCAAGGCGGCCTGATTGCATTATCCCCGTACCTTTACATCGCCACAGGTTGATTTCGAGGGGCTACAACCAGTCTGTAGAGCTTGCCCGCCCTCTTGCCCGGCAGCTCAAGGTTAACCTGGACAACGATTCCTGCAAACGCATTCGTAATACCGTTCCCCAATCCGATTTGCCCGCCAAAAAAAGACAAGGCAATGTCCGCAATGCATTTTCTGTGGCGGAGGGGATCAGCTATAGCCATGTCTTGCTCATTGACGATGTCATCACCACTGGCAGCACAGTCAATGAACTTGCTCGCACACTTCACAAGGCAGGAGTTGCCAGAGTCGATGTCCTGGCCTGCGCCAAAACAATCTAGGCAGGTGCAGTTTATCCCCGGGCTATTTAGTCTGGTAGGGAATTACGTATCAAGGTTTTCAACAGAGAGGGCGTTCTTCTCAATAAACTCTCTTCTGGGTTCCACCTGGTCTCCCATTAGAGTGGTAAAGATATCATCTGCAGCAAAGGCATCTTCAACCCTTACCTGCAACATCATCCTTGAGTTTACATCCATGGTTGTCTCCCATAGCTGATCCGGGTTCATCTCCCCCAGACCTTTATAGCGCTGTAGGTGTAGGCCCTTATTGACTTCTTTTAATAACCAGTCAAACCCCTCGCGCAAGGAATGAATAGGCTGTGATTGCTCGCCTCTATGCATGCTCGCGTCTGCCCTCAGTGCCAGTGTGCCTTGCAGTTCGATTAAATCCTGATAGTCCTGAGACATGAAAAAATCCGGAGATAATACGTTGACAGACTCCAGCCCATGGATGACCAAGGTGATTTTGCCGCCGTACTCCCTGCCATCGCCTGCCATAAAAACATCTACTTCTGGTTTTACCCCATCAAACTCTGGCATTCTTTCTCCCAACGCGGTAAACCATTTGTCAACGGAGGCCTTGTCCAGGCATTGCTCCGCAGACAACGGGGGCTGTTGCAGCACCGCCTTAATAATTTCCGGGTGGTAACGCCTGGACAGTCTTTGTTCAGCACGGTTCATTGCAACATAAAGTCCTGCAATAGTTTTAAGGGCCTCGCCTGTTAAAGGCTCAACGTCCCCGCCCGGTACTAGGCTAGCTCCGTCTAGCGCTAGCTCCATCATATATTCATCACGCTGATTATCATCCAACAAATAGCGTTCCTTTTTGCCTTTCTTTATTTTATACAAAGGCGGCTGGGCAATATAAATATAGCCGTTTTCGATTAACTCGGGCATTTGACGATAGAAAAATGTTAATAAAAGCGTCCTGATATGTGAGCCATCCACATCAGCATCCGTCATAATAATAATTCTGTGGTATCTAAGCTTCTCAATATCAAACTCACCTCGGCCAATCCCACACCCCAGCGCAGTGATCAGTGTGCCGATCTCTACCGAAGACAACATTTTGTCAAAACGCGCCTTTTCTACATTCAATATCTTGCCCTTAAGCGGTAATATCGCCTGATTCTTACGATCACGGCCTTGTTTTGCCGATCCTCCAGCGGAATCACCTTCGACCAAAAAGAGTTCTGATTTTGACGGATCCTTTTCCTGACAATCAGCCAGTTTGCCAGGAAGGCCTGCGATATCCAGCGCAGTTTTTCTTCGTGTGAGTTCTCGAGCTTTTCTTGCCGCCTCTCTGGCCCTTGCCGCCTCAACAATCTTGTCACATATTGCGCGTGCTTCTGTCGGCTGCTCCATTAAAAACTCAAGAAGCTTTTCATTCACGACTGACTCAACCACTGCCTTTATTTCACTGGACACCAGTTTTTCTTTGGTTTGGGATGAAAATTTTGGATCAGGCACCTTGATTGATAGTACCGCCGTCAACCCTTCTCGTACATCATCACCAGCAGTAACTACCTTGGCTTTTGTCGCAACCCCTTGTTTTTCAATATAACTATTTAAAGTTCTGGTGAGTGCTGAGCGCAAACCCGATAGATGTGCACCACCATCTTGTTGCGGAATATTGTTGGTAAAACAGAAAATATTTTCCTGGTAAGAATCATTCCACTGTAATGCGATTTCTACTCTAATGTCCTCTTTCATTGTGTCGATATCAATGACCGTTTCATGTAATGGGGTTTTTTTCCGGTTCAGGTGTTCAACAAAGGCATGAATTCCACCTTTGTATTCAAAAACATCCTGTTTCCCCGTTCTTTCGTCACTCAGCTCGATGCGAACACCTGAGTTTAAAAACGACAGCTCCCTGAGTCTTTTGGCCAGGATGTCATAATGATATTCAATGTGGCTAAAAACCTCCTTGCTGGCTAAAAAATGAACCTCAGTTCCTGTGCTTGTTGATGCTGATATTTTTTCTAGCTCTGTAATTGGCTTGCCTAAACTGTATTCCTGTCTAAAGCAGCTGCCCTCTCTATTAATAGTAAGTACTAACTTATCAGAAAGTGCGTTAACAACAGAGATACCTACGCCGTGTAGTCCACCAGAAACCTTATAGGAATTATCATCGAATTTACCGCCGGCATGAAGGATGGTCATAATAACTTCTGCCGCTGATTTACCTTCCCCTTTATGCATCCCTACCGGGATGCCCCTGCCATCGTCAGCAACGGTGATAGATTCATCAGAATGGATGATGACTTTAATATTTGTACAGTGCCCCGCCAGGGCCTCATCAATACTATTATCTACCACCTCGAATACCATGTGATGCAAGCCAGTACCGTCGTCTGTGTCCCCAATATACATCCCTGGGCGCCGACGCACGGCATCTAAACCTTTGAGGACTTTTATATCACTGGAGTCATATGTTTCTTGTTTTTTATTCATACCTTCGTTCGTTTTTCCTGATTGTTTTTTGGTCTACTTTTAGCGTGTATTCTAACATTTTTCACCCGCCCATGTTCCACGTGAAACAGTGAAATTTCCTTGTTGCTTTTATGAATTTCACTTGGTTCTATTGTCGTTAAAAACAGTTGCATTTTTTCTTCATACAATAGCTCAAGGAGTGTTGCGACTGTTTTATTATCCAGTTCAGCAGTAAGATCATCTGCCAAGATAATGGGCGTTTTCCCCTTCTCAATTTTAAGTAATTTAGCTTGAGCAATTGAAAGCATTGTGACAAATAGTTTGGTCTGTCCTCTGGAGAATACTGTATTTGCATGTTTGCCCTGGATTTTAAACTCGATATCTGCCTTGTGTGGGCCATTCTGCGTAAACCCTGCCTTTATATCTGATTGCCTTGCTGCCTGTAGATATTCTAGAAAATTACTCGCCTGATATTTGTCCTTTTTGATACCAAAGACGACATTTCTTCGGGGGTGTTCTCCAGCAACTTCCTTATAATATTTTTGCAAACAAATGAGATAGTTTTTCCGCATATCACTCAGCAATTCTGCTGTCTTGGCCATTTTGCTTTCCCAGATGAAAAACTCATTGTTTTTTGCCGGGCGCCTAAGCAACGCGTTTCTATTTCTAAGCGCGTAGTGATAATCTTGCCAGGTCTGTAGATAGTCTTGTTCCACGTGGAACATCGCCCAATCCATCCATTTTCTTCTGTCTCTCGGAACCCCCGTTAATACTTTTATATTTTCCGGGATCGCACACTGTACAATGACATTATTTGCCTGTTCTGATACCGTTTTTATGCGGTTTCCGTCGTATCTGATCTCTGTCTCTTTGTTTGTTTTTCTTATTCCGGTGTTGATGGGTACATTGTTATGGTTGGTTATAACCCCGGAAATAGTCAGTTCATTTTTATTATGCTGAATGACTTCTTTTATGTGTGGGGTTCTAAAAGATCTTAATTTAGAAAGCAGATAAATTGATTCCAAGAGCGCGGTTTTTCCTGCAGCATTCTCCCCGTATATAATATTCACTTCCGCGTTTGGTGTAATTTGAACATCAGTAAGATTGCGAACTTGTCTCACCTGTAGGGATTCCAACTTCATTTTTTCTCTGTTTTTTCTGTTCTCCGCTTATAAGCGCATTGGCATCACTACGTATTTACACTCTATTTCATTATCAGGCAAAATCAGGCAACTACTGTTTGGATCTTCAATGTTTAAAATAACCTGTTCCGTTTTTATCGCTGAGAGTGCGTCTAACAAATAAGTAACATTAAAGCCTATCTCTATTTCTTCCCCTGCGTATTTAATCTCTATCTCTTCCTCAGCCTCTTCTTGTTCAGGATTGTGTGCGAACGCTTTTAACAGATCTTTTTGTAAGATCAACCTTATCCCTTTATATTTCTCGTTTGAGAGTATTGACGCCCTTACCAAACCCTGTTTTAGAGCCTCTCGATTTGTTTTAATGGGGTGATCTCCTCCTTTAGGAATAACCCTTTGGTAATCTGGAAATTTTCCGTCAATCAGTTTACTTGTAAACTGCACCTCTCCCTTACTTACCCTAATATGATTTTCACTAATTTCAATGTCAATTTTTTCATCGCCACCATCCAGTAATCTGACTAATTCAATAACGCCCTTTCTGGGAATAATAATTTGCTGGGTTTCTGCTACGTCTGTTTGTACCTTTATTTCTTTTAATGCGAGCCTGTGTCCGTCCGTTGCTACTGCCCTTAAGCTGTTTTTTTCCATCTCCAACAAAAGACCATTTAAATAGTAACGAACGTCCTGTTGAGCCATTGAGAACATAGTATCTTCCAGGAGAGCTTTAAAATCTTCCTGGGAAATAGATATTTTATTACTACTTCCCAGCGCCTCTGTTGACGGAAACTCTGTCGCAGGCAATGTTGCTAAAGTAAATCTACTCTTCCCGGATTTAATCAGGACTTGATCTTTATTAAAACTTAACTCAATACTTGAACCATCAGGAAGCGCTCGACATATATCTAAAAATTTTCTGGCAGGAACTGTGACTTCTCCCGGATTTTCACTAAAGTGTTTTATTGAGGTCACCACTTCAACTTCCATGTCTGTTCCAGTAAAAGTGATTTTATTTCCTTCTGCGACAATCAATATGTTGGCGAGTATAGGTAAGGTTTGTCTCCTTTCTATTACGGTACAAACGGTTTGTACCGGTGGTAAAATATCATTCCTGTCTATATTAAATTTCATTATTAAAACCTTATTATTACTATTATTAGTGAAACCACAATTTGTGAATAACTTTTGTTTTTATTAATTAAATCAATATGTTACAATGTTATTACTTATGTAAAACCCTATAGATAAGTCTGTTTTTATATGTAGATTCTTTGTGAGGTTTTTGTGGATAATTCATTTAATTTTGTTCTATTTTTTATAGACACAACTTATCCACACTATGTTGTAAGAATTTTACTCAAATTATTATAATCTTCATCTATTTTTGCTTCTGTTATTCTCAATTCAGCAATCTTTCGACAAGCATGTAATACGGTTGTATGGTCTCTTCCACCAAATGCATTACCAATCTCAGGCAAGCTATGGTTTGTTAAATCTTTGGATAACTTCATTGCAACTTGTCTTGGTCTTGCGATTGATCGGTTCCTTCTTTTTGATAAAAGATCGGTGATACGAATTTTGTAATATTCAGCCGTTGTTTTTTGAATGTTTTCAATCGTGATTAATTTATCCTGAAGCAAAAGAAGATCTCGTAAAACTTCTTTTGTGAGTTCTAAAGTAATGGGTTTTTGCGTTAAATTAGAGCTGGCGATGACCCTGTTCAGGGCGCCTTCTAATTCCCTTACATTCGAACGGAACCGTTTTGCAATAAAGAAAGACACCTCATCAGGAATATCCTTGTTTATCGAGTTGGCTTTGCTTTTAATAATAGCTACCCTTGTTTCTAGCTCTGGTGGTTCGATTGCGACAGTTAGCCCCCAACCAAAGCGGGATTTAAGTCTCTCTTCCAGGCCAGACACCTCTTTTGGGTAGCGATCACAGGTTAGAATAATTTGATGTTGTCCCTCTAGTAAGGCGTTGAATGTGTGAAAAAATTCTTCTTGTGATCGTTCTTTTTTGGCAAAAAACTGAATGTCGTCGATCAATAAAGCGTCAACCGAACGATAATAACGTTTAAATTCGTTGATAGCGTTATGTTGTAGGGCCCTTACCATATCAGCGACAAAGCGCTCGGAATGTAAATAAACTACAGTACTGTTGTTTTTATTCTTGAGTATTGCATGACCAATAGCATGCATCAGGTGTGTTTTTCCTAGGCCAACGCCACCATAAATAAACAATGGGTTATAAGAGGCCCCCGGGTTTTCAGCAACCTGCATAGAAGCGGCCTTAGCAAGCTGATTTGACTTACCTTCAACGAAAGAATCAAACGTGAATCTAGGATTGAGATTACTTGCATGTTGTGCTTTTTTATTGTGTTTTACCTGTGTTTTAGTTTTCTCCTGCTGAACTGGATTGTTTTGACAACCAACTTCTAATGAGAGCGAGAATTGACTATAAGTCTCATTTTCGGACAGTATGGCACTTATCCTTTCGAAATATTGTTCGTGTACCCAGTCTTTAACGAATCGATTTGGCGCCAGAAGGAGAACCGAAGTGCCTTGTTCTTCCGCCTGAAGAGGGCGAATCCAGGTATTAAATTGTTGCGGTGTTAGCTCTCCTTCCAGGCGTTCAAGACAGTAATTCCATGGTGAACTGAGCAATTTTTTGATCCCCTCGGCCCCTTTTGGCCTTTTAATTGTGTTGGATAGAGAGAAAAATTATTTGAGTGAAGTTTATACCTGATCCTGCAACTTATCCACAGCCCGAAATGGATTATTATTATGAGACGAATTGACACGGAAGGCCTGATAAACGTACTATAGCGCGCTTTTTTATTGTTACGGAAACAAACCGATGAAGAGAACATTTCAACCTAGTAAATTAAAGAGAAAACGGCGACATGGTTTCCGTGTAAGAATGCGCACCAAGGCGGGCCGCAGTGTCATAAAGTCGCGCCGAGCAAAAGGCCGCAAGAAGCTTTCAGCTTGAGTTAAGATCTGAGTAAGCGCAAGCGGATGCTGTGTCCCCAAAAACGCGCAAATTTGTAAAGCTAAACAGAATCGCCAAGCCGGGGGATTATCGACGGGTCTTTAAATCTTCCTGCCGTTCAGTAGATGATAAGTTTCTTGTAGTAGCAAAAAAGAATGATCTAGGCCGAGCCAGGCTGGGACTTGCTATATCAAAGAAGAATATTAGTACGGCTGTTAGCAGAAACAAGATAAAAAGAACAATAAGAGAGAGTTTCCGTCATCATAAAAACATCTTAAAAGATGTCGACGTTGTTGTTGTTACCAATAAAAAGCAAACAACAATTAACAATAAAAAAATTAAGGAATCACTAAGGATGCACTGGAAAAACATTTCGCAATGCAAAAATTTTTAATTTCTAGTATTAAAGTTTACCAATATCTATTAAGTCCATACTTGATGGATCGCTGTCGTTACATGCCAACCTGTTCGCAATATACAAAAGAAGCAATTACAAAACACGGTGCAGTAAAAGGCGTCATCATGGGCATGGCGCGCATATGTCGTTGCCACCCCTTTCATAAGGGGGGTTACGATCCAGTTCCGGATCGATAATGGACACCTTACGTTTCATACTGGTCGTTGCCCTGAGTCTTGTGCTGTTGATGCTTTGGCAAGAGTGGGGAAAGGATTACGGCGGCCCCGGAGAGGCATTGGCCGAGCTAAGCGGGGCCCAGGAGGAAGTTACAGAAAAGCGAGTTACTACTGTGCCTGTTGTACCATCAACACCGGAAGTTCAGCAACCACCACCCTCCGGGAGTGACAATAATATTCCTGCTGTCTTGGCAGGCGAAGAACCCATCAGGATAAAAACGGATTTATATCAGATAAGCATTGGTAAAACGGGGGGCGGCATCGATAAAGTCGAACTGCTTGATTATCCCGTTGCACTCGATAAACCAGACGAACCAACCCTTCTGCTTAACAACACACCGCCCTTATTTTATGTTGTACAAGGCGGCCTGTTAAGCGAAAAAGGAGGGCCGACCCACGAAGCAAAATTTTCTTCTTCAAGCAATAATTATATTTTGGAAGCAGGTGAAAGTTCACTTGTTGTGCCGCTTATCTGGGAATCTGAAAGCGGAATCAAGGTCAAAAAGATCTATGAATTCACAAGAGACAGTTATCTGATCAAGATCAGATATGAAGTGGAAAATCAAAGCGGAGAGCCCTGGACTGGGCATGCCTATAACCAACTGCAAAGAAGTGATCCAGGAAGAGAATCGCGTATTCTTTACACATACACAGGAGCAGTTATTTCAAGCCCGGAACAACGCTACGAAAAACTTGACTTTGCTGACATAGAGGACGAAAACCTTAGTATAGATATTGTTAATGGCTGGGCCGCAATGCTGCAGCACTACTTTGTTAGCGCACTTATCCCGGCAAGTCGCGAAGAAAAGAACCATTATTATACGCTTGCGCACAATGACAATCGTTATGTCATTGGCGTTATCACGCCCGCAATCTCAGTAGCACCAAACGAGACAGGCGTGATCGAACAAAAATTATATATAGGACCTAAAGTTCAGAGCAAGCTTGAGAAAATTGCACCGGGTCTGGAGTTAACGGTTGATTACGGGGTCCTGTGGTTTTTAGCAAAGCCACTGTTTTGGTGCCTGGAAAAGTTTCATGGGATCACCGGAAACTGGGGTTGGGCGATTGTGCTGGTTACCCTAATGTTAAAATTGATATTTTTTAAGCTATCTGCAGCAGGCTATAAATCAATGGCCAACATGCGTCGAGTGCAGCCTAGATTATTGGCCATTAAAGACCGGTATAAAGATGATCGTACCCGGTTAAACCAGGCGATGATGGATATCTATAAGAAAGAAAAAATTAATCCATTAGGCGGTTGTTTTCCAATACTCATTCAGATCCCCGTTTTTATTGCGTTGTACTGGACATTGCTAGAAAGTGTCGAGCTGAGACAAACTGGGTTTATCTTCTGGTTATCAGATTTGTCTGCGCCGGATCAGTATTTTGTTCTGCCATTGCTGATGGGCGTAACAATGCTGATACAGCAAAAATTAAATCCAGCACCGATGGATCCTGTTCAACAAAAGGTGATGTCAATTTTGCCGATTGTTTTTACTGTATTCTTTGCATTTTTCCCATCAGGCTTGGTGTTATATTGGGTAGTGAACAATGTGCTGTCTATTGCCCAGCAATGGGTAATCACCAGAAGCATCGATCGCGCAGCGTTGTCGCGGAACTAACCCCATCTAAAATAATTTGGGATAAACGATGGCCAAAGCTCACGACACCATCGCCGCAATTGCAACACCACCTGGACGCGGAGGTGTTGGCATCATTCGACTTTCCGGGGCCAAGGCTGCCGTTATCGCAAAACAACTTATCGGCAAGAAGCTCGGAAAACAAAATCTGAAGGCAAGAGAAGCAACGTTTTGTAATTTCCTTGGGGAAGATGGCACGCCTATTGATAACGGAATCCTTATTTATTATCCACAGCCCGCATCGTACACGGGAGAGCATGTTGTAGAGCTTCAGGGGCACGGCGGTCGTGTTGTAATGTCTATGTTACTAGATCGTGTTTTAGCGCTAGGAGCCAGACAGGCACGGCCAGGTGAATTTACAGAACGCGCATTTGTAAATAACAAGATTGATCTGGTGCAGGCTGAGGCGGTAGCCGCATTAATTGACAGTGTTTCATCTCAAGCAGCCAGAAGCGCGATTCGTTCCCTTGACGGCAAGTTCTCAAAGAATATCAACAGTTTATTACAAAGGCTTATTAGTCTGCGTACATTCATAGAAAGTGCGCTGGATTTCCCTGAAGAAGAAATCGATTTTATTCAGGAGGCTGATATTAAAGAAAAATTATCAGCTTGTGTTGATGAGATCGGCAAGATGCTTGTCCGGGCGCAGCAAGGAGCAAGGTTGGGGGAGGGGCTGAAGTTGGCAATTATTGGCAGTCCAAATGTTGGCAAATCAAGTTTGTTAAACAGGCTCGCAGGGAGAGAGGCGGCAATTGTCAGCACAACACCGGGAACAACGAGAGACATTGTTGAAGAAAACATTCTCATTGAGGGAGCGCCGCTTAATCTATTAGACACGGCAGGCCTTAGAGATACCAGAGACGATGTTGAAGAAGAAGGAATTAAGCGCGCATTAAATGCCGCTAGCAGCGCTGATATTATATTGTGGTTAACAGAGTATGGGCAGAAAACCGGAAGAGCAGAGCAGGGACTCTTGGAGACGATCCCGGAAAATGTGAAAATGATCGTAGTAAGAAATAAAATTGATCTGGCAGACAATAAAAATGAACTGCTTGAAAAAAACAAATATTCTACAGAAGTATTTCTTTCAGCAAAGACGGGCGAAGGAGTTGACGCCCTGATTCAGCAACTAAAAACAATCATGGGATTAAGCGAAACAAGCGAAGATAGTTACATGGCCAGAACCCGCCACCTCAATGCACTATTAAGGACACAGGAATTTTTGACGAAGGCAGCGCAAAGCGCAGAAGACAAAATCTCTTTGGAGTTGTTAGCAGAAGATCTACGCATGGCACAGGAGTCACTGGGGACAATCACAGGCAGTTTTGTTGCCGATGATCTCCTCGGTGAAATCTTTTCAAGCTTTTGTATAGGCAAATAAACACAGTCACAGGAAAAGACGGCAAAATATGCGCGATCAAGTCAGCAAGATATTGTTTATTACATTGAGCAATATTGGTGACGCAATAATGACAACGCCGGTTCTTCAGGCGCTGCACAAACTTTATCCAGAGGCCGTTATTGATATTGTCGGTGATCAGCGATCCAGTAAGATTTTTAAATATTGCCCTTTTAGAGGCAGAATACTTCATAAGCAAAAACAAAAATTTTTAAGAGGCGGCCCCTTACTGCTAAAAGATTTGTGGTTTCAATCCTATGATCTGATTGTGGATATTCGCACCGATGGCCTGGCTTACATGATCCCGGCGGGGAAACGATACACAAAATTTAACAGAAAATTAAATAGAAAACCGACAGGATCCCATGCGGTACAGCAGCACATGGACATTATCTCTGAACTTTTTCAAGGAGATCCGCCACAATGCCGGGTCTGGCTTAGCGATGCGGAAAAAAAATTTGCCGAAGAGGCTCTTGGTAAATATTACGGCAAGAGATTGTTAGGGTTAGGCATAGGCGCTAACGCAGAGATAAAAATATGGCCAAAAGAAAATTATTTGTCCCTATTGGACAAAACGAGAGGATTTTTTGATGCGGCCATTTTTTTGGGTGACGATAGAGACAAAGAATTTTCAGATTTTATTTCCTCGCAAATTGAAATGCCCTGTATTAATTTGTGTGGCGTAACGGATATTATTCAGGCTGTCGCTGTTCAGCAATGTTTGGTGGGATTTATAGGAAATGATTCTGGCCTGGGGCATATGGCAAGTGCTGCTGGTATTCCAACGATAACGATTTTCGGAATAGGTGATCCTGGTCGGTATCGACCGTGGGGAAGCAAATCTATATGGTTACAGGGGAAGGACAATAAACTGGGAAATATTAAAGTTGATGACGTTGTGACTAGTCTTAATAAGATAATAAGATAATAAGATAATGAGAAAATTGTAAATTAATGAATATCATGCAGCTCATTGCCGGGGCGAGTAATGGGGGAGCCGAAGCTTTTTTTACAAGACTGGTTCCTGCGCTGCACGCTGAAGGAATGACACAAACAGCCGTTATCAGGAAAAGCAGCAAAAGGGCACAAACACTTCAACAGGCCGGGATTGATGTTTACCAATTGCCTTATGGGGGCATGCTGGATTTTTACACTCCCTGGCGAGTAAAACAACTGACCGTGTTAAAGCAGCCTGATATTGTTATGTCATGGATGAACCGGGCATCTAACATGACCCCCAAAGGTAAATGGATAAGTGTTGGAAGGTTGGGCGGTTATTATAATCTTAAATATTATAGTAAATGTCATTACCTGATCTGTAATACACGGGATATTCGTGATTACGTGATCAAGCAAGGCTGGCCTGAAAAAAATGCGCATTATATATCCAATTTTGTAAATGAAGAAAACGCGGATCCTGTAGAAAGAAATAACTTTAATACACCAACTAATGCCCCCCTGGTTTTTGCCGCCGGAAGGCTACACGGTAACAAAGGGTTTGATATGCTAATCCGGGCGATAGCCACGCTCGATAATGTCTATTTATGGGTAGCAGGTGAAGGACCATTGAAAAATGATTTGAAAAAACTTGTTTCAGATCTCAGGCTGGATGACCGCGTCCGGCTTCTTGGGTGGAGAGAAGATATTAATGCCTTACTGGCGAGTGCGGACATATTTGTATGCCCATCAAGGCATGAGCCGCTTGGAAATGTTGTTCTTGAGGCCTGGTCACAAAAAACCCCTATAATAGCAACCGCTGCACAGGGACCAAAACAACTCATTGATGACGGGGAAAATGGTTTACTAGTACCAATAGATGATTATTCTACTCTGGCAGAAAAGATATCGTTTTTAATCCGAGAAAATGGTTCAAGGAAAATAATGATAGATAATGCACATCCATTTATAAAAATATACTAAATTCTCAAAACTAAAGAAATAAACTAAACACTACTCCCTCTCAACACCCTTAACAAAAAACTTTGACAATCTAAAAACAACTGTTGATAAAAATATAGAATAAAGCATAAACGCCAAAACAAGATTAAGTATAACATCCATTCCAGATATGTTTAAAGTAGCAAGTGAAAAAACGACAACAGCAACCGCAATTCCTTTCTGCGTATTTAACGACATGAATATTTTCTCCTTTAATGTAAAATCCATGCCCCTCAATGAAAACAGTATTGAAACAAACCTAATAACTAGGTACAATACAAACAATAAAATGGATTTCATTAAAAATTCATTAGAAAATGGAATTGCAATTACCATGCCTATAAGAACAAAAACCAATATTTCCTACTATTTCCGTACCATTTCCACCTTTTTAAATGGTGACATTTCATTGTTTTAATAATACCCTCGTCTTGCCCAAAACTCTTTTCTTTTTCTTCGTCTTTCAGCCCATTCACGAACCCATGATGGACAGAGTCTGACATATATATTGTACTTTCTACACCATCGCTGTAATGTTCTACGTGGTATTTGCAGAATCCTTGCTGTTGCTCTTATGCCGTATTCGCTTATCAATTCAAAGGCATAACGTTTTTGAGATTCTGTATATTGGCCACCATTGCCAAGATCTAAGAAATCATACCGCATATCTTCATAATATAGTTGCTGCATCATCAGCATTGACTGTCTTGTTTCAGCTTTGCTCATTTATCTTGCGCCTTTTCGTAGGTTTTTTCAGGTTCGCAAAATGTGACCTCATGTACTATTGGACTTTATCATCCGTCAGTAGTCGGATTTCTTTGCAAAGTATAGTTTTGTATAGTTTTATCAGGTTTTTGGAGCCGTTCAAGAGTACCTCTCTGGCAGATCTTCGTCGGGGCCTATTACCCCCGCTTCGATAAGCGTTATTCGGCTTCGCCCATTTATCGCCTTGTCGATTGCTTGTCTTATCTTCGATTTTCCTAAGTTCTCATAAGCTTGTTGGTGGGCGCACTTGACGCTATAGCCGGCTCTCCTGGCTGCTTCCGAGCCATTCAAGCATTTCAAATACTCAATCATAAACACTCGCTGTTTCTTTGTGTACCTTGCGCCCGATAGGTCTAAGGCCATCTTGTAGTCTATCTGAATTATTTCAGCCATTTCATCCTCTTTTGCTGCCGGTATGCGTCTGAACTAACGCTTTGATTGCTGCTTTGATATGCTCCGGCAGTTCCGGCCAAACAGCTACGATTTCCGCAAGGTCTGAGGATAGTTCTGAGGCGTCAATTTTGCCCTGTTTTTGGGATTTAGGTGTCAACTGGGGTGTCAACTGCTCTTTTGTGGTTTCGCAAGTCTTTGTTCCATCAACAGTTGTATTTTCTAAGCTCTGGTTTTGTAAACCAGGGGTTGTCGGTTCGAATCCGACCGTTGGCTTTTCTTTTTTCCCCGTGACAGCTAATGCCAAGCTGTCTTTTTTTATGCCTAACTGTTCACTATTTAAGCAGTTATCGTTTTCGTTGTTTTCTTGGAAATTGTCCTGCTCATTGCCAATCGCTGACGACCGATTACAAGCAGGGTAAGCAGTAGGTGTCAAAAAAGGTGTCAATTTTGGTGTCAACTTTTCTGGGGCATCTTGAACAGTCTCAATCGGCTTATTGTCAGTACCAGTTGCAATCGCTTTTTGTTTTCTCTTACTTGGCAAAGATAAGTCCGGCAAAGCAGCAACAGCCTCTGATTCCTGCCCCCTAAAAAGATGCGTATATCTTGACATCGTCAGGTTTATATCGCAGTGCCTCATTATCGACTGGATAACTTTAGGGTGTGCACCACTTGCCGCTAACAGGGAGCCTGTCGAGTGGCGTAATGAATGAAAGTCTCGGAAGCGTCCAGCACTGTCAACATAAGCGATATTGGCCGCTTCCAAATCAGCCTTGAGCATTTGTGCAGTTTTGACTGGTACGTTGAAAGCTGTCACGTTAGGCATTTTGCCCTGTAGCATCGATTTAAGCTCCGCCGCAGTGT
>JACZSJ010000102.1 GCA_022574295.1 Pseudomonadota bacterium
TTGCACGTCAGTTAAATGAACGACCTCGTGAGACATTAGATTTTGAAACACCAGCAGAACGTTTTAACGCATGTGTTGCATTGACCGATTGAAGTGGCACTGGATAGCAGACGTTCAAATACTCAACGCATCTTACACGTTATATAACGATATAATAGTGCCATTTTCTGGGGTTGCTTAATAGAACTGGGATACCTATCTTATTCTATGGGAGGAATACTAGATGACCGGAAAATCGATAAAAACAGTAACGATAATGTTCTTGCTTTTCACTGCGTCAGCGTATGGCCTCTCACTCTCAGCAGACGACAATCTCGGAACATGGAGAAAAGCTCCGAGTTCGGCGCAAGCTCAATTGTGTGATCTCATGGCGAAGAGAATGGAGCTACCAGAACTAACTCCAACACCACTGTGTATCTGCATCTCTGAGACGGCGGGTGGCGGTGGTCTTGACTTCTTGAAGATCGCTGAGGTTGCAGCATCTTGTGCGATTCTTATTACTCAGTAGGAGAACACATCTTGTATGTTATATAACGACATAATACTGCCGTTTTTATGGGTGGCTTAGTTGCTCAATGAATGTCTGCTTCATACTGAAAGCGGACATTCACTGGTGTTTTATAGGGCTCTTCAGTTGACAATATTTCGTTATTGATACTATCCAGAATCACGTTTTTGTTTTAAGGTTTTGATATATTCCTGAACCTGAGGATTATCTGGCACCTGTGCATGGCGAAATCGCAATTCCCTAATATTTGCAAATAGTTGTAAGCAGTGAACATTCTAAATGCCGTCCTCGAATCCCTGATAATGCCCTAAAATATTTGGGATTGATGAGCTTCTGCTCTTGGTGCAGGCTGGCGAGGAGCTCGCTGCGGCTGTCACCCGGCGCAGGATGCTCATTCTGGAAAACTACGTTGTCTGGATCTGGTAGCGGACTTTTCATGTGCTTGTTTTTTTACTCGTGTATTAACTGGCCGGCCAGCATCCTTGGAATGCTCCTCGGTGGCTTAATGTACCCGCACGTAAAAGGTTGGCTGTTCGTATTGTCTGCGGTCCTTATATTCGCCGTTGTCGTTCTGTCAGCACGTTTTCCACGGGAAATCCAGGACCTCGAGCCGGTGCTTAAGCATCTGCCGCCAAGCGCAGACCGGTAAAGGCCCAGCGTTCATCTGGATAGAAAAAGTTGCGGTAGCTCGCACGTGTGTGTCCATACTGCGTTGCGCAGCACCCACCTTTCAGCACCATCTGGTTGGACATGAACTTGCCATTGTACTCGCCTATGGATCCTGCCAGTGGCTTGAAACCGGGGTAGGCCATATATGGCGAACTGGTCCATGTCCAGAGATCTCCGTACCATTGACCTGCATTACCTGCTGGTGCAGGGTGCAGAAAGTCACTGTCGGCAAAATTTCCACTGACAGGTAATTCAGACAGCATGGCCTCCAGTTCGCATTCCAGGGGTAAGCGTTTGTCGGCCCAGCGCGCGTAGGCATCAGCTTCGTAAAAGCTCAGATGGCAGACTGGCTCGTGCGGGTTGAGGTCTCGCATTCCACCCAGGCTGAATTGCATCCAGCTACCTTCTACTTGTTGCCAATAAAGTGGGTGGCACCAGCCCTTGGCCTGGATCAGCACCCAACCATCGGAAAGCCACAGTGTTGTATCGGAATAACCACCTTCATCTATGAAATTCAGGTACTCACCGTTTGTAACTAAACGGTCGGCGAGACGATGATCGCGAATCAATACGTCATGCCGGGGTGTTTCATTATCAAAGGCGAAACCTTCATTGCTGTGCCCAAGTCCGTGGATACCACCCGTGCGTTCCAGCCAACGCATTGGCCGACTTTTTCCCTGTGGTATTTCCAGATTGTTACGGTACACAGGTTTCAAAGGATTGGCCCAAAAATTATATTTGATATCCATCAACAGCAGTTCCTGGTGCTGTTGCTCATGGTTGAGGCCCAGGGTCACGCGAAAATAAAGTTCGTCCAATTTTGCAATATCAACGCTTTCAATCAAATCACGCATGGCGGAGTTGATGTGGGCGCGGTACTGATATATATCCTTCACGGTCGGGCGTGACAACAGACCGCGTTCTGACCGTGGGTACATGTCACCTTTGGTGTAGTAATAACTGTTGAAAAGAAAATTGAAGCGTGGGTGAAAAGGCTGGTATCCGGGAATAAAGTCAGACAGCACAAAGGCCTCAAAGAACCAGGTGACGTGTGCAATATGCCACTTGGGTGGGCTGGTCTGTATAATGGATTGAAGCTGGTAGTCTTCGGTTACCAGCGGTTCACAAAGGGTTTCCGTGCACAGACGCACACGCCCGAATTCGGTCAAGAGTATCTCGCGCCTGTTTTGTGCTTCTGTTTCAGACGCGATCATAGGATAGCCTCCAAGCTTTGTTATTGAAGCACATCATACCTGATAATTGTTTTGCGTCCAGGTCATCGAAAAAGTAAGTGCAAAGGCCCGGTTAGGATATATCGGGAAGGGGGTTGAAGATTACACGAGAAAATTGAGGTGTATTGATGGGTGGACTAGCCGCAATTACCTGTTTATGCTTCCTATACTCCAATATCATGATCACCGGTTCCCCCGGTGTGGGCAAGACCTGGATCGCCTGTGCACTGGCACAAAAAGCCTACCGGGAGGGTAATAGGGCGCTTTATCTGCGCCTGCCAAAGTTACTTTAGAGCTACCCATTGCCAAGGGCGACGGCACCTATATCAAACTGTTAACAAGGCTGGCAAAAAATACATCACAG
Organism: Pseudomonadota bacterium; assembly: GCA_022574295.1. Classification (GTDB taxonomy): domain Bacteria; phylum Pseudomonadota; class Gammaproteobacteria; order Eutrophobiales; family Eutrophobiaceae; genus SMWN01. Next base: position 2,774 of record JACZSJ010000102.1, read on the forward strand.
AAAAATAGCGCTGCTTGTCTTGCCACAATCGTTTCATCCGCAGACCCGCGCGCTGGGCCAGCGCAGAAAATTCCTGCGGATGGTATTTATAGGAGTACTCGGTATTGATCAACTCGCCGACGCTGAACTCCAGGTCCATTCCCGCGATGTGCGCGATGTGACTCTTTACACAGCGCAGGTGCATTTCGATGCGGCCACAATTCTCGTTGTAGAACGCGACATGCTCAAAATAATCTGGTTTCAGATTGCCACCCAACAAATGATTGAGGTGGTGTAGCACGTTGATATTGAAAGCTGCTGTAACACCTTTAGGATCATTGTAGGCTGTGTGCAAAACTTCTGAATTCTTTTTGGTGTCAACACCGATTAACAGACCACCTCCACTACCCATCATTACTCGCAGTTTTCGCATAAAATCAATGACAGCTTCTGGTTCAAAATTACCAATAGAGGAGCCCGGGTAGAAAAACACCGGGGATGAACCAGGTAATTTAATGTCCAGCATCGTGTCATTGGTATGATCACAAACTCTCGGATCCACGATCAGGCCCGGGTACGCCAAGCCTAATTTAGCAGCGTTTTCACGTAGATGTGACTCGGATATATCCATCGGCACGTAAGCCGCTGGCGAGATATCAGGAAGCAGCCATTTGATTTTCTCGCACGAGCCTGCGCCGGGTTCAATAATGGTTCTTGCCGTGCCAATCTCTTCACAAATATCGCGCTTGAAGAGGGAAAAGATATGTTGTTCGATGCGGGGAATGTAATACTCATCGAGTTTAGTTATGGTGTCGAATAATGCCGAGCCACGCTGGTCGTAGAAATACTTAGGTGCGATCCGCTTCGGTTTCTGCAAAAGGCCATCTAATACCTCGCTGGCCATTTCATTGGCAACATTGGGTTGCGGAGCGATTATTTTTCGCGCGGGAAATGATTTTGCGTGATTTTTGTGCGACCGGAGTGTTTCCGAGGGTAACTCGCCGAACATCTTTTGGTAGTCCCGGCTGAGTTGACCAAGTTGCCTGAATCCACTGGCGATGGCGACCTCTTTGATCAGGGTCTTGACCGGGTCGGCGTTAAGTAGCGTACGGTGAACCTGATTGAGTCGCTTAATTCGAAAGAAAGCAAGCGGGCTCATGACCTGCCCCCAGTAACTAGCCCACCTGTTAAGTTAGATATCATCATCAAGGGCTATTGTAATTCCTGATGCGTTGGCATGACAAATCCTGGTTCTATGAGTTTTGTCATGACTGTTTGTGGTATTGGTGACTGATAACCTAATGAGCTATGTGGCCGAACAGTATTGTAGTGAGAGACAGAAACTGATCCAAAGACAATTAATAGTGTATGCAGAGTTTTATAACCCTGATGACGCTGAACAACCTTTAGCGTTAATGTCCGCTTTGGGTCGTTTCCGGCAGTTCACTATGATATTAGAAGTGTTCTCTCATAAAATACTGAATATAAATGTGGCAGTCTATTTCTTAGCTCGACATCAGACGGTTGAATTGAAAGCAAGTCTGATTTGAACTAATGATATCCGATTTGAATTTTATGTACCGATAGATCATTTAGGATGGTATGAGGATATGAAATGACAGATATAAAGGAAAAAGCGGTTGCAGCAAGGGATCTTTTTTTGCAGGAATACCAAGGGATTCTTTGCACCAACTCGGTGGAGATGCCGGGTTATCCATTTGGGTCTGTTGTACCCTATTGCCTTAATAATGAGGGTATGCCCTTAATATTAATTAGTAACATCGCGCAACATACAAAAAATATAAAACAAGACTCCAAGGTGTCATTATTTGCAACGGAAGGCACACCCGATGATATGCAAACTGTGGGCAGGATTACCTTTATTGGGGATGCAAAAATATTGTCTGAAGATCGTATCGATTGGATGAATCGCTATTACGAATATTTTCCTCAGTCGCGTGATTATCATAAGACACATGATTTTTATTTTTACACTATCGAACTCAAGCGTGTACGTTTTATTGGCGGGTTTGGGCAGATCTATTGGATAGAAAAAGAGGATTTTATCACACCTAATCCATTCAGCTTTGAACAAGAACAACATATGGTTCAGCATATGAATACTGATCATATGGATGCCATACGGCATTATTGTGATCTTCATTCCATTCTGCTCAATGATGATGAAAAAGTTGTTATGACTGGAATCGATAGTGAAGGTTTTCATCTGCGCATCAATAAAAGAATATACCGGATCAAATTCCAGCAGTCGGTAAGCAACAGTCAGGAAGTTAGGGCAGCAATAGTAGCAATGGCCAGAGAAAAATAAATCTGTCCCCTTTTTATTTGTTTATTCCATTATGAGTGTCCGCTTTGGGTCGATACTGTTGAAAAACTCGATAATTTAAAGATGTATAATTTCAGCCAAGAGCCATTCTCCTCGGAAGTGCTATCCATTTATCATGCGTAGCCACACCAGAGGACCCTGATCGAGATTTTAAGTGTTTTATATATCCCCTCATATCTAATAGAAATTAGATCGCTTAAACGGCCATAGATTTCTTGTCCTCACAAAAAATGGAGTTTTTCAACAGTATCAGTATTAAGCGGCCATTAGAGTTATTAGGCGTAAAAAACAA
>JACZSJ010000103.1 GCA_022574295.1 Pseudomonadota bacterium
AGTACAATGTTTCCTATCCATTATATGCAGCATTAATTTTTTTCATTACCTATATTGCTGTTACAGGCTTGTCGCTGCCGGGGGCAGCTATTATGACATTGGCTGGCGGTGCCATATTCGGCTTGCTCAAGGGAACATTGCTGGTTTCTTTCGCCTCCACGATAGGAGCCACGCTTGCCTTTCTGGCCTCACGCTATCTGTTCAGAAAATCATTACAACAAAGATTTGCAACAAGATTACAGGTGATTAACCATGGGATTGAAAAAGATGGCGCGTTTTATTTATTCACACTGCGTCTGGTGCCTGCATTCCCTTTTTTTATCATCAATATAGTGATGGGTTTGACGCCGATAAAAACCCTGACCTTTTTCCTTGTCAGCCAGATAGGCATGTTGGCCGGCACGATTGTCTATGTAAATGCGGGGACACAACTTGCGCAAATTAGCACATTAAAAGATATTTTTTCGCCAGAATTAATTATTTCGTTCACCCTGCTCGGTGTTTTTCCGCTGATTGCCAAAAAATCAATTGATTTTATTCAATATCGACGACAAGCGAGAAAGCAAAAATATACAACTGATACTTCGTGAAGAAAACATTTAAAAGGCCGAGAAGATTTGATCGCAATCTGATTGTATTGGGTGCTGGTTCTGCAGGTCTGGTGACTGCCTATATTGCCGCCGCCGTAAAGGCCAGGGTGACCTTGATTGAAAAGAACAAGATGGGTGGCGATTGCCTGTATACAGGCTGCGTTCCGTCGAAAGCCCTGATAAGATCCGCAAAATTTCTTGCGCATGCTCGTCGTGCCAGGGAATTTGGATTCAAATCCGCTGACGTTGAGTTCGATTTTGCAGATATTATGCAACGCGTTCAGCGTGTCATTAAAACCATCGAGCCGCATGATTCGATTGAGCGTTATACGGAACTTGGTGTTGAATGTATTACAGGTGAGGCAAAAATTACTTCGCCATGGACAGTTGAGGTCGATAGCAAGACCTTGACGACACGAAATATTGTCATCGCCGCTGGTGCACACCCGTTTGTACCACCTGTTACAGGCATTGAAAAGGTCGACTATTACACTTCAGATACGATATGGGAATTAAGGGAGTTACCTGAAAGATTTATCGTGCTTGGCGGTGGTCCGATTGGTTGTGAATTAACACAATGTTTTGCACGTTTTGGCAGTCATGTTTCACAAATTGAAATGTTGCCCCGATTATTGATGCGTGAAGATGCAGAAATCTCGCAGATGGTGATGCAACGTTTCAGGGAAGAAGGTGTTTCTGTGCTGACAAACCATAAAGCAAAGCAATTCCTGATTGAGAATGGTGAGAATATTCTAATTTGTGAACATCAGAGTAAAGATGTTCGTATCCCGTTTGATGCCTTGTTAGTCGCAGTGGGCCGTGCAGCCAATACCAGTGGATATGGACTAGAAGAACTGGGCATAACAATAGCAAAGAACGGAACCATTGAAACAAATGAATTTCTACAAACCTCATGTCCGAATATTTTTGCATGCGGTGATGTAACGGGACCTTTCCAGTTCACACATACAGCAGCACATCAGGCATGGTATGCCGTAGTCAATTCACTATTTGGTGATTATAAAAAATTTAAAGTAGATTATTCAGTCATCCCCTGGGCGACTTTTACCGATCCTGAAGTTGCACGTGTTGGTTTAAATGAAATAGAAGCTAAAGATAAAAATATTCCTTACGAAGTGACCACCTACGAAATAGACGATCTTGATCGCGCTATTGCCGATGAGGAAGCACATGGTCTGATAAAGGTGCTAACAGTCCCAGGGAAAGATAAAATCCTGGGAGTCACCATCGTTGGAGAGCATGCAGGAGATTTAATCGCTGAGTACGTCAGTGCAATGCGAAATAAAATTGGTCTCAACAAAATATTGGGCACGATTCACATCTACCCAACATTGGCAGAAGCAAACAAATATGTCGCAGGTAACTGGAAAAGATCTCACGCACCTGAACGATTACTTAAGTGGGTAGAAAAATTCCATGCCTGGAGAAGAAACTAGAGTTTACTCTCTTATTTCTCCTTCATGTAAGCCTTCCATATCTTCATGAATAATGACTTCTGCATTTGGAAACGCCTTACATATTTCAATCTCCACCGCATTGGCAATTTGATGTGCTTCTTTAAGCTTTAGCTCACCATCCATTTCCAGATGTAATTGAAAAAAATACTGTCTCCCGGATGAACGTGTCCTGAGTTCATGCAAATTGAGTACTTCTGGATGTTGCAAGGCTATGGCTTTAATTTCCTCCCGCACCTCATCCGGTAATTCCTGATCCATAAGTTGCGCCAGTGATTGTTTGCCAATCACCCATGCACTTCTAAGAATATAGAGCGCAATCATGAGTGCAAAAATAGGGTCGGCTATCTGCCAGTCGAGATAGATACTTAAGATTAATGCGACGATAACACTTAAATTGAGTAACAGATCCCCAGCGTAATGTAATGAATCAGCAGTGATGGCGATTGACCCTGTCTTTTTAACGACGTAACGCTGAAATTTCACCAACAATCCCGTTAGGGCGATGGTAATCAGCATTACACCAATCCCGACCATGCCGTTTTCGAGTACTTGCTGATGAGAAAATCGATTGATCGCCTCAAAGATCAGGAACAAAGCTGAACCGACAATAAACGCAGACTGCGCCAACCCGGCGATTGCTTCTGCCTTACCATGTCCATAACGGTGATCATGATCGGCGGGAACTAATGAATGTCTGACAGCAAACAGGTTGATTCCTGAAGCAAGAAAATCCAGGAATGAGTCAATCAAACTGGAAAGAATCGCCACAGATCCTGTGAGTAAATAGGCCATTGTCTTGATAATGATGAGAACAATTGCCACAGCAACCGAGGCATAAGTTGCCCAGCGCATTAACTTTCCGCTTTCGTCTTGAGTGCTCACTGATGTTAAACTCTTATTGAATATCTTCCCGAAGACGATATGAATTATCGAGATATTTCATTCCGGACCATATTATATTGAAAAATAATCTTTCGTACCCATTAAATTACTTCTGATTAAAAACTGACCATCCATTATGAATAAATTTGATTACGACTTGTTAGTCATTGGTGCAGGCTCCGGTGGCGTACGTGCGGCACGCATGGCTTCCGATTTTGGTGCCAGGGTTGCCATTGCTGAAGACCGGTACCTGGGAGGCACCTGTGTCAATGTGGGCTGTGTCCCTAAAAAATTACTTTTCTATGCTTCACATTTCTCGGAAGACTTTGAAAATGCAAAGGGATTTGGCTGGACACTGGATCCGCCCCGTTTTAACTGGCAGAGCCTTATCAAAGACAAGAATAAAGAGATTGAACGGCTTAATAGTGTCTATAGAAAATTACTGGACAATGCTGGTGTTGAACTAATCAATGGACATGGGACGCTTGTCGATGCAAATACTGTCGCAGTCAATGGCAAACATTATGCAGCCGAACGTATTCTGATTGCCACCGGTGGATGGCCAAGCATCCCCGACATCCCAGGAAAGGAACACGTTATTTCTTCTAATGAAGTTTTCTTTCTGGAAACACTTCCTGAGAAAATCATCATTGTTGGTGGAGGCTACATTGCGGTCGAATTTGCCGGGATTTTAAATGGTCTTGGCGTTGAAACAACCCTGCTTTATCGAGGCCCATTATTTCTACGAGGTTTTGATCAGGATGTTCGGAAATTCCTGGCAGAAGAAATGCGTAAAAAGGGCATTAAACTTAAATTTGGAACCAATATTGAATGCATTGATAAAATAGACAGGCAGCTTCGAGCTACGCTGACTGACGGGTCAACATTACTTACTGACCTGATCATGTATGCAACCGGCAGGAAGCCAAAAACTGAGGAGTTGGGAATAGAGTTGCTTGGCATTACCCTTGATAAAAACACAGCCATTGTCGTTAACGATCAATATCAAACCAATATTCCCTCAATTTATGCAGTGGGTGATGTCACTAACCGTGTCAACCTGACACCTGTCGCATTGGCCGAAGGCATGTTTCTGGCGAGATTTCTATTCAACAATGAAGATTCGCCCGTTGAATATGAAAATATTCCCACTTGTGTGTTTAGCCAACCCAATATAGGCACGGTCGGGCTTACTGAAGCAGCCGCAAGAGAAAAATATAAGCAGATCGATGTCTACAAATCATCATTCACACCCATGAAGCACACCTTATCAGGCGATGATGAAAAAACATTGATGAAGTTAATCGTTGATAAAGAAACGGATCGGGTAGTTGGTGTACACATGGTCGGTCCAGAAGCTGGCGAGATCATACAGGGCATCGGTATCGCCATGAAAGCTGGCGCAAGGAAAGCTGACTTTGACAAAACCATCGGCATCCATCCAACAACTGCGGAAGAATTTGTGACCATGAGAGAGCCCGCTAATTGAGTAATGACACAGACACAGGCACAGACACAGGCAATATAACATGAGCTGGTGGGGTAAGTTAATTGGTGGATATATTGGCTTTGCGTTAGGGGGACCAATCGGCGCCCTGCTTGGCGTCGCTTTGGGCCATAATCTTGACAAGGATACATCACCAACACATTCCATTGGACAGCAGAACAGGTCCCAGGCGGCGTTCTTTACGGTAACATTTTCTGTCATGGGCCATATTTGCAAAGCAGATGGTCGCGTCACACCCGATGAAATCAGTGCTGCCAGAATGATCATGGCACAAATGGCCCTATCGCCTGCACAAAAGGATGCTGCTATTGCACTATTTAATGAGGGTAAAAAAGATGATTTCCCTCTTGAAGATGTTCTGGCTCAATTAAAATCTGAGCTTGGCTTATCAAAAAATATTAAAAGAGTATTTGTCGAGATTCAATGCTCTGCCGCATACGCGGATGGCATTTTGCATCCTGCCGAGAAAAAGCTGCTAGAAAAAATCTGTCGATACATAAGCTTCTCTGAATACGAGTTGAATAGCATTCTTACTGCAATTGCAGCTGAAGCACATCATCAAAAGTCTGGCCACGGTGGAAAACCTGGGAAAATGCAGATCGAAGATGCTTATGCCATTTTGAATATCAGTCCAGGTGCCAATCTCAGTGAAGTAAAGCGTGCCTATCGAAAACTTATGAGTCAGCATCATCCGGACAAACTTGTCTCTAAAGGACTGCCTGAAGAAATGATGAAAGTCGCCACACAAAAGACACAGGAGATCAGGAAAGCTTATGAATGCGTGATGGATAAGAGAAGGTAGTAATCCAATCAACTAACTTAGGGAACCTCTGATTAAGTCCAACCTGTCATTTCGAGCGCAGCGAGAAATCTTGTAGCCAACTGATTTTACTTAATATTTTCAACTTAAGATTT
>JACZSJ010000104.1 GCA_022574295.1 Pseudomonadota bacterium
TAGATAAAACACCTGACAAGTAAAAGTGATTTTATTTCCTTCTGCGACAATCAAAGTAATCGTTCCAGAAAGGAGTCAAAAATTTTTAATCCCTCTGATGTAATCTATTTAAAATTCAAAGTGGTCTTCCATGTTTGATATCGGCTTTTGGGAACTCATCATCATCGCGATTGTCGCACTACTGGTGGTAGGCCCGGACAGGTTCCCTGATTTTGCCCGACAGGCAGGAAAATGGCTGGCTAAATTTCGTCGCTTGATAAATAACCTGCAAAGAGAAATAAAACAGGAGTTGTCAATAGATGAAGGAAAGGTATTTAAACAACAGCTTGAAGAGCTTGATGGCCTGATGAAAAACGCCCCGGATCAAGACCCTGATTTTTCAGACAGTTTGACGCACGTTGATAAAAAAAATACTAAACAGTGAAGATCAGCATGCCAGTCAGTACCATACCAATATGAACGACCCCGTTACTACCGATCCAGGGAATGAACAATCATTTGTGTCACATCTCGTTGAGTTACGCACGAGACTCCTGAAATGCCTGTTTTCCATCCTGATTGTTTTTTCATGTCTGTTTTATTTTGCCAACGACATTTATAGTTTGATTGCGGCACCATTGATTGAAAAACTTGCCCCGGGCAGCACCATGATTGCAACAGAGGTGGCAGCACCTTTTCTGGCACCCTTTAAACTCACCTTGTTTGCTGCAATTTTTATCGCAATGCCCTATTTGCTATATCAAATTTGGGGTTTTATTGCGCCAGGTCTTTATAAACAGGAACAACATTTTGCCCGGCCTTTATTTATCAGCAGTATCATTCTGTTTTATGCAGGAACAGCCTTTGCCTACTTTGTTATATTTCCATTAGTCTTTGGCTTTTTTAATGCTGTTACACCCGAAGGTGTTACAGTCATGACAGATATCAGTCACTACCTGGATTTTGTCCTAAAATTATTTTTTGCCTTTGGTCTGGCTTTCGAGGTGCCTGTTGCAACGGTGCTTTTGATCTGGAGTGGTTTTACATCGGTAGAAACTTTAAAAAGAAACCGGCCCTATGTCATTGTTGCTGCCTTTGTGATGGGCATGCTGTTAACACCGCCAGATGTCGTTTCCCAGATATTATTAGCGCTTCCTGTTTGGTTATTATTTGAAGTAGGTCTTTTTTGCAGCCTCAGGTTACCAGCGCCGACAGAGGCTCTCAGTCGAGACGATCAGTAAGCAGGGCCAATTGTTTTTCAATGTTCCTGCCGATCCTGATTTGTGGCATCGATACCTCCAACGACTCTTCTGCCTCTCGTGCTTCAATGTCCTTCCTTGCGCCATAAAATGCAGTTGAGAAATGTCGCTCGATTTTCAGATGCTTGCCGAACAACGCTTCTCCAAAATAGGTAAAATCGCCGTCATGCCCGCATCCAAACGAATTCCTGTCTTTGTCTGAAGCTGTCATGATCAGCGTATTTTCATCCATCAATGGCTCTATAAAACCACCAGAATAACAAGCAGAAATCACTATCACACGCCATTTGATCCCGGATTTATCCAGTATGTCTTTGATCTCGACGGGTTCGATATCGTTCATCCCCAGTGGCTCAAAATCAATTGACAGCTTGTGATCTTTGGAACCATGAGAAGTCAGCAAAAGAAACAGAATGTCTTCTTTCAGGTTCATAGTATCAGCCAATGCCTTAACCGTCGCTTCAAGATTATGACCGTTTGCCAGGGGTAACTTCTCTACCGTCTGAGGGTGATTAATTAACAATAACGATCTGCCTTTGGTGTCAAAATAATCATCAAACAATTGTTTTGCAAGCATTGCTTCGTTCATAAACACATCTTCATCTGCATAGCCTGCGACCCCAAGAAAATATAAATCGGTTATCCCGGCTCTTTCTGGCAGCAGACTGTCTGTTGCCTGCCTGATTAACTCGCCCTGACGATAGAAGGTATTTTCAATATTTATATTCGCTTTGGGTTTTGTAGTTTTTGTTTGCGCAGTGTAATCATGATGCCAAAGGGGTTGTTGTGGTAATTGAAACGGGGGAACAAAATTTATCAATCCATATATTGTTACCAATAATAAAGATCTGTATATCGTCGTGTGATAATACTTTTGTATACATCGAAATATAATTGCAAGGTGCCATACAAGATAAAGAATAAAAATCGTCCAGGCTGTCTCGGTAGCATCAAACCATGTTTGTTTTTGTGCGAGCCAGTCAACAATCAAATAAATACCCCAGACTGAAGGAACAAAGGCAAGAAAGACAATCATGATGTTAACAATGCTTGCCATGTCTTTTTCTATTTGTGCAATTATCGCGACGCTGATGAAGAACAACAGATACAAGGTCGCCTGATAGGTCAGGCCATAAATATTGAAAACATTAATTGGGGATGTGTCGAAATAATCATAAGTAAACGACAGAAGGAAAGAGAGCGTTAACAGTAGACAAAGCTGTACAAAACCGAACCTGAACTGCCACAGCCCTGTGGGCACAAATAAAGCAAACCGGGTTCCGGACCAGATATTGCGCGCAAAATTAACACACGGCGCAATTAAAATTTTATCCATATCCTTAAAAATTCTCTATTGACGAAATGTAAATGCCTCAGGATTGCTCCCATGGCAAGTTTGCAACCCTCCATCCATTAATTGTGTTTCTATGTTTTTTATTATCCATATCGCCTTCAAAGCCATCTTCGATGTTATATAAATGATTGAATCCATGGCTCACAAGTTCTTCTGCTGCTGCCTGAGAACGCTTACCACTTCTGCATATTGCTAATATGACGGTAGATTCCAGATCCTGATCTGACCCTGATCGCTTCACCAGTGCTTGACGGACATTATCGACAAATCTGGCATCAACATTCCAGTCCGGAGCATCCATCCAGGGGACATGCATTGCGTTGAGGGGGTGTCCTACATATTCATATTCCATGCTCGTTCGAACATCCAGTAATACTGCCTGTGGATCACCCTCAAGGATCTCCCATGCTTGCTGCGAAGATATTTCTTTTATTTTTGATCCAGACATAACGATTTAAACCTGATCATTCACAATAGACCAAGCTTATCCTACTCTGACAGTGAGAATCAAAAAAATACAGACTCTGTTACTTGTCGTGGATTTATGGTGCAATACGGCATCCATATAATAAACAGTGATTAATAGACAAGATGGTTAATGAGGAGATATCCATGACAATGGATGATCGTGATGGTGTGATCTGGCTGGACGGGGAATTTGTCCCCTGGAGAGAGGCCAAAATCCATGTCCTGACACATACCCTGCACTACGGCATGGGCGTTTTTGAAGGAGTCCGTGCTTATCACGCCGAAAAGGGCACGGCCATATTCCGCTTGCAAGAACACACGGATCGATTGTTTCGTTCAGCCCATATTCTTGCGATGCCCATGCCATATGATAAAGCGACTATCAACAATGCCTGTCTGCAGGCGGTGAGTAAAAATGAGCTTGATTCAGCCTATATCCGTCCGATGTGCTTTTATGGTTCAGAGGGGATGGGTCTGCGTGCTGATAATCTAAAAGTTCACGTCATGGTTGCCGCCTGGTCATGGGGCTCTTATCTCGGTAGTGAAGGTCTGGAGAAGGGAATTCGCATCAAAACGTCTTCTTACACCCGCCACCATGTCAATATCACCATGTGCAAGGCAAAGGCAAACGGCAACTACCTGAACTCCATGTTGGCTTTGCAGGAGGCACTGGATTGTGGTTATGACGAAGCCCTGTTACTTGATAATGAGGGATATGTCTCGGAAGGCAGCGGCGAAAACATTTTTATCGTGCGTAATGGAGTACTTTTCACGCCGGATCTTGCTTCCGCGCTGGAAGGAATCACCAGAGAAACTATTTTTGTTCTGGCGAAAGAAAAAGGCCTGGAGGTTCGGGAAAAACGGATCACCAGAGATGAAGTATATATTGCTGATGAAGCATTTTTTACCGGAACTGCAGCAGAGGTAACCCCTATTCGTGAACTGGATGGACGGTTGATTGGCCAGGGATGTCGCGGTCCAATAACAGAAATGCTTCAAAAAGCCTATTTTGACATGGTCCATGGGCGTTGTGAAAACAGGCCGGAATGGCTGAGTTACATTTAGGAAAATTACCATGAGCGAGCATCAAACAGTAGAAATGCCTAATGAAAAAAGCACAGTCGAGGTCAGCCGTAAACAGCTACCCTTGCATTGCCCGACACCAGAAATGAGCTTGTGGAATTCGCATCCTCGCGTTTTTTTGTCCATTGAGGAAACTGGTCAGGTAACCTGCCCTTATTGCGGCACGGCGTTCTCACTAAAAAATGAATGATGAATAATCGGGCAACTCGCATAGAAGGTGACCATCGAAAGCACACACACCAATGTTATCTGGCGGATCAGTGACGGCAGAGCAGGCCACGACACACAAAGTAAAGGCCTGGTTAAGGCGTTAAATCTGATTAAACCGTGTGATTGTCACGATATTGAACTATCTGACAGAAAATATGGGATACTGGATCTGCTTTTTAAAAAATTTACAACGAGTGAACAGTTGCCTGATCCAGATATTATTATTGGCGCTGGGCATAACACATATTTTCCTATTCTCTGTGCAAAGCGATCGCGGGGAGGACGCTCCGTTGTGATCATGAAACCAGATTTTCCGTTCAACTGGTTTGATTTTTGTTTTATTCCTGAACATGATAAACCGAAGATAGCTGATAATATTTTCACCACCAAAGGTGCTATCAATTGCATCACGCCTTCTACTGAACACATGGATGACCATGGTTTAATTTTAATTGGTGGGCCTTCAAGACATTTTCATTGGGATAATGAATATCTGTTGCAACAATTAAAAGAAATTCTTAAAACGCACACTGATATCAAATGGGAAATATCAGATTCTGCACGCACGCCTGAGGAAACAAGCATGGCTCTGGCAGCTATACGAGCGCCCAATGCAGAATATAAAGATTATTCAAGTACCGGGACAGCCTGGGTGGCAAGACGACTTAATCTTGCCGCAAATGTCTGGGTAAGCGCGGACAGTGTCTCCATGATATATGAGGCCCTTACCTCTGGTTCTGCGGTCGGCTTACTTGATGTACCTGCTCGTGGTACAAACAAACTAACAAACAACCTCGCTGGCCTCGTCGAAGACAGCATGGCAACCCCCTATAACAAATGGCTGCTTGATCGAAAACTTGTCTCCCCTCCTGTGTTGTTGAATGAGGCCAAACGTTGTGCTGAATATATATATGAAGTGGGTTTGCTGCATTAGAGTTGAATATGCCCTGTGAGCCTGAGCCTACTAACAAAAATCCCGACAGCATAAGCCAC